>JBKPLI010000147.1:0-26996 GCA_046731555.1 Actinomycetota bacterium | reverse complement strand
AGCCGCACGCGCTCGCACCCCCGTACGACGCGCGCGCGACGTTCGGCGCGGCGCGCGCCGGCGACGCCCTTGCGCGACAGGTCGTCGACGAGGTCGCGCGCCGCATCGCCGTCAACATCGTCCCCGTCGCGGCGGTCGCGGACGTCGAGCTCGTCGTGCTCGGCGGCGGCCTCGGCTCGAACGGCGACCTGCTGCTCGAGCCGGTGCGCGAGCTGCTCGCGCGCTGGGTCCCCTACCCGCCCCGCGTCGAGGTGTCGGCCCTGAGCGACGCGGCCGTGCTCACGGGCGCACTGTCGGTCGGGCTGCGCAACGCACTCGAGAACGTGTTCGTGAACCGCCGCGCCGCTCCGACCGCGCTCGCCTGAGGCTCGCCACCCGCGGCCTCGCTCGCTGAGCCGGCGGCATGCTTTCGCGAGGGGGTGTCCTCCGCCCCGTCCGCCGTTCGTCTCACCCGCGACCATCCCGAACGAGGAGGAAGCGCGATGAAGTACATGCTCTTGATCCACCAGGGCGACACCCCGACCCCCGGCACCGCGGAGTGGGACGCGCTCTCCCCGGAGGAGCAGCAGGCGGTGTACGCCGACTACCAGGCGCTCAACCAGACGTCCGGCGTCACGCCAGGCGAGTGGATGGAGCCGCCCGAGACGGCGACGACCGTGCGCGTCGCGGACGGCCGCACGCTGACGACCGACGGACCGTTCGTCGCGGTCAAGGAGGCGCTCGGCGGCTACCTCTTCTTCGAGGCCGACGACCTCGACGCCGCGATCGAGCTCGCCGCGCGCATTCCCGCGGCCCGGCTGGGAGGCGCGATCGAGGTCCGGCCGCTCAAGGAGGGCTAGCGATCGTCGAGGAGGTCTTCCGCGAGCAGTGGGGCCGCGTCCTCGCCACGCTGATCGGCTTCCTCGGCGACTTCGACCTCGCCGAGGAAGCCGCGCAGGAGGCGTTCGCGATCGCCGCGGCACGGTGGCCACGCGACGGGACGCCGGCGAACCCGTTCGCGTGGCTCGTCGCGACGGCGCGAAACCGTGCGATCGACCGCATCCGCCGCGACCGCACGCTCGCGGCGAAGGTGCGCCTGCTCGACGTGCCCGAGGTGGTGGAGGACGACGTGACAGACGAGACGACGATCAAGGACGAGCGGCTCGAGCTGATCTTCACGTGCTGCCATCCGGCGCTGGCGCTCGATGCGCAGGTCGCCCTCACGCTGCGGACGCTCGGCGGGCTGACGACGGACGAGATCGCGCGCGCGTTCCTCGTGCCGGAGCAGACGATGGCCAAGCGGCTCGTCCGCGCGAAGCAGAAGATCAAGGCGGCGGGCATCCCGTTCCGCGTGCCGCCCGCGCACCTGCTGCCCGACCGGCTCGCCGCCGTGCTGGCGGTCGTGTACCTGATCTCCAACGAGGGCTACGGCGGCCGGAACGCGCTCGCGGCGGAGGCGATCAGGCTCGGGCGCGCGCTCGCGGGGCTCATGCCGGACGAGCCGGAGGTGCACGGCCTTCTCGCGCTCATGCTCGCGAACGACTCGCGCCGCGAGGCGCGCTTCGCGGACGGCACGATCGTGCTGCTCGGCGAGCAGGACCGCTCGCTCTGGGACGAGGCCGAGATCGCGGAGGGGCGCGAGACGCTCGACCGCGCCCTCGCGCTCGGCGGCCGCGGCGAGTACGTGCTCCAGGCGGCGATCGCCATCCTGCACGTCGAGGACCCGCCGGACTGGCAGCAGCTGGCGGCTCTCTACGGCGAGCTCGCGCGGCGCACCGGCTCGGCGGTCGCCGAGCTGAACCGCGCGGCTGCCGTCGCCGAGGCCGGCGACCCCGAGGCGGCGCTCGCCCTCCTCGAGCCGCTCGACCTGGACGGCTACCACTACCTCCACGCCACGAGGGCCGCGGTCCTGCGGCGGCTCGACCGCCCGGAGGAGGCCCGCATCGCCTACGGACGCGCGCTGGAGCTCGTCCATTCCGAGGCCGAGCGGCGGTTCCTCGAGCGCCGCCTCGCCGAGCTCGGCGCAGAGCAGCGTCGAGACGGTTACGGGCCGGAAACACCCCTTTTCCCGTCCTGCAAACCCGAGTAGCATGGCGCGATCTGTGTTCTGCGCACGATCGGGCCGCGGGGAGAGGTCCGATCCGGGTCCCGTCAAGAACTAGCCGTGTAACCAGGAGGTGCCAGGAGTGGCGTCACTTGTTCGTTCCCGAATCATCCTGTTGGTCGGTGCGCTGGCCGCGTTGCTCGCGGTCGCTGCGCCGGCGGCAGGCAACGGCTCACCAGACGATGAACGGAGGGTCTCGAAGCAGAAGGGGATCTTCTTCGCGGCCGACGGCATGCGGCAAGACCTCGTCAAGAAGTTCATCGCGCAAGGCGTGCACATGCCGACGATGGAGGACTTCCTCGAGCACGGCATCTCCGCGAAGGACAACGGGCTCCTGACCCAGGCGCCGCCGAACACGGGCGCGGGCTGGTACAGCCTCGCGACCGGGACGTGGCCGGCCGTGCACGGCTCGACGAACAACACGTTCCACATCAACGGGCCCGGCATCCGCACGCCGCCGACCGGCTTCACCGGTCGCACGTCCGCGTTCGACCCGAACGTGCTCCAGGCCGAGTCGATCGCGCAGTCGGCCGAGCGCGCCGGCCAGAAGGTCGCGCAGGTCGAGTGGGCCGGCGGGCGCAACGCAACGATCCAGGGCCCGACCATCGACTTCCAGCAGTTCTTCTCCGGCCGCGGCGTGACGACGAACTTCATCGGCCACGCGGGCGAGCCGCTGTTCGACGACGCGCCGTTCATCGCGTCGTTCGGCCTCCAGTTCGACCATCCGGCCGGGTACGCGGGCCGGGCGCCGTTCCCGGCGGCCGCGCCGACCGACGCGACCGGCTGGACGAACGTGCCGACGTCGTACAGCCCGCCGAAGGAGATGCGCATGCGCGTCCTCGACGGCACCCCGCAGGTCGACAAGTACGGCCTGAACGCCTACATCTTCGACAGCAAGAACGACAAGAAGACGAAGTACGACAAGGTCCTCTTCTCGCCGACGAAGAACGGTGCGGACGCGGTTGCGACCCTCAAGGAGGGCCAGCTCGCGGACGTGAAGGTGAAGATCATCGGCGGCCCGCTCGAGGGCCAGACGGCCGGCATGCTCGTCAAGGTCGAGACGCTGTCGCCCGACCTGTCGCGCGTCCGCCTCTTCCACACGTCCGTCAGCCGCGCGATCGCGAGCTGGCCGACGTGGCCGGGCGAGCCCGGATTCACGGGCGACTTCGCCGAGTATCTGGCGCAGAAGTTCCCGACCTCGACGGCCGCGGACTTCGCGATCCTCGAGGCCGGCGTCACGTCCGAGGAGACCTACGTGCAGCAGGGCCTGTACTGGTCGACCGGCCACACGCCGATGCTCAAGTACGTCGTCAAGACGTACAAGCCGGACCTGCTGCTCGCCGGCATGCCGACGACGGACGAGTTCCAGCATCAGTTCCTGGGGCTCGTCTCGCCGAAGCTGCCGAACGGTCAGCCGAACCCGGCGTACGACGACGTCGACCTGAACGGCGTGCCGGACGGCCGCGTCGCCGAGCGGACCGAGTTCATCGAGGCCGCGTACGAGGAGGCCGACGAGGTCCTCACGCTCGCGCGGAAGCTGGTGGGCCGGAACCCGACGACGTTCGTGTCGTCCGACCACGGCTTCGCGCCGCAGTTCCTCGCGATCGACGCGAGCCTCCCGCTCGTGCAGCTCGGGCTGCTGTCGAAGCCGCAGACGTCGAACTGCCTGCTGCCCTCGGGCGAGACGATCGGCAAGGCCAAGGCCTGCTGGGCCGGCGGCGCGCTGCAGGTCTACCTCAACGTCGCGGGTCGCGACCCGGCGGTGACGGGGAACCAGCAGGTGGCCGCGGCCGACGTCGCGTCGACCGTCGCCGCCATCAAGGCGAAGTACCTCGGGCTGACCGACCCGAACGACTGGACGCACGACGGCCAGGCCGAGAACTGGAAGATGATCGACCGCGCCTTCACGAAGGCCGAGGCGCGCTACATCCCGAACGGCCCGAACTCGACGGCGGACATGGCCCATCCGACCCGGACGGGCGACCTCGTCGTGTTCGCGTATCCGCCGTACCAGTTCGACGCCGAGACGCCCGGGACGCTCGTCGCCCCGTCGCACTTCTTCGGCCAGCACGGCTACGTGCCGGACGTGCAGGTGCTCGACGCGAACGTGAACATGCGAGCGACGTTCCTCGCGAACGGCGGCGACGTCGGCCGCGGAGAGGTGTCCGCGCGGACGATCGACCTCGCGCCGACGCTCGCGTTCCTGCAGGGCATCCCCGAGCCGCAGCACAGCCAGGGCAAGGTCCTGCTGGACGTCGTCGACCACGGCGTTCTCAAGGACCATCCGTACAAGGCGATCAACATCGTCGGGCTGAACGACTTCCACGGTCAGCTCAGCCCCACGACGCTCGCCTACGACGGGGTCAACCAGAACGTCGGCGGTGCCGCGACCCTCGCGACACTGTTCGACGAGGAGCTCGCGTCGCTGAACGACCCCGACGGCCTGCTCCTCGCCGCGGGCGACAACGTCGGCGCCTCGCCGCCGAACTCGCTCCTGCTCGAGGACAAGCCGGCGATCGACTCCGAGAACGCGTGGGGCCTCGACGCGACGTCGTACGGCAACCACGAGTTCGACTACGGCGTCGAGCGGCTGCTCAAGCAGCAGGGTTGGGCGCACTTCCCGTTCCTCGCGACCAACATCGTCGACGCCGCGACCGGCAACCTGCCGCCGTGGGTGACGCCGTCGAAGGTGTTCACGGTGCACGGGATCAAGGTGGGCGTGATCGGTGCCGAGCTGCAGAACACGCCGGAGCTGGTCTCGGCCGGCGCGACGGCCGGGCTGAAGTTCCTGCCCGAGGCGGAGCGCATCGCGGCCGAGTCCGAGCGGCTCCGGCAGCTCGGCGTGAACGTCCAGGTCGTCGTGATCCACCAGGGCACGAACGTCGGCAAGAACCCGATCGGCAACTTCGCCGGTGAGGCGTGGGACGGCCCGATCCTGGGGATCGCCGACGCGCTCCAGGACACGACGGTCGACGCGATGATCGTCGGCCACACGCACCGCATCTCGAACCTGATGCGGGGCGACATCCTCATCACGGAGGGCATCAACGCCGGGACGAGCTACTCCGTCCTCCAGCTCGTCGTCGACCCCGAGGAGCGGGGCGGCGAGGTCGCGTGGGAAGGCGGCGCCACCCGCGTCGCCAAGGGCCTCGGCGTGCCCGAGCGGGCGGACGTGAAGGCGATCGTGGACGCCGCGAACGCCCAGACGGCGATCCTCCGCAACAAGGTGATCGGCACGCAGCTGAACGACATCACGCGCGCCCCGACGCGGCTCTTCGAGTCAGAGATGGGGAACATGGTCGCCGACTCGATGCGGGAGAAGTACCCCGGCGTCGACGCGGCGTACACGAACTCGGGCGGTCTGCGCCAGGACCTCGTGTTCACCCCGCCGAGCGCGGGCGAGCTGCCGGGTGAGATCACCTGGGGCGAGGTGTTCGCGGTGCTCCCGTTCGGCAACCGCTCGACGATCATCACGCTCACCGGCGACCAGCTCAGGCAGGCGTTCGTGAACGGGTTCACGCCCGTCTGCCAGCCGGGCTTCGCCGGCGGCACGGGCCGGTTCCCGCAGATCTCCGGCCTGAAGGTGCAGTTCCACTGCGACGCGAGCACTCCGAGCAACCCGGTGATCGACGGGATGTGGAAGACGCCGAGCGGCATCGCCGGCCCGCAGACCCCGATCGGCCCGACGGACTCGGTCCGGCTCGTGACGAACGACTTCATGTACGGCGGCGGAGACGGCTACACCGTCTTCTCGCAGGGCACGAACGTCGCGCAGCCGGGCGACGACCTGCTGCAGGTCACGATCGACTACATCACGGCGCACTCGCCCGTCGACCCGCACGTCGAAGGGCGAATCGTCGGCCCGTAGGCGACCGACATCC
This sequence comes from Actinomycetota bacterium, assembly GCA_046731555.1. Taxonomy (GTDB): domain Bacteria; phylum Actinomycetota; class Thermoleophilia; order Gaiellales; family Gaiellaceae; genus PALSA-600. The sequence goes on along the minus strand of JBKPLI010000147.1, from coordinate 21,032 downwards.
GCGAACTGCGAGAGCCGGCCCGCACGGGCCGGCTCTCGCGCATCCGCATGATCCGCGTCTGCGTCGCCGGCATCACGGGCTGGACGGGCAGCGCCGTCGCGGACGCGGTCCGCGCGGCCGGCGACCTCGAGCTCGTCGCCGGCGTCTCGCGCTCCGACCCCGACAGCCACTCGTCCGTGGCGGACGCGCTCGATGCGGCGGCGACGGACGTGCTCGTCGACTACACGCACGCGTCCGTCGTGAAGGCGAACGTGCTCGCCGCGCTCGAGCGCGGCGTCGGCGTCGTCGTCGGCTCGAGCGGCCTCTCGGCCGCCGACTACGACGAGCTCCACGCGCTCGCCCGCGGCCGCGGGGTCGGCGTGGTCGCGGCCGGCAACTTCTCGATCACAGCCGCACTTCTCCTGCGCTTCGCGGCCGAAGCGGCGCGCCATGTCGGCGCGTGGGAGGTGATCGACTACGCGAGCGCGGGCAAGACCGACGCGCCGAGCGGCACCTCGCGCGAGGTGGCCGAGCGGCTCGAGTCCGTTCGTTCGCCCGAGCTCGGCGTGCCGCTCGACGAGGTGCTCGGCGCCCGCGAGGCGCGCGGAGCGACCGTCGCCGGCAGCCAGGTGCACTCCCTCCGCCTCCCGAGCTTCACCGTCTCGACCGAGGTCGTCTTCGCCGCCGACGGCGAGCGGCTCTCGATCCGCCACGACGCGGGCGAGGGCGCCGCGCCGTACGTCGCGGGCACGCTGCTCGCGATCAGAGCCGTTCCGGGTCGAGTGGGGCTGACCCGCGGGCTCGACCTGTTGCTTCCCGCTTGACAGCGCGGACCGCGCGAGTGTGCAATCGCTGGGCTCCGTGGCCGGCGAGACCAGACACGCGATGACGACCCCGGCCGCGCGAGCAGTCGGCTGATCGCGCGCCGCCCGCTGCTGGCGATCGTCGCGGCGCTCGCGGTCACCGCGATCGTGCTCGCGATCCTCGAAGGGCCGGTCGACCTCGCCCAGGCGACGCTGAACGGGATCGTCGCGGGCAACTACTACGCGCTCGGCGCGGTCGGGCTGACGCTGATCTTCGGCGTGCTGCGCCTGGTGAACTTCGCGCACGGCGAGTTCCTCACGCTCGGCGCGTACATGATGGTGCTGTTCTCGGCGCTCGACGTGCCGCTCGTGCTCGCAGCCGCGCTCGGCGTGCTCTCGGTGGCCGTGTTCAGCGTCGGGCTCGAGCTGACGGTGTGGCGGCCCGTGCGCCGCCGCGGCGTGGGCGAACTGCAGCTCCTCCTGTTCGCGCTCGGGCTCGCGTTCTTCATGCGGAACGCGATCGCGTTCATCGCAGGGCCGGAGGACCGTCAGGCCGGCGCGGACGTCACGACCTCATGGCACATCGGCGACGTGATCATCGGCCGGACGGAGGCGATCGTGACCGTGCTCGGCATCCTCGTGATCGTGATCGTCGCGCTCGCACTGAAGGCGACGTCGCTCGGCAAGCAGGCGCGCGCACTCGCCGACAGCATCCAGCTCGCCGAGACGACCGGCATCGACACCGACCGGATCGTCGTCGTCACGTGGGCGGTCAGCGGCGGCCTCGCCGGGCTCGCCGGCATCTTCTACGCGCTGCCCGCCGGGACCGTGAACCCGAACCTGGGCTTCTCGCTGATCCTCAGCATCTTCGCCGCGGTGGTCATCGGCGGAATCGGCAACGCCTACGGCGCACTCGCGGGCGGGATGCTGATCGGGCTCACGCAGGAGTGGGCGACGCTCGTGATCGAGCCGAGCATCAAGGTCGCGGTCGGATTCGCCATGCTCATCCTCGTGCTGCTCGTGCGCCCCGAGGGCCTGTTCGGCGCCGCGAGGACGGTCGACCGGTGACCGGCCTCGTCGCCGTCTCGCTGCACTTCCTCGTCAACGGGGACTTCTGGATCAACGTCGGCGTCCTAGCGACGACGTACGGCGTCTTCGCGCTCGGCATCCAGCTGAACGTGGGCACGACCGGCATCGTCAACTTCGGCCAGGCCGGGTTCATGGCCGTGGGCTCGTACGCGATGGGCATCCTCGTCGTGCGCCACGGCGTGTCGTTCTGGTGGGCGATGCTGCTCGGCATCCCCGTCGCCATCGGGGCCGCGCTCATCGTCGGGCTGCCGTCGCTGCGGCTGCGCTACGACTACTTCGCGATCACGACGCTCGCCTTCAGCGAGATCGTGCGCTACCTCGCCGACAACTGGGACGGGCTCACGGGCGGCAACCTCGGGCTCTTCGGCTACACGGACTCGTGGACGGAGGCGTCGGCGCACATCGACGGCTGGCTCGAGAAGGTGGGCATCGGCCAGCGCTTCCTGCTGCCGTTGCTCCTCGTCAACGTCGCGCTGCTGCTCGTGCTGACGGCGCTCGTCGCGCTGCTCGTGCACTCGCCGTGGGGCCGTGTGCTGAACGCGATCCGCGAGGACGAGGACGCGGCGCGCGCGCTCGGCAAGAACACGTTCGCCTACAAGCTGCAGTCGCTGTCGCTCGCCGCCGCGCTCGCCGCGATCGGCGGCTACATGCTCGCGATCAACATCTCGATCCTGTCGCCGCAGAACTTCGACCCGATCCTGACCGCGTACGGGTTCGTGATCGTGATCCTCGGCGGGCTCGGCAGCTACCTCGGCGTGATCGTCGGCTCGTTCTTCCTCATCTTCATGCTCGAGGCGACGCGCTACATCGACCTGCCGCTGAGCGACGCACGCGTCGCGGCGGTGCGCTTCATGATCGTCGGCGCCGTCCTCATGCTGCTCGTCGTGTTCCGGCCGCAGGGCCTGTTCGGCAAGAAGGAGGAGCTCGCGCTTCGTGGCCGCTGACGCACTCCTCAGTGTTCGGCACGTGTCGAAGCGGTTCGGCGCGATCCCCGCCGTCGACGACGTGACCTTCGACGTCGCCGAGGGGTCGATCACCGCGCTCATCGGGCCGAACGGCGCCGGCAAGTCGACGCTCTTCAACGTCGTGACCGGGTTCGTGCGCGGCGACGGCGGCGAGGTGCTGCTCGACGGCGAATCGGTGTTTCGCCGACCGCCGCACGCGCTCGCGCGGCGCGGCCTCGTGCGCACGTTCCAGCTGACGAAGGCGCTGTCGGTGATGTCCGTGCTCGACAACATGCTGCTCGCGAGCCCGCACAACCGCGGCGAGCGGCTCGGGCTCGCGGCGCTGCGGCCGCTGTGGCGCGCCGAGGAGCGGCGCGCGCGCGAGCGGGCGCACGAGCTGCTGCAGGTGTTCGGGCTCGCGACGAAGGCAAACGACTACGCGGGCACGCTCTCGGGCGGGCAGCGGAAGCTGCTCGAGCTCGCGCGCGCGCTGATGCTCGAGCCGCGCGTGCTGCTCCTCGACGAGCCGCTCGCCGGCGTCAACCGCACGCTCGGGCGATCGCTCCTCGAGCACATCGAGCGGCTGCGGGTCGAGCGGCGGACGACGATCGTGCTCGTCGAGCACGACCTCGACGTCGTCATGCGTCACTCCGACGCGATCGTCGTGATGGCGCAGGGGCGCGTCGTCGCGTCCGGCACCCCTGTCGAGGTTCGCCGCGACGAGCGCGTGATCTCCGCCTACCTCGGCACGGTGATAGGCGATGAGTGACGCGATCCTCTCGGTCGAGGACGTCGTCGCCGGCTACTTCGCCGACGTGCCGGTGCTCGACGGCGCGAGCGTCGCGGTCGCGCCGGGCGAGATGGTGACGATCGTCGGCCCGAACGGCGCCGGCAAGTCGACGCTCGTGAAGGCGGTGATCGGCCTGCTGCGCCCGTGGTCGGGCGCCGTCCGCCTGCGCGGCGTGGACGTGACCGGCCGCAAGCCGCACGCGATCGTCGCGACCGGCGTCGGCTACGTCGCGCAACGGCAGAACGTCTTCCCCACCCTCACGATCGACGAGAACCTCGAGCTCGGCGCGCTGCGGCTGCGCGAGGGCTCGGCGGAGGCGCGCCGCGACGAGCTGTTCGGACTCTTCCCGCGCCTGCAGGAGCGGCGACGCCAGCTCGCCGGCACGCTCTCGGGCGGCGAGCGGCAGATGCTCGCGCTCGCCCGCGCGCTGATGGCGGGGCCCGACGTGATCCTCCTCGACGAGCCGTCGGCCGGGCTCGCGCCGATGGCGGTCGACCTGATCTTCGACAAGATCGCCGAGATCAACGCGACGGGCGTCGCGGTGCTGATGGTCGAGCAGAACGCGCGCCGCGCGCTCGCGATCTCGCACCGCGGCTACGTGCTGGACGCGGGCCGCAACCGCTTCGAAGGGCCGGGGCCGCAGCTGCTCGCCGATCCCAACGTCGTCGACCTCTACCTCGGCGGCGGCGAGGGTCGGCTCGACACCGCCTAGCCGTCGAGCAGGAACAGCTTCCGGCCGATGCGCGCCTCGAGGCGGAACCAGTGCGTGAGCTCGGACGAGCGCAGCTCGTGCGTCAGGTCGACGATCACGCCGAGGTCGTCCACGTCGAAGAGCGCGTAGATCGAGTATGGGAGCGACAGCGGCTGGCCGGTCGCGAACAGGTCGTCGTCGAACGAGCCGACGAGGCGCGCGCCCCGCGACCGGGCGCGGTCGAAGAGCGCCGACAGCTGCGCGAGAGCGCCCTGCCGCTCCTCGGGGCCGGCGGCATACCAGCCGTCGGTCGACGCCATGAGCACGAGCACGCGGTAGGGCGGGTCGAACCCCGGCGGCGCGTACTCCATGGGCGCGCGAGCCTAGCAGGTCTCTTCGACATATTGAACGGCGCTTCACTGTCCTGTACGGTCGCGAGGTTCCCGGCGGGCAGCCCGGGCGAGCGAAAAAGGGAGGGGTTCGATGCGGAAGGCGATGGCGTGGCTCGTGATCCTGGCCGCGGTCGTCGCGGCCTCCGGCGGGGCGTCGACCGCCACGGCACGCGAGGACGCGGGGTACACGCTCCGGATCGGCGACGTCGTGCCGTTCACCGGCGCGTCGGCGGTCTTCGGGCCTGCGTACGCCAAGTCGGCGGGGCTCGCGGTGCAGCAGGCCAAGACGGCGCTGCGCAAGGCCGGCGTCCGCGACATCAAGATCCAGATCGAGCACGCCGACGACGCGACGACGCCCGAGCAGGGAGTGAGCGCGGCACGGAAGCTGATCGCGAACGGCGCCGACTGCATGCTCGGCGCGCTCACCTCCGCGAGCTCGATCGCGATCGCGCAGGCCGCGACGGTGCCGGCGCGCATCCCCCAGATCGGGCCGAACAACTCGAGCCCGGCGCTCACCGACCTGAAGGACAACGGCTACTTCTTCCGCGTCATGCCGTCCGACACCCTGCAGGCGCCCGTTCTGGCGCGCGCCATTCAGCAGGAGATGGGCCGCGGCAAGACGATCTCGCTCGCGGGCCGCAACGACGCGTTCGGCACCGGGCTGCTGCCGCCGCTCAAGACCAACCTCGAGAAGCTCGGCCTGCGCGTCCAGGGCCCGCTCCTCTACGACCCGACGGCCGCGAGCTACAACTCGGAAGCCGGCGACATCGTCCGGGGCAACCCCGACGCGTACGTCATCCTCGACTTCCCGGGCAACTACGCGAAGATCGGCTCCGCGCTCCTGCGCACCGGCCGCTTCAACGGCAACAAGCTGTTCGTCGCCGGCGGCTGGCCCGCGACGATCCCGGACTTCATCCCGACCGCCTCGCTCGAGGGCGCGCGCGGAACGAGCGCCGGGTCGCCGCTCGGCACGAAGGCCGCCGACGCGTTCGACAAGCTCTACACGTCGTCGCCCGGGCTGAAGACCAGGCAGACGCTCGAGCTGAACAACTTCGACGGCGCGATGATCTGCATCCTCGCCTCGATCGCGGCGAACTCGAACAAGGGCTCGGACATCGTCAAGCAGATCCAGAAGGTGTCGTCGCCGCCCGGCCGCACGTACACGTACCTCAACCTCGTCGACGCCATCAAGGCGCTGCGCGCGGGCAAGGACATCAACTACGAGGGCGTCGGCGGCAGCGCCGACCTCGACTCGAACGGCGACCTGAAGAGCGCGCTCTACAACCTGTTCACCTACAAGGACGGGAAGCAGACCGTCCTGCGTCAGATCAAGATCCGGAAGTAGGACCCCACCCCCCAGGGAGGTCCCCGGGCCTGCGCCCGGGGACCTCCGAATCTCCCCATGAGCCCGCTCTCCGACTGCGTGACGACCGCCTGCGACGCGACGGCCGAGGCGGCGTTCTCGTTCCTCGCCGATCCCTCGCGACTCGGCTCGTGGGCTCTCGGCTGCTGGAACGCCGAGCCCGTCGGCGACGGCGTGGTGCGCGGCGCCTCGCTCTTCGACGACGCGGCGTCGTACGTGCGCGTCGAGCCCGACGTCGAGCGCCTCGCCGTCGACTTCGCGCTCGGCGGCGACGCCGACTCGCTCGTCCATCGCATCTCCGCGCGTGTCGTCCCGGGAGACGGGCTCGGCTACGAGGGCTGCCTCGTCACGCTCGTCGCGTGGCGGCCTGCGTCGATGACCGACGAGCGCTGGGAGCGCCTCGTCGCGAGCCACGCGGCGGAGATCCTGCTCCTGAAGGCGCGCATCGAGGCGGCGGCGTGACCGACGTCGACGTCACGCGCAACGGCGACCTCGGCCGGCGCCTGCGCCAGCTGCGCACGGCGCGCGGCCTCTCGCTCGCGGACGTCGCGGAGGCAACGGGGATCTCGCCGTCGTTCCTCTCCGTCGTCGAGAACGGGCAGAGCGACATCACCGTCAGCCGGCTGATGCGCCTCGTGCACTGGTACGCCGTGAGCATCGCCGACCTGCTGCAGGAGCCCGACCGATCGGCGGTGCGCGTCGTGCGCGCGGGCGAGCAGCGGTCGCTCGAGCTGTCGGACGAGCGGATCCGCATCCTCATGCTCACGCCCGACGGGCAGCACTCGATGATGCCGGTGATCAACGTTTACGGCGAGGGCGGCGGCATGGCAGAGACTGCGCAGCACGACGGCGAGGAGTTCATCCACGTGCTCGCAGGAGCGATCGAGCTCTCGATCGGCCGCGAGCAGCCGATCGTGCTCGAGGCCGGCGACAGCGCCTACTACCGCGCCGACATCCCGCACTCGTTCCGCAACGCCGGCCGGGGCGAGGCGTCGTTCCTCGGCGTCACGACCCCACCGAACCTGTGAGCGTCCCGCCCGCACCGATGCTCGCCTACGGCGAGCATTCGGACCACGTCGCGAACCTGCATCTGCCGGAGGGCGACGGCCCGTTCCCGGTCGTCGTACTCGTTCACGGCGGGTTCTGGCGCTTCGGGTGGGACCGCACGCTGATGACGCCGCTCGCGCGCGACCTCGCCCTGCGCGGCATCGCTGCGTGGAACATCGAGTACCGCCGCGTCGGCCAGGAAGGCGGGGGCTGGCCGGGGACATTCGAGGACGTCTCGGCCGCGGTCGACCACCTCGCGACGGTCGAGTCCGTCGACACGTCGCGCGCGATCGTCGTCGGCCATTCGGCCGGCGGGCACCTCGCCCTCTGGCTCGCCGCGCGCTCGCGCGTGCCCGCGGGCATGCCGGGCGCCGACCCGGCCGTGCGCCTGCGCGGCGCCGTCGCCCAGGGCGCCGTCTCGTGTCTCACGAGCGCGGCGGAGAAGAACCTCGGCGACGGCGCTGCGGCGAAGCTCGTCGGCGGCACGCCCGACGAGGCGCCGGAGCGCTTCGCGGCCGCCGACCCGAAGCGGCTCCTGCCGCTCGACGTGCCGCAGGTGCTCGTCCACGGCGGCCGCGACGAGCCGGTGCCGCTCTGGGTCGCGCGCGAGTACGCCGCCGCTGCCGGCGACGAGGTCGAGCTCGTCGAGTTCCCGGACTCCGACCACTTCGACGTGATCGACCCCGACCACGCCGCGTGGCACGCCGTGGTCGAGCGACTACCGCGGCTGCTCGGCTAGCGCGAGCGTCCCCACGTCCTGCGGCGCGAGGTGCCGCGCGAAGAACTCGAGGATCGTCTCGAACCGCGTCACGCGCTGCGCGGGCGCACCGCTCCGGCTCAGCTCGTGCGACGCGCACGGGAATCGCACGAGCTCGACCTCGCGGCCGAGCAGCCGCAGGATCGCGAACAGCTCCTCCGCGTTCCCGACGGGGCAGCGCAGATCGTCCTCGGAGTGCACGATCAGCAGCGGCGTCGTGATCTCCGGCGCGTACGTGACCGGCGACAGCGCGCGGTACACGTCCGGCGCCTCGAACCAGTGCGCGCCGACGTAGCTCTTGAAGAAGATGCCGATGTCGGAGGTGCCCGACTGGATCGTCCAGTCGTTCACGGCGCGCTCGGAGCACGCGGCCTTGAAGCGGTCCGTGTGGCCGACGATCCAGGACGTCATGTAGCCGCCGTACGAGCCGCCGAGCACGCCGAGGCGGTCGGGGTCGCAGCAGTCGAAGCGGTCGAGCGCGGTGTCGACGACGGCCATGAGGTCCTCGTAGTCGACCGTCCCCCAGCCCGGCCCCTCGTCGATCGGCCCGCGGATCGCGCGGCCCCACGCCTCCGTTCCGCCGGACGAGCCGCGCGGGTTCGCGTACAGGACGACGTAGCCCGCGCCCGCCTCGACCTGGAACTCGTCGAAGAACGCGTTGCCGTACTGCGTGAACGGCCCGCCGTGGATGCTCAGCAGCACCGGGTACCTGCGTCCGGGCTCGAAGCCGACCGGCCGCACGATCCACGCGTCGACTTCTGCCCCGTCGGCCGACGCAGCCGTGAAGCGCTCGGGCGCCGCGAGCTCGCGGCCCTCGGTGAACGCGCGCGTCACCTCCGTGAGCCGGCGCCCGCCGCGGAAGAGCTCCGTCGGCACGGTGGGCGTCGTCTGCGTGTGCACCACGACGCTGTCGACGGCGTCGAAGCCGTTCACCCACAGCTCGCCGTCCAGGACCGGCTCGGGCGCGGTCGACCCGTCGGCGCGCACGCGGTAGAGGTGGTTGTTGCCGCGGGTCTCGAGGACGAAGAGGAGCGAGTCGCCGTCCCAGACGGGCTCGCGGATGTCGGGGTACGGCGCGCAGTTGAGGTCGAGGCCGGCGGTGAGCACGCGCCGCTCGCCGGCGGCGGCGTCGACGACGGCGATGCGGCCGTGCTGCGGCGCGTCGAAGCCGCCGGGCGCCCAGCGGCACGCGATCAGCGAGCCGTCCGGTGACCACGACGGCGCGTCGTAGGACGAGTCGCCGCCCGTCAGCCGCTCGGGCTCGCCGCCGTCGGGATCGACGACGTAGAGGTCCCCGACGAGCTTCAGGTCCCAGTCGTCGTCGCGCGCCGACGCGAAGGCGATGCGCGTCCCGTCGGGCGACCACGTCGGGCTGCCGTCCTCGAAGTCGCCGAAGGTGAGCTGCGCCGGCGGGGCCGAGCCGTCGGCCGGGACGGTGAAGAGATGCCGGCGCCGGCCGCCCGTCCAGCCGACGTCGTCGAGCTTGTACTGGAGGCGCGTGAACCGTCGCGGCGGGCGCCGGCGCTCGTCCTCCTGCGCGTACGCCGCGTCGCGGACGCGGGTCGAGAACGCGATGCGCGTCCCGTCGGGCGACCACACCGGCTCGGTCACGCTCTCGTCGAGGTCGGTCAGGCACCGAGCCTCGCCGCCCGCCGCGGGGATGACGTAGAGCTGCCGCACCTCGTCTTTGCGCTTCGAGAGGAACGCGAGCGCGCTCCCGTCGGGCGACCAGCGCGGGGAGCCGTCCGCCTTGTCGCCGAACGTGAACCGGCGCGGCTGCGCTGAGCCGTCGACCGGCATCGTCCAGATCGAGCTCGCGTACTCGTTCGACTCGCGGTCGAGGCACGCCACGACGAAGGCGACCGTCCGCGCGTCCGGTGAGAGTCGCGGGTCGGAGACCCACGTCAGCTCGTACAGGTCCTCAGGACGCAACGCGCGTCGACCCGACGCGGCGCGCTACGGCGACGGCTGGGCCGGCCGCTCCGGCGACGCGGTCGCGTCGTCGCCCACCGGGGCGGACTCGTCCCAGGTCCAGCCGGGCCCGTCGTCCCACGTCCAGCCGGCCGACGCCACCTGGGGCGCGACTGCCGGGACGGCGAGGACGAGCGTGACTGCGACGACACGCAAGAGACGAGTGATGCGCGAGCAGTTCATGTTCCTCCCCAGGAATCGACGGCGGCGTGCCCCACGCAGCAGATTACGTGGTCCTCCATCCTCGCGGCAATGGAAGCGCGAGGGATCCCTCGAATGGGTGAACGCCCGCGCCCGTCGGGCGTTCACTCCGGGGACCTACGGCAGCAGGTGATCCCACTTCCAGCCGGCGCAGAGCACGGAGCTGGAGAGGAGCGTGGCTGCGACGCCGAGACGGACGAGCCAGGCGGGGAGAAACATGTGCGACTCCTTGGGGGAACGGCGGGACCGCTGTCATCGGCAGGGGCGGCGCCTTCGCACGTCCCCTCCCCGGGGGATCAAGCCGCGGAGGCGATCGGCAGCTCGAAGGTGAAGGTCGACCCCGCGCCGGGCTCCGACTCGACCCAGATCCGCCCGTGCATCTGCTCGACGAGCTCCCGGCAGATGTAGAGGCCGAGGCCGGTGCCTCCCACGCCGCGACGCATCTCGGGGTCGAGGCGGTGGAACTTCTCGAAGATCCGCGTCTGGTCCTCCGGCGCGATGCCGAGGCCCTCGTCGCGGATGCTGAAGCGCACGGTCCCGTCGCCGGGGTCGTCGAGCGCGAGCTCGATGCTGCCGTCGTCCGAGTACTTGACCGCGTTCTCGACGAGGTTCACGAGCACCTGGCGCAGCTTGTCCGCGTCGGCCGCGACGGCGGGCACGACCTCCGGATGGCGCAGCTCGAGCGCGAGCTGCGGCGGCAGGCGCATGCGCGCCGCGTCGACGATCTCGGACGCGAGCGCGAGCGTGTCCACCGGCGCGATCACGACGTCGGTGCGCCCCGAGTCGAGCCGGCTCACCCAGAGGATGTCGTCGAGCAGCCGCGCGAGCCGGCGGGACTCCGTCGAGACGACCCGGACGAGTGCGTCGCGCTGCTCGTCATCGAGGTCCTGATGGCCGAGCGTCATCGCGGCGCCGTAGACCGACGTCAGCGGCGTGCGCAGCTCGTGCGAGACGACGGCGATGAACTCGTCCTTGAGGCGGTCGAACTCGCGCAGCCGCTCCAGCGAACGGTGGATCCAGCGCTGGTAGAGCGCGGTCGCGAGCAGCGGGCCGACGAGGATGACGGCGACGAACGGCGACCGGTCCCAGAGGACGACGAGGATCACCGTCAGCGACGCCATGATCGCGAACGGGACGACGGTGAGGAACACGTACCGGCGCAGCGCGGGCAGGAAGCGAACCTGGTTCGCCGTCGCCGCGACGGCCGAGAGCAGGCCGATGTCGACGAGGTAGAACGCGACGGTCGCGACGGCCGCGCCGACCACGAGGCGGAGCAGCGTCTCGTCGCCGATCGCGGCGGCGGCGCCACCGGCCGCGGTCCCCGCGAGCACGTAGACGCCGCAGTTGAACACCGTCTTCGCGGGCGGGCGACGGCGGCCGACCTCGACGAGGGTCATCGTGAGCAGGCCGACGAGCGCCGCGGCCGCCCAGCCGTAGATGACGGCGGTCGAGACGAGGAAGATCGTCGCGAGGGACATCGCGCCGACGGCGACGCCCTCGATCGGCACCGGGAACGCCTCGGCGACCGTCGCCGCCGCGAGCAGCACCGCGATGCCCGCGACCGCGTCCCAGCCGCGCTCGTCGGTCGCGACCGACACGAACGCGAGCGCGACCGCGACGCCGGCGCCGATCGCGACCGGCACGATCACCGGTAACGCGCGCCGCGTGTCGGGACGCATCGAGGGCGCATGGACGCCGAATCGCCGACTGACGGCGCGCCCGCGGGCGGGGACGGGGATCTGGTCGCTCGGGGTCACTGTGCGCTGGTCCGGCGCCGCCCCCGGAGTCGTCCTCCGAGCGAGTATGCCACGCGCCACCTCGCGGTACGAGCGCGGCGCTAGACGGTCCACCCTGTCTCTGTGCCGGGGAAGAGCGGCTCGGCCTGCGGCGCGCCGTGCTTGTAGATCATGAACGTCCGGCGGTACTCGATCACGACCTCGCGCCGCTGGTTCACGCCGCGGCAGCGCATCGTGACGATGCCGACGGTCGGGTCGGTCTGCGACTCGCGCGTCTCGAGGATCTCGCTCTGCGCCCAGATCGTGTCGCCGACGAACACCGGGTTCGGCAGCTTGATGTCCGTCCACGCGAGGTTCGCGGTCGCGTTCTCGCTCGTGTCAGGAACCGTCAGCCCCGTGACGAGCGCGAGCGTGAACGTGCTGTTCACGAGCACCTTGCCGAACCGGGTGCGCTCCGCGTACGGCGCGTTGAAGTGCACCTGGTTCGTGTTCATCGTGAGGCAGGTGAACAGGAGGTTGTCCGCGTCGGTGACCGTTCGGCCGATGCGGCTCTCGAAGGTGTCGCCGACTGCGAAGTCCTCGAAGAACCGCCCGCGCCAGGACTTCGGCGCCGCGCCCGCGTCACCGCTCATGCGCGTGACGATACCCGGGTGAAACGACGAGGGGCGGCCCGGAGGCCGCCCCTCGAACACTCGCCGCGCTAGGACGTGACGGTGAAGGTCCCGACCATGCCTCGCTCGGCGTGGAACGGCACCTCGCAGACCGTGTTGTAGGTCGCCGCCGGCAGACCGACCGTCCACGTCTCGGACTGACCGGGCCCGAGGAGGGCACCCGACCTCGAACCCGCGATGGCGAAGTTGTGCACCTCACCGCCGCGGTTCGTGATCACGAACGTGACCTGACCCGACGGGATCGTCGTCTGCGACATCTCGAAGCGGTACTCGAACATGTCGACGCGCACCGTCGTCTGCGCGGACCCGATCGGGCCCGTCGGCGGCGGAGGCGTTGTCGTCGTCGTCGTGGTCGTGGTCGTCGTCGTCGGCTTCGGCGCTGCGACGCCGACGGCGAACACGCCCTTCATGCCCGCCTTCGCGTGACCGAGCAGCGTGCACACGTACGGGAACTTGCCCTTCTTCTTGAAGACGACCTTCAGCGTCGTCTTCTGCTTCGGCTGCAGGGTCTTCGTCTTCTTGCCGGCGATCTTGAAGTCGTGCGAGATCTTGCCGGTGTTGACGACGGTGAAGACGACCGTGCTGCCGACCGGGACGCTGCGGCGCGAGAGCGCGAACTTGAACTCCGACGCCCTGACCGTGATCTTCACGGTGGCGCTCGCCTTGCCCGGGCTCGCGTCGCCGCCCGGCGCATAGATGCCGGCCGCGGTCCCGACCACGGCCAGGACACCCAAGACGATCAGACTTACCGCACGACGCATACGCAGGCCCCCCAAAAGGTAGTTGTCACCACAATCGTAGCCGAATAGTTACACCCCGAAAGTAAAAGAGGCGGCGGGCGCTCAGAGCTCCCGCCGCCTCTGACTCAGGGGGTTACGGCAAGGCGTACGTGACGACCTCGTCGCCCCTCAGGCGCGCCGGGTTCGTGAGCCCGAGCGGCCGTGTGACGTCGTTGTGCCCCGCACCGCCGACCCGGACGGAGACGTACTGCTTCCCGCCGATCGCGTAGGTGATGGGAGCAGCCGAGATCGGGTAGTTCAGCGGCGGCGAGTTCCACAGCGTCTGGCCGGTCTTGGTGTCGAGCGCCTCGAGCCAGCCCTTGCCGTCGGCGCCGTTACCCGAGCCGTAGTGACCGACGAACGTGATGCCGGACGCGGTGTTGGCCGAGCCGCTGTAGCAGATGGCCGGCCAGTGGTGATGCCACGTCAGCTTGCCCGTCTCGACGTTGAGCGACGAGAAGTTGCCGCTGTTGCCCGTGGGCGGCGACGGGTCGGACACGCCGAGCTGGCTCACGCCGAGACCGCCGAACGCGCCCGCCACCTGCGAGGCCGCCGGGATCTGCGCCATCGCCCGCGCGCGGTCGGTGACGCCGCACGTGATGAACGTCTTGTTCTCCGGGCTGTACGAGCTCGCCGGCCAGTCCATCATCTCGAACGGCATGACGACGTACTGCGTCGTGTCGTACGGGTCGTAGACGCACCCGATCTTGTACGGCTTGCCGTTCGGCGCGGTCGCCTGCGCGAACGGCACGTACGCGTTCGTGAGGCTGACGTTGCCGTCGGTGCACGGCCGGCGGTTCTTGTCCAGCTTGTTGAACAGGACGTTGTCGGCCATCGGGATCGGCTGAGTCGGCCACGCGTTCACGTCTAGCGAGTTCGGGAGCGTCGGGACCTTGACCTCGGGGATCGGCAGCAGCGGCTTGCCGGTCTCGCGGTCGAGGATGAACGTCATGCCGTACTTGTTCACGTATGCGACGGCCGGGCGCGACACCGTCTTGCCCTTGACCTTGTACTTCGCCGTGAACATCACGCCGTTGTTCGGGAGGTCCGAGTCCCACAGATCGTGATGCGTGGTCTGGTAGTACCAGACGAGCTGACCCGAGTAGAGGTTCAGCGCCACGATCGAGTCGGTGTAGAGGTTCGTGCCCTTGCCGCGCGAGTTCCACGGCACGGGGTTGCCGGTCCCGATGATCGCGAGGTTGCGCTTGGTGTCGATCAGCGGCGTCTCCCACATGGAGCCACCGCCGTACAGCACGTTCGACGGCGCGTTCTGGTGGCTCGGCTGCGACCACGTGTTGTAGCCGGGCTGACCCGGCCCGGGGATGACGCTCCACGACCACACGCGCTGGCCGTTGGCGGCGCGGAACGCGGCCACGACGGCGCTGTTGCCGCCGTTGTCGCCGGCACCGCTTCCGGTGAGGACCATGCCGTTCACGTAGATCGGCGCGGAGGCGACCTTGCCGCCCTTCCTCCAGTCGGCGACCTCGGCGACCCATTCTTGCTTGCCGGAGACCTGGTTCAGGGCGTAGAGCTTCCCGTCGGTCGTTCCGGCGAAGACCTTGCCCTCGCCGATCGCGACGCCGGGGCGGCGGCCGCCGGTCCCGACGTTGAACCCTTCTTGCGCGCGACCGGGGAGGCCCTGGTCGTAGGTGGGCGTCCACTTCCACAGGATCTGACCGTTCGCGCCGTCGATGGCGAACACGTCGCCCAGCGGCGCGACCTGCGTGTACTGGATCCCGTTCGCGACGACTGCGTTGTCCTCGGTCGACCCGCAGGCCGCGTTCTTCGTCGGGCACACGCCGAGGCTGATGTGCCAGGCCTCTTTCAGCGTGCCGACGTTGGACTTGTTGATCTGCGTCAGGGACGAGTAGCGCGTCCCCTTGATGTTGCCGAAGTGCGCCAGCCAGTCGTTGCCGGCGGGCGCACCGAGCTCGGCGGCGGTGTACACCGGCGACGGCGTGATGGCCCTCGTCGATGTCTTGTCCGCGAAGGCGCCGCCCGACACGAGCAGCGCCAGACACACCATCAGCGAAACGAGCCCTACACGATGCATTCGCACTCTCCTCCGCGTCGACCGGCGGCGGCCGACGATGTCGAGCCAGCTATTTGGGGGCGCCTGATACAACCGCGACTATATGCGAAACCACGGACGCTTACCCAACTTTCGGATCAGACCCTTGCGCGCCGCAGCTTTTCTCACCCTCACCCTCCTCGGGCTCGGGGTCCTCGCCTCGGGATGCGGCGGCGACGGGTCTGCGAGCGGCGGCGAAGAGACGACCACGGCGGCCGCGACGAGGTCCACGCACGCCGCCCGCGCGCCCCGCACCGTCGCCGTCCTCGGCGCGCGGGCGAACGACGGGCCGTACGTGCCAGCGCTCGCGCTGAAGCTCGACTTCAACGGCAAGGACCCCATCCCGTTCTATGTCTGCGCGGCGTGGGACGAGCGGCGCGCTCCGGCCGGCTGCAAGGCCGCAGCCGGTACGAAGCTGCCCGCCGGCACGGTCATGCGGCTCGAGCAGAAGCCCGCCGGCCCCGCCGTGACCTACCCCGACAGCCCGGGCTGGGGGACGGTCGGGACGTCCGACTCGCCCGAGCTCGAGATCCCGCTCAGCAACCTCGCGACGGGCAACAAGGTCGGCAAGGTGACGTACCGCGCGACGGTGCGAAACCGCGAGTCGGGCGCGATCGTCGCGGCCTCCGCACCGTTCGTCCTGACCTGGCAGAAGCCCTAGCGCGGGCCGAACGCGACGAGCCCGGGCCGCGCGCCCGCGCGCGGGACCCCGGCGCCGAAGAGCACGAGGTCGCCGACGACGGCCGGGCAGGAGTTCGACCCCGCGCGCAGCCGCGCGCGCCAGACCGTGCGGCCGTCGTCGGCCGCGAAGCCGTAGGCGCGGCCGTCGTAGGTCGAGGTGAAGACCACGTCGTTCGAGACGGTCGCGCAGCCGAACGCGGGCGACGGCAGCCGCCGCTCCCAGAGCACGCTCCCGTCGTCGGCGTCGAGCGCGACGAGTCGCCCGCGCCCCTGCGACGGATCGACGTCCGTGTACTCCTGCCGCGCGGTCGCCTGCCCCCAGCCGCAGAGGTCGACGACGGGCACGAACAGGCGCCCGTCGGCGTAGGCCATCGGCGTCTCGACGCCGCCGAGCAGACCCGGGCAGACCGGAACGCGATGCGCCGGGAGGAGGCCGGTGTCGTTGCGGTGCCTGCCGACCGGCGTGTCCCACAGCCGACGGCGCTCCGCGCGGTCCCACGCGAGCACCCGCCCCGCCTTGCCGGCGCCGAAGACCACGTCGTCGCCGTCGCGCGTCGCGAGGATCGGCGTGGCCTGGAAGTCGTAGTCGCGCACGTCGTGCGGCGTGACCTGGTCGTGCCAGAGCAGCCGACCGGTGCGCGCATCGAGCACGATCAGCGAGTCCGTGTACAGCACCGGCCCCGGGAACGCGGCGCCGTTCGGCCGCTTCGGCGTCCCGCCCCAGGGCGTCGGGTTCGAGTTGCCCGCGTAGAGCCGGCCGTCGCCGTCGATCGAGACGGGATACCAGAGCCCGCCGCCCCCGGACTCGAGCGGGTGCGGCCAGGGGCGCTCGATCGTGTCGAACTTCCACCGCACCGCGCCGGTGCGCGCGTCGAGCGCGTAGATCGCCCCGCGTCCGCCGGGCGCGTAGCCGACCGTGCTGAGGAACACGAGGCCGCGCCAGACGACGGGCGCGACGTCGACGAACTGCTCCGTCGCGCTCGTGAGATGACGCTGCCACAGCTGCTCTCCGCCGCGCGCCGCGAGCGCGAACGCGTCCGAGTCCGTCGAGCCGAAGACGCGCGCGCCGGCGACCGCGAGGCCGTTCGGTCCTTCGTTCGGCGCGCGGTAGCGGTGACGCCAGCGCAGCGCGCCCGTGTCGCGGTCGAGCGCGTAGACGTTGCTGCGCAGGTCTTGCACGTACACCGTCGTGCGGTCCGCGACAGGCGTCGATGCATAGATGCCGGTGACCGTGGGCTGCTCGTCGAACGAGAAGCGCCAGCGCGCGCGCAGGTCGCCCGCCGAGTCGGCATCGACCGCGCCGCCGGAGACCGCGCGCGTGCCCGCGAGGTCCGCGTTCGGAAGCGACCACGTCGCGTCGGCGCCGCTGCTCTCCCCGCCGCAGCCCGCGACGACGACGACGATCGACGCGGTCGCGAACGCGCCCCGGAGAGCTTTCATCGACACGGGCCGTTGCTACGCTACCCGCGTGAGGAAGGGGGCTCTCGCACTCGTCGCGATGTCCGCGGCCGCGCTCGTACCGGCGGCGCAGAGCCCCGCGAAGCCGACGACGACAGCCCCACCCGAGGTCATCACGGTGCGCGTCACGCTCACCGACGCGCGCTTCGGGGTCACGCCGAAGTCTGCGCCGCGCGGCGACCTCGGCCGCTTCATCCTCACGAACCGCGGCAAGAAGAAGCACACCTTCGCGCTCGGCCACACGAAGCACGGGACCGGCACGCAGACCGGCTTCACGCGCACCCTCACGCCCGGCCAGCAGGTGGTGCTCATCTTCTTCCTCGACTACCGCGGCCAGCTCCAGTACCGCGGCACGCTCCCGCACGAGCGCGGCAACGCCGCGATGCAGGGCACGTTCCGGATTACCTAGCGTGCGTCAGCGCGATGCGGGCTGCCACGCCGGCGGCGCGTCGCCGATCACGGAGTGCGAGCCGGTCGGGATGCCCGACTGCTTGCCCGTGTTGACCTCGCGCACCGTCAGCACGCCCTTGGCGGCGAAGACGAGGTTCGACCCGTCGGGCGACCAGCCGGCGGCGCCCGTGTCGTCGACGATCTTGTGGTACCGGTGCGGCGGCAGCACGTTCGCCATGTACAGGCCGAACTGCTGGCACCGTCCCTCGCCGCAGTCCGGCGGGCCCGTGCTGCGGCGGAAGTCGACCGCGGCGACGAGCCTGCTGTTCGGCGACACGCTCGCCGTCTGCCCCACCTGGAGGTCGAGCGGCACGCCGTAGTAGCGCTGGATCTTGCCCGTCGTCGACTCGACGCGGACGAGGTCGCCGGCGGACGGGAAGATGATCGACTTCGAGTTCGCCGTCCACGACGGGCGCCCGGCCGGCGGCGCGCCGGCGAGGCGGCGCACGTTCTTGCCGTTCGGGGACATCGTGTAGAGCCGCCAGGTGTTCCTGTAGAGGCGGTTGAACGCGATGCGCTTGCCGTCGGGCGACCACACGGGATAGCCGTCGCGCCCGTTCGACGTGACGCGCTTGAGCCCCGAGCCGTCGACGTTCATCGTGTAGATGCCCGAGCCGAGGCGCGTGAACGCGATCCGCGCGCCGTTCGGCGAGAACGCCGGCGAGACGGCGGGAAGGTTGCCGGTCGTGATCTGCTGCAGGCCCTGGCCCGCGGTGTCGATGCGGTAGAGCTGCTGGATCCCGGCGGCGTTGTCGCCGGCCTCGGCCGAGAAGATGATCCACCGCGGCGCGACGGCACTCTGCGTGGTCGCCGCGGCGACGAGCGCGACCGCGAACGCGACGAGCGCCGCACCCACCGCCGGCCAACGCGACGTCCTCATCGCAGCAATCAGTAGCACAAGCGCGTTGCTACCTTGGGCGGCGTGTTGTCGCCCCGTCGTCTCGCCGCGGGCGGCGCCGTCCTCGCCGTCTGCACCGCCGTGCTCGCCGCGGGCTGCGGCGCCGAACGCGTCTCGGCCGCCCCTGAAGCGGCGTTCCCGACGCCGCCGCCGCGCTCGACCGTGTACGCGAGGCAGCTCGGGAACGACGCGCTCGCGCTCGCGGTCGTGCCGGGCGGCGGCAAGGCGCTCACGCTCGAGGCGCAGGTGATCGGGCGCCAACGAAACGGCGTGCGCGGGCTGCGCGTCTCGTTCGTCGTCGCGGGCAAGCGTAAGGCCGCACGCGCATGCGGCGGCGGCTGCTACCGCGCGAGCTTCTCGCCGTCGCGCCCGCCGAAGGCGGTCGACGTCACGGTCGCCGGGCGTAGAGGGATGCCGTGGCACGTCGTGCTCCCGCCCGCGTGGCCGCCGCGCGACGCGTCCGCGCTCGTCGACCGCGCCGCGCGCACGTGGCGTGCGCTCGACTCGCTCACGTTCGACGAGAGCCTCGCGTCCGGAATCAACATCGGCGTGCGCAGCACGTGGCGCGTGCAGGCGCCGGACCGCGTCGCGTACCAGGTGCGCGGCGGCTGGGCCGGGATCGTGATCGGCGCGCGCCGCTGGGACCGCGCGCCGGGCGCGACGAAGTGGCAGGAGTCGGCGCAGACGCGCCTCCATCAGCCGGTGCCGCCTTGGCAGAGCGTCACCGACGCGCACGTGCTCGGCAACGTCACCTACGCCGGCCGCCCGGCGACGCGGGCGTCGTTCTTCGACCCGGGCTCCCCTGCCTGGTTCACGATCGTCGTCGACCGCAAGACGCACCGGACGCTCGAGCTCGACATGGTCACGAACGCGCACTTCATGCACGACGTCTTCCGCGGGTTCGACTCGACCCCGGCCATCGTCCCGCCCCACTGACTCGCATACGCTCTCGACGTGGCGGAGACGAGACCGGCGCAGACGGTGGACGAGCGGCTGATCGCGCAGCGGCTGGCCGAGAACGTCGAGCGCGTCGTCGTCGGCAAGCACGAGGAGATCCTGCTCGTGCTCGCTGCCCTCGTCTCGGGCGGGCACGTGCTGCTCGAGGACGTGCCGGGCACGGCGAAGACGGTGCTCGCGCGCTCGATCGCGCAGACGCTCGAGGGCTCGTCGTTCGCGCGGATCCAGTGCACGCCCGACCTGCAGCCGACGGACGTCACGGGTCTCTCGATCTACGACCAGAAGACGCGCGAGTTCACGTTCCGGCCAGGCCCGATCTTCGCGAACGTCGTGCTCGTCGACGAGATCAACCGCGCGATGCCGCGCACGCAGTCGGCGCTGCTCGAGGCGATGGCCGAGCGGCAGGTCACGATCGACGGCGTCACGCGCAGCCTCCCCGAGCCGTTCCTCGTCATCGCGACGGAGAACCCGATCGAGCACGAGGGCACCTTCCCGCTGCCCGAGGCGCAGCTCGACCGCTTCGCGCTCCGGTCGACCCTCGGTTACCCGTCGCGCGACGACGAGGTGTCGATCGTGCTCACCCAGCGGCACGGCCATCCGCTCGCCGCGCTCGAGCCGGCCGTGTCGGCGGACGAGTTCGCGCGGCTTTCGCGCGCGGTCGAGGACGTGTACGTCGACGAACTGATCGTCGGCTGGATCGTCGACCTCGTCCGCGCGACGCGCGCGGTCGACGGGCTCGAGGTCGGCGCATCGGTGCGCGGCAGCCTCACGCTCGAGCGGACGGCGCGCGCGTGGGCGCTCCTGCACGGCCGCGACCACGTGCTGCCGGAGGACGTCGAGCGGCTCTTCCTCCCCGTGCTCGGCCACCGCCTGCTGCTCACCTCGTCGTACGAGGCGGAGACGCGCGCGCTCGACCGCGACGAGGCGCTCGCGCAGGTGCGCGACCGCGTGCTCGCAGCGGCGCCGCCGCCCGCGCCGGACTGGGACTGAGTCGTGGCGCGACGGGCGCGCGCGACGTTTCCGCTCGTCCCGCGGCACGCGCTGACCGGGCTGCCGTTCGGAACGCTGCGCTCGCGGCGCCGCGGCCCCGGCACGGAGATCATCGGCTCGCGCCCGTACCGGCCGGGCGACCGCGTGTCGACGATCGACTGGGCCGCGACCGCGCGGCTGTCGGCGGCGACCGGACGCGACGAGTTCGTGGTACGCGAGCGCGTCGCGGACGACGCGCCGCGCGTCGCGCTCGTGCTCGACCGCCGGCCCGCGATGCGCCTGTACGCGCCGCCGCTCCCGTGGCTGTCGAAGCC
>JBKPLI010000146.1:0-13369 GCA_046731555.1 Actinomycetota bacterium | reverse complement strand
ATGTGTATAAGAGACAGCCGCCGGTTCGCCCCGTACCGCCTCCGGCGCCGCCGCCCGCCGCGACTCCGACCGCACCCGCCGCGCCGCCGCCGTCGCGGCCGGCCGAGCGGATCATCCGCCTCCCCGAGCGGCCGCTCGCCGAGGTCGAGGTCGACGTCCGCGGCCAGATCACCGTCAACGGCGGCATCAACATCACGATCACGGCGGAGACGATCGACCTGGAGCACGCCGAAGAGACCGCGCGCGCAATCGCGGAGGCGGTGCTCGAGGAGATCGACCGGCTGATCGAGCGCGATCGCTTCCGCCGCGGGCTCCCGACGGGCATGACGGCGTAGGCGGCGGCGATGGCGCACAGGCAGCTGACACAACCAAAGCGCGGCTACCTCGCGAACATCCTCGTCATGCCGCCGATGATCTACCCCTTCCAGTACAACCCGAGCGAGATCGTCGACGAGAAGAAGATCGAATGGAAGACGAAGGAGCCGCTTTACAAGTCCCGCGGGCTCGAAGGCTTCGTCAGCGGCGTCCGCGCCGACCTCGCGGCGTTCAACCTCAAGCCGGGCGTCGCGCCGACCGTCGCGAACCTGAAGAGCGGCTACGGGAAGACGCTCGGCACGGCGACCGAGATCCTCGGCCGCACGTTCTCGGCCGCCGAGCTGCGGCAGTTCGACAAGGAAGGCCCGCGGCAGCTCAGCTTCAAGTTCTCCGTCGACGGCCGCGAGCGACGGCCCGGCGAGCCGGAGCGCCGGCGCAACGAGAAGGGCGACATCCTCGCCGACCTCGCGATGATCCGCTCGTTCGCCTACCCGCAGTTCGCGAGCGACCTCGAGCTCCTCGGAGCGCTCGGAACCGCGGACCCCGAGATCAAGGGCCGCGACCCGATCACGCTCGCGAACCTGTGGTTCAACCACCCGCCGACGATGACGCTCGTGATGGGCGACCTGAGCTGCGAGGGCTTCGTCGAGGAGATGAAGATCACGATCAACCGGTTCAACGAGGACCTGAACCCCGTCCACGCCGACGTCGAGATCAAGATCGCCGAGAAGACCGACACGCTCTCGTTCGTGCTCGACTCGGTCAAGCGCCTCGGCCGGATGGCCTACCACTCGTCGTACACCGACTTCCCGCGCGTCCTCGGGTTCTGATCGTGCCGACCACGCCGTTCTCGCGCTACCGCGACCTCCCGGTCGTCGTCGTGCGGCACGAGCGGCGCGGCGTAACGCGTTCGCTCCCGATCCGCCGCAACCCGACGGCCCCGCCGCTCCAGCAGCAGCTGCATCGATTCAACGCGTTCGAGCCCGTCGACCTGCTCGCGCTGCGCTTCTTCGGGCGCGAAGACCTCTTCTGGCAGATCCTCGACGCGAACGACGGCCGCCTCCCGGACGCGTTCGAGCCCGGCGAGCTGCTCGTCATCCCGCCCCTCGAGGCGGCGACGCGGGTGGAGCGACCCGGATGATCACCGACGCCGACGTCTTCTTCCGCGTCAAGGTCGCCGGCGAGGAGGTGACGGACGTCGTTCGCCGGCTCGAGCTGGACGAGAGCGACTCGCTCGCGGACCTTGCGACCTTCACGCTCGGCGACGACAACCTCGTGCTCCTCGACGTGCTGCACGAGGGTCTCCCGGTCGAGATCGACCTCGGACGGCCGGACGAGCATGCGATCGTGTTCCGCGGCACCGTCACGAGCGTCACCGCCGACCTCCTCTCGAGGCACGGCCCGCACGTCGAGGTCGCCGCCGGCGACGCGCTGGTCGCGCTCAGCCTCCGCGCGCGGACGAAGCGCTGGTGGAACACGCCCGTCAGCGGGATCGTGCGGGAGGTGGCCGTCTCCAACGCGCTCCTGCCGGGACGAATCGAACCCGACGAGGATCTCGTCCTCGCCGACACGGCGCCCGAGCAGCAGGTCGAGGAAACGGACCTCGCGTTCCTCAACCGTCTGGCACGACGCTTCGACTCGAAGCTGTTCGTCGACCACACCGGTCCGACGGATTCCCTCAACTTCGTCTCCACGCGGAAGCTGCTCGAGGCCGACCCGGTCGACGAGCGGCTGATCTTCAACGGAAACCTCGCCGCCTTCCGGGCCGGGTTCGACGCGTACGCGACCGCGCCCGAGACACGCCTCGTCAGCACCGACGCCGCGACCGGCGACACCGTCGATCTCTCCGAGCGGCTCGTCGCCCCGGCGGAGGCGACGTGGGTGCCGGACGCGGCCCGCATCGCACGGCTCGGCGACGCCGCCGAGCGCATCGCCGCGCTGCTCCTCGCCGGCGCGCCGGTGCGGACGCGCCTCATCGACTTCTGGCGCGTCCCGCCTCGGGTCGCGGGCGCGCCCGCGCGACCGTCGTCCGATCGTTCGCTCATCCTCGGCGACCGTGCTCGACGGCTCGGGCAGTGGGCACGCGGCCACGCGTCCGGAAGCATCGCGCTCCGCCCTCGTGTGAGCGTCGACGTCGCGGGCGTCGGCGGCCGCTGGTCCGGGACCTGGTACCTCGCGCGCGTACGGCACCTCGTCGACACCGGTCACCGCGACTACCACACCGCGTTCGCATGCACTCGCTGACCGAATTTCTGACCACCACGCCCCCGCACGCCCGCGCGTTCCCGGGGCTCTATGCGGGGACCGTCGTCGACGTCGACGACCCCGACAAGCTCGGGCGGATCAAGGTCCGCGTCCCCTCGATCTACGGCGCCGGCGCTTCCGACCTCGACGCGTGGGCGCGTCCGTGCTTCCCGTCTGGCCACTTCTTCGTCCCCGACGCCGGCGACCACGTCTGGGTCGCGTTCGAGAATGCCGACCCGTCCTTTCCGGTGTGGATCGGCGAGTGGTATCCGGCCGGAGCGCTCCCCGAGAGGACGGCCGTCACGCCGCCGACCACACGGGTGGTCGAGGACGCGACGGGGAACCGGGTCGAGCTCACTCCGAACGGCATCGTGCTCCACGCCGCGGGCGACCTCACCATCGAGGCGCCGGGGAAGAACATCGTGATCAGGGCGAGCTCCGTCGACGTCCGGAGCGGGTGACGCGATGCCGCTCGTGATCACTGAGGCCTCGTCGGTCCAGTGCCTCCACGCCGGCGCCGTCGCGCTCACAGGCGCCGCGACGGGCGTGCTCACCGTCAACGGCAAGACCGTCCTGGCCGGGTCGCTCTCGGGCGCGTCGATCGGCGGCTGCGGCCAGACCGGCCCGAACACCTCGCAATGCGAGACGGCCTCGTCGCAGAACCCGGGCGGCACCGCGCAGGTGCTGAAGGTCGAGACCGTGCCGGTCCTGCTCGAGAGCGCGCGCGGGCTGACGAGCGGATTCCCCGGCAACGCGTGGTCGGTCGCGGATCCGAATCAGACGCTTCTGAAGGCGGAGTGACGTGTCGGCGGTGCTACCCGAGCTGCGCGGCCTCGCGTTTCCGTTTCGCATCGATCCGCGCTCGGGCCGCGTCGCGACGAGCGCGCGCTCCGAGAAGCTCGCCCACAACGTCGAGCACCTGCTGCTCACTCGCATCGGCGAGCGTACGGCCGCACGCAGCTACGGCGGCGGCGCGACGCAGTTCTTCCAGGAGAACATCAACGAGGGGCTGATCGCGATCGCGCAGCAGCAGCTCAGCCGCGCACTCCTACGCTTCGAGCCACGCGTGCTCCCGCAGGTCGTCGACGTTCACGCGCGCGACGGCGAGCTGTTCCTGCTCGTGAGCTACATCGAGAGCGAGAGTCCCGGCGTCCAGACGACGGTCTTCCCGATCGGATAGCAGTGGCAGCC
Source organism: Actinomycetota bacterium (assembly GCA_046731555.1). Taxonomy (GTDB): domain Bacteria; phylum Actinomycetota; class Thermoleophilia; order Gaiellales; family Gaiellaceae; genus PALSA-600. The sequence goes on along the minus strand of JBKPLI010000146.1, from coordinate 9,619 downwards.
GAGCCGCAGATCACGGACTTCACGAACCGTGACTTCACCTCGCTCGTCGAGTCGCTCCTCGATCTCGCGGCGTTGCGGCTCCCGGAGTGGACGGACCAGTCCGAGAACGACGTCGGCAGGATGCTGCTCGAGCTCTTCGCGTACACCGCGGACGTTCTCCTCTACTACCAGGACCGAATCGCAAACGAGGCATTCTTGGAGACGGCGGTCGAGCGCCGCAGCGTGATCGACCTGCTCTCGCTGATCGGATACAGGCTCGCAACCCCCGCTCCGGCGTGGGTCGTGCTCGAGGTGACGCCGAAGGATCCGAGCGTGACGGTGCAGATTGACGTCGGCGCCCGCTTCGCGACCGCGGCCGCGGTCGACCGGCCGCCGGTCGAGTTCGTCTTCCTCCCGCCCTCCGGCACAGCGCTCCTCCAGCGAGCCGACGTCGTGGGCGGCGAGACGCTGCCGATCGTCGTGACCGCCGTCAACGCGACTCCGATCCCCAACGAGACGCTCGGAGTGTCGCTCGGCTTCGAGAACCAGCGCTTCCTCCTCTCGCAGCGCCCGGTGGTGCTCCCGCGCGACCCCGAGCCGCAGGACACGATCGTCGTTGAGGTGGACGCCGGAAGCGGCTTCGAGCGCTGGCTCCGGCGTTCGACGCTCTTCTACAGCCTGTCCGACGACAACCACTTCCTCACGCACGTCGACGACGAGGACCGGGCCGAGGTCACCTTCGGCGACGGCACGTTCGGCCGCATCCCGCCGGCGGGCGCGACCATTCGCGCGAGCTACCTCGTCGGCGGCGGCGCAGCGGGCAACGTCGCTGCCAATACCGTGACGGTCATACGGTCCGGCGTGAGCACCGACGTCACCGTCACGAATCCGAAGCCTGCGTCGGGGGGCGCCGACCGCGAGCCGATCGAGGAAGCTCGGCGCAACGCACCGGCGGTGTTCCGCAGCCTTCAGCGCGCGGTGACGAAGGAGGACATCGCGGCGCTCGCGGAGACGTTCCCCGGGGTCGCGCGCGCCGTCGCAGTGCCCGCAGCATGGAACTTCGTCGACGTCTTCGTCGTGGCCGAGGGCGGGCTCGAGCTCACCGACGTCCTGCGCGCGTCCCTCCAGCAGTACTTCGAGTCACGGCGGATGGTGACAACCCTGGTCACGATCCGCGAGCCCGTCTTCGTCAGCATCAGCCTCGACGTCGTCATCGGGGTCGAGCCGACGTTCTACGCCGACGATGTGGCCCGGCGCACGCGCGACGCGATCGAGGCGCTGTTCACGATCGACAAGCTCGACTTCGGACGAACCTTCCACCTGAGCAAGGTGTTCGAAGCGGCGGAAGCCGTCGACGGTGTCGCCTTCGTCGAAGTGCCGGGGTTCGTCGGACGGCGCTCCGACCCGCCGGGCCAGGTCGTCGACGCGGCGGCCGCGCAAGCCGGGCGCATCCCGTTGCGCGACCGCGAGTTCCCGCGCCCGGGGACGATCGCACTCACGACGAGCGGAGGCCTCACGTGACGGTCGCCTTCGCACGCACGAGGCGATCGCTCGTCGACGAGGACGCCGTCGATCCCGCGGCCGTTCGCTTCCGCGTGCTGACGAATCCGCTTGGACCCGCGATCGACCTCCTGTGGGAGCTGCCGAACCCACTCGGCGACCCCGACGACTTCGCGGTCGTCGTCCTGCGGCGCGAAGGTCGGTTTCCCGGCCGCACGCGCCGTGGCGCCGTCGCCGTCGACGCCACGGTCGACGACCTCGGCGACGGCGAGCTCGTCTTCGACTCCGCACGGCTGGAGGTCGACGTCGAGGAGACGCGCGAGCGGACGGACCGCGGCCGCACGATCGTGACGACGCGGCAATTCCAGCTCCGCGGCTCGCCGCGCAACCGGACGCTCGTCCGATCGATCCGGCGCGAGCTTCCGGACCCGGGCGCGCAGCCGACGCGCACAACCGTTCGCGTCGTTGATCGTGGTCGCCCGGGGGCGCCGCTCAGCGCCGGGACGATCTACTACTACACGGCGTTCCTCGGGCCGCGGCGCACGTTCAGCCGGCGCACACAGGCGTCGGCGCTCGCGACCGGCACCGGGCGCCACCACCTCTTCGCGAGCCTTCCCGCGATCGACCAGCGTCGCGACACGACGCTGCCGCAGCCGTCGGCGGTCGCGGCGGCCGACGCAGGACGCGGGCAGCTCGAGCGGTTCCTGGCGACCGTCGACGTGCACGCCGACATGCTGGCCGGACTCGTCGACGGGCTCCGCGACCTGCGATCGCCCCACCGGATCGACGCGCGTCTCCTGCCGGCGCTGGCCGGCCTCGTCGGCTGGCGGCTGAAGGACGTTCTCGACGAGGAGCAGCAGCGCAACGAGATCTCGTTCGCGCCCGAGGTGTACCGCACGATCGGAACCGTGCCGAACATCGCGGCGATTGTGAACCGCCTGACCGGGTGGGACACGCGCGTGCGCGAGTTCGCACGACACATCGTGCTCAGCTTCGACACACGGCGGCGTGAGACGCTCGACGCCGGTCCTGCCTACCTCGACGGCAGCCTCGAGTTGGTGCCCGGAGAGCCACCGACGCTCGCGACCCGCCGCGCGCCGGTCGGTTCGGTCGACACCCGTGATGCGCTCGCGATGTTCCGGCTGCGCAACCGTGCGTTCGAAGACACCGCGTCGTACACCTACGACGCCGGCCGCTCCGATCCGGGCGGTGATTACACGCTGGACAACAACACGCTCTACAACCGGCAGACGATCGGGATCTACGTCGTCCCCGACGTCGCGACCGAGACGCTCGTGCTGGAGCAGGAATGGGACCGCGTGCGGCTGATCCTCGAGGAGTTCCTACCCGTCAACACCCGCGCGGTCGTCGTCGTTCTCCCGGATGTGGTCGTCGAGGAGCCCTACGACGCGACGCAGGCCGGCGAAGAGCTCGTGCAGACCGCGCAGCTCGTCGAGGATGACGCATACGGCGAAGGCGCGGACGAGGTCGTCGACCGGATTCCGGAGTGGCGCACGATCACCGTCAACGCTCTGTCGACGCGTTCGGTCGACACGAAAGCGGCGCCGGTCGACGTGAACGCGCGCACCCGCCACATCGCCGTGCAGTCGGGAACGTGACAGAGGAGGAAGCGATGAGACCGGACGTATTCGTCGGCGAGCACCGGGACGTGCTGGTCGACGCAAACGGAGCCGTCGTCTGGCTGACGTCGTGGGAGCGAAACGTCGTCGTCGACTCGGCGCGCAGCCTGATCGCGGCGCTTCTCAAGGGCGACACGCAGGGCGCGCCGATCGCGCGCTGGGCGGTGGGAGCGGGCGACCCCGTCTGGGACACGTCCGGGCCGCCGCCGGACTCGATCCGGCGGACGCGCACCCAGCTCTTCGCGGAGACCGGTCGCAAGGCGATCGCGGCCGGACAGATCGCCTTCCTCGGAGGCACGTTGACGAACCGGCTCGAGATCACCTCCAGCTTCACCACGGCGGACGTTCCCGCAGGACCGTTGCGAGAGTTCGGCCTCGTCGCCGGCGGAACGGCGGCCGCGAACACGGGCGTTCTCGTGAACCACCGCGTGCACCCGCGCATCGACATGCAACCAGGCTTCACCCTTCAGCGCACGCTGCGCCTGACGTTCTAGAGAGGAGCCGCGATGGGCAACTTCTCCCGCAACACGTTCGACCCGGCGAGGGCGTACACGGCGGTGCGCCTCCAGCAAGGCGTGCCGCTCGTCGACGCGGACTGGAACGAGCTGCAAGACATCACGAGGAACGAGCTCTACGACTCCCTCCTGACGCTGGCCCCGAACGCGCTCCAGCCGTCGGTCGTCCTCGTCGGCGCCGGCACCAACGACCTCCAGCTCTCGCCCGGCATCGCGATCGTCGGCGGGCGCCCCGTCCGCATCGCGAGCCCGATCCGGTACTCGACCCAACGCTACGCGAACGCCGCGACTGCAGCCGCCGATGGCGTACCGGTCGCCGCGCCGCTGACGACACCCGGCACAGCCCGAACCGACGTCGTCTTCCTCGACGTCTTCGAGCGCGAGGTCGGGCGCGCAGAGGACGCGAACATCGTCAATTCGGCGATCGGCATCGAGACGTCGGTTCGGCTCCGGCGCGAGGTGGTTCTCCGCGTGGCCGAAGGCGGCCAGTTCCCCGCACTCCCGGCGGGCCACGTCACGCTCTTCATCGCCACGCTGAACCGCGTGGCAGCGCAGGCGTCGATCACGACGGCGATGATTGACGACATCGCTCCGCGCGGTCAGGTGCCGGCGATCGTCGACATGTCGGTCGCGCCGTACCTCTTCCCGGTGAGCTCGGGGTCGTTCGGACCCCAACCCCCGTGGCTGCACCAGTTCGTGCCCGGGATTGGCCAGCAGATCGCGTTCCGCCCGGCGAATGCGACTGCTTCAGGAGTCGCCCCGGTGAGCTTCCCGCACCTCGCGCGGATCCGCAGCATGCGTGTCCGCGGCGTCGCCGGCTCGGGAACGGGCGTGGTGATCTGCGGGATGACCCGCATCCGGCTCGACACCGCCGCGACCTCGGTGATCGTCTCGGACACCGTGGCGACCCCGGGAGCGTTCGATCGGACGCTCGTCGTGCCGCCCACCGGGGTCGGGCTGGTGGACAACCTGACCTTCAGCTACTCGATCTCGTTCTCGTCGGGGCTGAGCGCGGACCCGGCCGAGGTTCACGGCGTCACGATCCGGTACATCGACTGAGAGGAGCGACGGTGTCACGCGCACGGAGACAGCAGGCCGAGAAGGAGGTCGTCGTCCCGAAGGGCTCGAACGTGGTGGTCGTTCACGCGCGCGACCACCAGTGGGTCGCCCTGCTGTCGGAAGGAGCGGAGCTCCTCCGCGAGCAGAGCGGCGCGCGTGAGACGCGGTTCCTCGCCGACCCGGGCGCGTACACGGTGCGTACCGACGGCGTGATCGACAACGTCGAGCCCGGCACGATCGAGGTTCCGTTCGACCCGTTCGCGGCTCCCTCAGGCGAAGGTCCTCTGCTCCTCAAGCTCACGTCGGACGCGCCTGATCGGCATGTCGTCGACGGAGTCGGCGAGATTGCGGCCGACGGACGATCGTCGACGACGATCACCGTCGAGAAAGTGAACACGGCAGGCGAGCCCCTGACGCGCCGCGCCGACAACGACGAGGTGTTCCTCCGCACGACCGGCGGGACGATCACGGGCGCGAAGAAGGACGAGCGCATCCGCGCGGTGAAGCTCAAGGCCGGGAGAGCGTCGTTCCGCCTCGTCGCGGAGCCGACGCCGCGTCTCGTGACGGTGAGCGCGCTCGGAATCGGCGCCGCCGCGCCCGCTGAGCTCCAGATCGAGTTCGTTTGAAGGCGGCCTCCGGCGTCAGTCCGGGGGGCGATCGCCGAAGTCGAATCGAACGCCCGGAACGCGTGGTTGAAATGCGCGTTCGTGACATGTTCAGGTCGAGCGTCCGATGCGTTCTCCGATCGATCACGAGCGTGAACCACGCCAGCGAGCGCGGATCGAAGAACGAGACGCGCGCGGCCCGCCGCGCCCGGTAGGTGACGTGTGGATGCCGGAAACTCAGATTCGCGCCGTCCTCCGATGGAGGAGCCAGATCCGCGTCGATGCGCGACGTCTGCGCGGCATCCCAGGACATGCGGACGACCGCGTTGACGTTCGCGGGCAGCTTCGGGGTTGTGACCTCCTCGGCTTGGGCTGGCCGGCCAAGAGACTCGCGAAGCAGCACCTCGATCGCGCCGACCCTGGCTCGAACGTCGGGGACTTGTACCTGGACTCTGTGTTTCTTGCCGCAGTCTGGGCACGTGAAGGTCGTCCAGTGCTCCCTCGTCGCTCCGAGCGCCGCATAGAGCAGCGCGCGCTGGATCTCGCCGATGGACTCGGCCGTGACCTGCGCGAGTCGCGGGCGAACCTCCGACGGGGTGATCGCGGTGTCGATCGTCGGCACCGTCTGCGCGGCGGGCGTCTCGTCGACGACGAGCAGCATCTCCTCGCGTCGCATGCGGCGCCCGCGGGTAGCTCCCGGTCTGCACGGCGTCGTCGCCGAGTTCGGCAGCAACCTGCTCGTGTCGGCGGCAGTAAGTCGCGGTCGGCGAGGAGGCGAGCGCGCCGCACTCGCGGCCGTCGCGCCGACGAGCGGCACAGCGCGGAACAGGCATCTCGCCCTAAGTGTCGCGCCCGCGAGGCCGGGATGCTGGTCGGGGCCCGGCGGCGTCGACGATCACGAAGCGACGGCCTTGCCGGGCGAGGAAGTGGCCGACGCCAGGCCCGCCTGGCCGGCGCCGATCACGACGACGTCGAAGCGCTTGGCCGAACCTTTAGCCGTTCCTCTGCGCAGCACTCAATCGGCCGCCACGACCGGCAGGATTCTGCATCGTCACGGTGTGGCGGGTCGGCGCTGCTTCGGGTGTCTAGTCCGTCGCGCCCTCGGGGGAGAGCGTCGGCAGCCATTCGAGCCACGTGGGCAGGTACCAGTTCCACTCGCCGAGCAGTTTCATTGCGGCGGGAAGCAGCACCGCGCGGATGACGGTCGCGTCGATCAGCACCGCGACCGCGAGCCCGAACCCATTTGCTTGACGTCGATCGTCGAGATCGTCGCGAACAACCCGAACACGGCGACCATGATGAGCGCGGCGTTCGTGACTGTTCCCGCCGTGTGGATGATCGCGTGGCGCACGGCGTTCTCAGTCGACTCCCCGGCGTCGTGCAGTTCTTTCACGCGACTGAGGATGAAGACGTGGTAGTCCATCGACAACCCGAACAGCACGACGAACATGAACAGCGGCAGCCAGCTGGCGATCGAGTGGTTCGATTGGAAGCCGAGGATTCCCTCGGCCCAGGAGTGCTGGAACACAAGCACGAGGATCCCGTATGCGGCTCCGACCGACAGCAGGTTCAACACGACCCCTGTGATCGTGGTTGCATTACGCCCCGGCGTCGGCTCCGCCACGACGCGCAGCGGCGGCCCCTTCAGGGCACGCTTCTTCGGCGTCCGCCCGTCGCGCAGGTTGTCGGCGTGAACGGTCTCGAACAGCCGCGCGTGATGGACACAGAACTCGGAGCCGGGTTCAACCGTCCGGAGACACGGTTGACCGTTCCTTAGGGCAGCGCCGCAGCGGGGATATGCGGCCATAGAGGACACGGTTCCCGACGTCCAGTCTCCTGTCCACTCGCGCGTACCTACGTGCGCGCGCGCCCGGCATTGCCGCAGCGTTCACCGCGGCGAGCATCCCACCGCGCCCAGGGCGCGGCTACTCCCCGAACCGGGGGTTTTCCCGGCCGCGCGGCGTGTGCTGTGCATCGATGGTGTGATCAGCGAGTGGACGCGGGCCGCGCGCACGATCTGCGTCGACTTCGGCCCGAAGGCACAGAAACGCTCGTCATCATCGCTTCCGTGTGTGGAGCGAGAGTCGGGGCCGCCACGATCTTCCAACGGGGATAGCGGCGACGGCTGACGGTGGCGTCCGTGAAGAAACGTGCACCGATGCGCAGCATGCTTGCATCGCGGGGGAGAACGTGCTTTCGTTCGCAGCCACGGTGTGACTCGAGGATCTGCGGCCTTTCTTGCCCTCGCAGGTGTCGCGCCGGCATACCCCATCGGGGGGAGAGGGAGGAAGGGATGGCTGAGGTAGGGCGGAGCAGATCGCTTGCGGCGGTCGTGCTCGCCATCACAGCTGCCTGTCTGATCGCGGTGACCGGAGCGTCCGGTGCGCCGACGGCGAACTGGTCGATGAGCGGTCAGGGCATCACGAACTGGCGGTACCAGCCGGACGAGAGCAAGCTGAACGTGCAAAACGTCGGCTCGCTCTCGCCGGTGTGGGTCGCGAATCTCGCCGGCGACGTGTCGTCGACGCCCGCGGTCGTCGACGGCGTCGTATACGTCACCGACTGGGGCGGCAAGATCACCGCGCTGAACGCGTCGAGCGGCGCGGTCGTCTGGCAGAAGGACGTCGCGGCGGTGAGCGGCGTCGCAGGCGCCGTCTCGCGGACTGCCCCGGCGGTCTCGGGAAACTCGGTCGTGTTCGGGACGCAGAAGGGGGCGCGGCTCGTCTCGCTGAACAAGACGACGGGTGCGGTCAACTGGGTCACGCAGCTTGATTCGCATCCGCTGGCGATCGACACACAGTCGCCGACGATCTACAACGGTGTCGTCTACGTCGGCGTCGCGTCGGTGGAGGAGAACGGCGTCGACTGCGACGGCCCGCCGGTCAACGGCCACAACGCCTGCTACTTCCGCGGCAGCGTGAGTGCGGTCAGGCTCTCGACCGGGCAGGTGCTGTGGAGGACGTACACGATGTCGCTCGAGCAGCAGGAGGCCGGTTACTCGGGCGCGGCGGTCTGGGGATCGTCGCCCGTCGTCGACGTGAAGCGGAACTCGCTCTACATCACCACCGGCAACAACTACTCGGCGCCGCAGAGCGTGAAGGACTGCGCGACGGCGGCGGGCACCGATCTGGCGGCGCTGGCGGCGTGCGAGCCGCAGGGGAACGGCAACTACGTCGACGCCGTGATGTCGCTCGACCTGACGAGCGGTGCGATCAAGTGGGCGAACAAGGTCCAGGGCTACGACGCCTGGACGACCGCGTGCATCGGGTTCCCGACCGCCTGCCCGACCCCGGCGGGTCCCGACTTCGACTTCGGGCAGGGCGCGATGCTGATCCCGACGAAGGCCGGGGACATCGTCACGGCGGGCCAGAAGAGCGGCATTCTCTGGGGCCTGAACGCCGACACGGGCGCAACCGCCTGGAAGACGCTCGTCGGGCCCGGCAGCTCGCTCGGCGGCATGGAGTGGGGCTCGGCCACCGACGGCAAGCGGATCTACGTCGCCATCGTGAACCTCGGCTTCGCGCCGTACGCGATGGTGAACCCGCCGAAGGGCACGCCGACGACATCGTTCGCCGGCAGCTGGGCGGCGGTCGACCCCGCGACCGGCGCGATCATCTGGCAGCGGGCCGACCCGAACAACACGATCGACCTCGGGCCGGTCAGCGTCGCGAACGGCGTGATGTACGCGAGCTCGTTCGGAGCGCTCGCGTTCGGGCCGCCGCCGACCCCGTTCCCGCCCACGATGTTCGCTCTCGATGCGGCGAACGGGAAGATGCTGTGGCAGTACACCACCGGCGGCTCCGACAACTCGTCGCCCGCGATCGCCGACGGCCGGCTCTACTGGGGCTCCGGGTACTCCAACCTCGGGCTCGGTTTCCCGAGCGCGAAGCTGTACGCGTTCTCGCGCTAGCGAGCGCGGATCGATTCACCGGCGGAAGGCCGGGGAGCGATCTCCCCGGCCTTCCGGGCCGTCCTCGCAACCGCGTCCCGCTTGTCTTGATCCGCGCGTAGGCGAGGCTCCCCACGCCCACGGCTCGACCGGTGCGCTAGACGTTTGCTAGACGGCTGGCCTGAAAACGGCACTGCGTCACGACAATCGCGCTGAGCACGAGCGGGGCATGCTGGTGGTCAGTCGGGCGAGGGCGAGTGCAGCTCGACTAGCGCCGCGGCCGCCTGCCTCGCGCGTGCGCCGAGGAACGGCTACGCTCGTGAGCGGGTCATCGCGAGCATGGCGACTATTGCCGCGATCGAGCACGGACCGAGCCGGTTGACACGATGATCGTGGTCATCATCACTGCCGCGTACATCGCATTCGGCGTGA
>JBKPLI010000145.1:0-12197 GCA_046731555.1 Actinomycetota bacterium | reverse complement strand
CTCTGCAACGTCGCCGGCGTGATGTGGGCGATGGGGATCGCGATGCGCGTGCGCTCGGTCCAGGCGGGGCCGCTGATGCAGACGCCGGTCTTCATGCTGCTCTTCCTCGCGCCGGTGTACGTGCCGCTCGAGCTGCTGCAGGGGTGGATCCACGCGGTGGCCGCCGTCAACCCGGTCACCTTCGTCCTCGCGGCGAACCGAAGCCTCCTGGCCGGCGAGCCCGAGCACGTCCTGCGTGGCGTCCTGATCGCGCTCGCGCTCGTTGCGTTCTTCGTGCTCTGGGCCGTCCGCGGGCTTCGCATCGCCGAGCGAGCCGGGTAGGGTTCGACCTCGAGGCGACCGGACGTGACGACCGAGCACCCGGCCGAAGAGCAACTCTGGGACGTGAACGCCGAGGTCGAGCGGCGCGTCGCCGTACAGGCCGACGAGCTTGCGACCGTCGTCGACTACCTGCCGGTCGGCGTCTCTATCCTCGACGCGGACGGCATGCAGCTGCGAACGAACCACCGCGCCGACGAGATCCTCACGTCCATCGGGTCGGAGGGCGGCAGGTTCGGAGCGATCCGGATCCTGCATGCGGACGGCTCCGAGATTCCGCTCGAGGAGCGGCCCGTTGCCCGGGCGGCCCGCGGCGAGACGGTCGCCGACGAGATCGTCTACCACGAGGCCCGCGACGGCTCGCGCCGCGCGTTCAGGACGAGCGCCGTGCCGCTGCACGACGAGGAGGGCTCGGTGACGCGCGTCGTCGTCGCGTTCGACGACGTCACCGTGCAGCTGCGCCGCGACCAGGCAGACCGCGACTTCGTCGCGAACGCCGCCCATCAGATCCGGACGCCTATCACCGCCATCGCGAGCGCCGTCGCGGCGCTGCAGGCCGGCGCCAAGGACAAGCCGGACGACCGCGACCGCTTCCTCCACCACCTGGAGGCCGAGGTCGACCGCCTGGCACGGCTCGGCGAGGCCCTGCTCACGCTGACGCGGGCGCAGCGCACGAAAGCCACGCCTGACCTCGCGATCATCCCGCTGCGGGACGTCGTCGACGCGCTCGTCGCGGAGCTCGCGCCGCACGGCGTCGAGGTCGAGATCGACTGCGCGCACGACGTCGCGGTGCTCTCGAACCGCCCGCTGCTCGAGCAGGCGCTCGCGAACCTGCTGGAGAACGCCGCCAAGCACGCGCGCGGCCTGCCCGTGTCGATCGCGGCCCGGCGGTCCGGCGACACCGTCGTCATCGACGTCGTCGACCGCGGGCGCGGCATGACGCCCGTGGACCTCGAGTACGCCTTCGACCGCTTCTACCGCGGCGAGGACTCGACGGGCGGCTTCGGTCTCGGCCTGCCGATCGCGTATGAGGCGATCCGCGCCGCGGGCGGGCGGATCGAGCTCCAGTCCGCGTCGGAGGAAGGCACCACCGCGCGCGTCACGATCCCCGGGGCAAAGCTCCTCCTGTGACGGCTCGCGTCCTGATCGTGGAGGACGAGGCGGCGATCCGCGAGTCGGTCGCGTACACGCTCCGCTCCGAGGGCTACGACGTGGACGAGAGCGACGACGCGTCGTCTGCGATCGCGGCTGTCGACCGGACCCCCTACGACGTCGTGCTCCTCGACCTCCTCCTGCCGGATCTGTCCGGCGTCGAGGTCTGCCGCCGCGTGCGCGAGCGCAGCGACGTGCCGATCCTCATCGTGACCGCGCGCGACGCCGAGGTCGACCGCGTGATCGGCCTCGAGGCGGGCGCGGACGACTACGTGACGAAGCCGTTCTCGATGCCGGAGCTCGTGAGCCGGATCCGCGCGATCCTGCGCCGGCGCGAGCTCGACCGCGGCGGCGCGCAGCGGCGCGTCGGGGACGTCGCGCTCGACCTCGCGCGGCACGAGGCGTGGGTCGCGGGGGAGCGCGTGCGCCTGACGCCGACCGAGTTCAAGCTGCTCGCGCTGCTGGCGTCCCAGGACCGCGCGTTCACGCGGCGCGAGATCATGCAGCACCTCTGGGAGAGCGACTACGTCGGCGACCCGCGCGCGGCGGACGTGCACGTCGCGAACATCCGCCGCAAGCTCGGCGAGGCCGGCGGCCCGGAGCGACTCGCGACGGTGCGGGGCATCGGCTACCGGCTCGTCGCCGTCGACGGTGTGAACGAATCCTCATAGATCTCTGCCCGACCGTTAAGACGGGGATCGATTGAATCGGTCGCATCGTCGCCTCGCAGACATCCACCAGGATCGACGTCGCTGAGATCGGCACCGACTGGTACGCGGTCGCCGTCAGCGGCGCCGTCGACGACGCGTCGGCGACGGAGATCAAGGATGCTCTCTTTCCACTGACGGCACATGAAGGTGCGCGTGTGCTCGTCGACCTCGCGACGTTTGGGTCAGTCGACGTCGATCTCCTCGGGGTCCTGACGGGCGCCGCGCACCTTTTGCTCGGCCACGGCGGCGGCCTCGTCGTCGTGACCCGCGACCCGCGCGTGCGGCAGGAGCTCGTCGAATCGGGGCTCGGTCACGTCGCCCGCATCGAGTCCACTCTCGCGGAAGGGATCGCGTCGCGCGATGACTGAGGCGCTCGAGGTTCCTGCGGCGCGCGAGGAGTGGCCGGTCGAGGCGGTCGAGACCGTCGACGAGCTCCTGCGACGGGTCACCGATCTGCGGCGGCAGAACGAGCAACTGCGCGGAGCGCTCCGCATGGGCGTACTGGTCGGGCAGGCAACGGGGGTGCTCGCCGAGCGCTACGCGCTCGTGCCCGATCACGCGCTCGAGGCCATGCGCCGCTCCGCGCAGAGCTCGTCCCGTCCGCTCGAGGAGGTCGCGACCGAGATCGTCGGCTCCTGGCATACGCCGGTCGCCGTCGTCCGCGAGCTCCAGGACCCGCGGGAGCTCTCGTGAGGCGCAGCGGCACCGCGAGCCGCGAGCGGCTGGGGCACAAGCCGCTCCTGATCTTCTTCTACTCGGAGACGTCGGGCCGCTGCCGCCGCGCGGAGGGCTTCCTCGCGCAGGTGCTGCAGCGGCGGCACAACCACGAGACGTTCCAAGTGCGCCGCGTCTCGGCCGACACGCGCCAGGACCTCGTTGCCCGCTTTCGCATCGACCGCGTCCCCACGCTCGTCGTCGCCGACGAGCGCGTCGTCCGCGGCCGGCTCGTCGAGCCGCGCGGCTGCGAGGAGATCCAGACGTTTCTCGCCCCTTGGCTGAAATAGGTTGATCGCGATGGAGACGAAGAACGACGGCATCGCCCGCAGGTTGCTCGAGCTGAACGACGACCTCCGCAAGCGGAACGCGCAGCTCCAGACGGCGCTCGAGTCACGCATCGTGATCGAGCAGGCGAAGGGCATCCTCGCCGCGCGCCACGGCCTCGACGTGGACGCCGCGTTCGACGCGCTGCGGCGAGGCGCCCGCTCGCACGGCATGAAGCTCCACGACCTCGCGGCTCGCGTCGTCGCCGAGCGCACGACGCCGGTCGAGGTGGAGCGCTACCTCCCGTAGCGGCCGCGATCCGCCTCAGCCGGCGCCGACACCCTCCTTCTGAAGCTGCTCGGTGAGCTGCTGCCGGCGCGAATGCGTCTTGCCCTGGCGGAACTCGCGCACGTACGCCTCGAAGTCCCACGTCTCGAGGAACTTGGCGGCGGCGTCGCGACCCGACTGGTACAGCGCCTCCGCACGCTCCCTCGAGAGGTCGAACTCGGTCGTCCCGACGCCGATCGTCGGTATGCCGATCGTGCGGGCGAACGTCTCCTGCTCGAGGTACATGCGGTCGTGCGCCTCGAGCATCGTGTGCACCATCGCCGAGAGCAGGTCGACGAGCCCGCGGGTGCCGCGCGGGCCGCGGGTCGGCTTCGGCAGACGCTCGGTGACCGGATGCTTCGGGTCCGGCTCGACGAGCAGGAGCCCGAACGTCGGCCAGTCCGGCAGCGCCCCCGTGTCGCAGTCGAACAGCCAAATCGGGAAGTTGGAGAGCATCCCGCCGTCGACGAGCAGGTGCTCGCGGTTCGTGTTCTTGTTCTGGACGCGAACCGGCTCGAAGAAGATCGGAATCGACATGCTCATCCGCACCGCGAGCGCGACCTCGAGCTCGTCCGGATCCATCCCGAGCTGCTTCGCGTCGCGCGGGAGGATCAGCAGCCGCCGCGAGGTGACGTCCGAGACGATCACCTGCAGGCGCGACGACCAGCGCACGTCCTCGTCGCCCGTCGTGAGGTCGGAGAACGTGTGCACCTTCTTCGCGTCGAGCCGTTCCTTGATCCAGCGGTAGAACTCGTCGCCGCGGAAGAGCCCCTGCTCCCGGAGCACGTTGACCCCGAGCCCGACGTGGCCCTTTCCGTACCAGCGCCGGTCCTCGAACCTGCGGTAGTCGAGCGAGAACACGATGTCCCGCAGCTCCTGTGACGTGTAGCCCGCTGCGACGAGCGCGGCGTTGATCGCGCCGGCCGACGTGCCCGCGACGTTCTGGGGGCGATAGCCGCGTTCCTCGAGCAGCTCGAACGCACCGGCCAGGCCGATTCCCTTCACGCCGCCGCCCTCGAAGACGAGGTCGACGGACCCGCCGTTTGCCGCAGCAACGCCGTCCGATGCGCTCATGCGCCTCCTCCGTGATCGTTGCCGTAACCCGACCGAACATACTGCGATCTGCGATGCAGGTCGAGAGCTTTCTCGAACACCTGACGGAGATCGACGGCGGGTCCTACCGCGACGTGCTGGAGGCCGTGCCCGGGCTCGCGGCCGAGAACAACCTCGCGCTCGTGAACCTCGCCGCTCGGCACCTCGAGCCGGGCGAGAGCTACGTCGAGGTCGGAACGCTGCGCGGCACGTCGCTCGTCGCGGCGATGCGCGGCAACGAGGGCAAGGACTTCGTCGCGATCGACAGCTGGCAGATGAGCGGCGGCGGCCGCGCCGCGGTCGAGGCGAACCTGGCGCGCTTCGGGCTGCCGGTGCCGACGCTCGTCGAAGGCGACGCGTTCGAGGTGCTGCGAAGCGACGCGCTCGCGGGCCGCCGCGTCGGCGTCTACTACTGGGACGCGGCGCACGGGTACGACGCGCAGCTCGAGGGCCTGCGGCTGATCGAGCCGTACCTCGCCGAGCGCGCCGTGCTGATCGTCGACGACACGGACTGGGACCGCGTGCGGCGCGCGACCGCCGACTGGCTCGCCGGGCAGCCGCGCGCGCGGCTCGCGTTCGAGGCGCGCGGCGACGACCACGGCAACCCCGAGTGGTGGGAGGGCGTGCAGGTGCTCGCGTGGGACGCCCGCGTTTCGCCGTCCGACGACGTGGGAGATTGAAGCTCCGGTGCATCGCGCTCGCAGCCGCGGTCTCGCGTTCGGAGGCTTCTTCGCAGCGGCCGCCCTCGCTGCGGGCCTCGTCGTGAGCGCGCTCGGCCGAGAACCGCAGGCCACCGGCGCCGCCGCGGCCGCCGCGACCGGCGAGTCGTTCACCGTCGCATTCGGCGCGGTTCGCGTCGGGCGGTCGACGGAGCCGTCCGGCCGGGTCTGCTACCAGGTGAACCGGGCCGGCGTCCGGCTCGCGACGTCGTGCGTGCGACGGCTCGGCGACGACGAGATCTCCTACGTCCTCCCGCGGCGGCGCTCCGGGCAGTTCGTCCTCGCCGGCGTCGCCGGCAGCGACGTGCGCGCTGTGTCGGCGCTGCTGCGCCCGGCCGGAACGCTCGCCGCGACGCTCCGTGACGGGACGTTCGCAGCGTCGGTGCCGCCCGGCCGCCGCGTCCGCTCGGTCACGAAGGTGCTGGCCGACGGCACGAGCCGCTCCTTCGCCGCCGCCGGCGGCTAGAGCTCGCCGCTGAACGTGTCGCAGCCGTCGGGCGAGCCGCGCTGGTAGCCGCGCTTGAACCACGCCTGCCGCTGCGCGGACGAGCCGTGCGTCCACGACTCCGGGCTCACGCGCCCCTGCGTCCGCTCCTGGATGCGGTCGTCGCCGACCGCGGCCGCCGCGTCGAGCCCCTGCGCGACGTCCTGGTCGGTGAGGTCGACGATGTAGCCGGTTGCGACTGCGTTCCGCGCCCAGACGCCGGCGTAGCAGTCGGCCTGCAGCTCGACGCGCACCGACCCGCCCTGTGGGCCGCCCCCCTGCTGGGCCTTCGCCAGGTTGCCGAACAGGTCCTGCGCATGGTGGCCGTACTCGTGCGCGAGCACGTACGCCTCGGCGAACGGTCCTCCCTGCGCGCCGAAGTCCTCCTGCAGCTGCCCGAAGAAGTCGAGGTCGATGTAGACGAGCTTGTCCGTCGGGCAGTAGAAGGGCCCGACCGACGAGGTCGCGCCGCCGCATCCGGTCTGCGTCGAGCCGGAGAAGAACACGGTCTTGGCCGGCGTGTACTGCTTGCCCTGCCGGCGGAACCACTGCGTCCAGTACGTCTGGATCGAGTTGACGTCGCCGACGATGCGGCAGTCCTGGCGCTCGTTCGCGTCCTGGCCCGTGCGGCACTCCTGCTCCACCTCGCTCGGAACGCCGCTCGCCTGCGGGCCGACGGCCGTGCCGTCGAGGTTGTCGAGCGGCCCGAGCGAGCCGCCGCCGCCGCCCAGAGCGCTGATGAGGAGGTACGCGACCAGGACGACGATGCCGATGCCGCCGCCGCCGACGGCCATCCCGCCGCCCGGCAGCCCGCCCGCGCCGCGACGGTCGACGACCTGGCCCGGGTCGAGCTTTGCTCCCTTCCGAAAGCGCACCCGAGGGATGTACCTAGAGGTCGCGTCGCGAAAACGCGAACAGCGCGAGCAGCACCACGAGCGCGAGGTATGCGGCAGACCACACGAGCAAAGTCGTCCCCGCCTGGTGCGAGCCGCCGAACGGCCCGAGCTCGAGCACGAAGCGCGTAAAGCCGACCGTGTCGATCGTCAGTCGGTGCAGCCCGTCCTCGTAGAGCGCGTCGAACGGGAACAGCCACCAGGCCATGTGGGCGATGTCCTGGAGCCGCTCGGACTGGATCGCCTTCCCGATCTCGCCGAGCAGCCCGGTGAGCAGGCCGGCGCCGAAGATCATCAGGCCCGCGACGCCGTTCGCGGTCGCGGAGAGGAAGACCGACCCGAGCAGCGAGAGCGCCGCGACGATCACGACCGCAGCTGCGAGCTCGAGCCCAGGCCCGAGCACGCGGTCCGGCGTCCAGTCGCCCGCCCACTCGGTGATCCCGAGCGTCGCGAAGTAGACGGCGAGCACGTAGATCGTGCAGACGAGCGCGGCGCCGAGGAAGCGCGCGAGGAGCAGCTGCGCGCGCCCGATCGGCCGCACGACGAGCGGCTGCAGCAACCCGGCCTCCGCGTCGCCGCGCACGACGTTCAGCGTCAGGAAGACGGCGAGCACCGCGCCGAGGAAGAGCGTGCCGAACATCGCGAGCCCGAAGACGATCGCGCCCGCGAGCGCGTCGGTGTCGAGCGCCTCGGGATTCAGCCCGACGAAGCCGCGCGTGTCCTCGAACGCCTGCTTCGTGCCGTACGCGTACAGCGCCAGAAAGAGCGCGGTCAAGATCAGGACGACGAGGAACATGCGGCGCCGCAGGCTCTCGCGGAACCCGTAGAGGACGATCGCGATCACTCGTCGTCGACTGCTTCCAGGTACACGTCCTCGAGGGTCGACGTGACGACGCGCACGCCGTAGATCCGATCGCCTCCGTCGACGAGCTCGCGCACGATGCGCGGCACGTCGTCGCGTCGGGCATCGGGGAAGCGGCGCACGCCGCCGTCGACCTCTACCTCGACCCCGCCCTGCCGCCGCAGCTCGGCCGGCGACCCCGCCGCGACGACGAGGCCGTGGTTCACGATCACGACGCGGTCGCAGACGAGCTCGACCTCCGACAGCAGGTGCGAGTTCAGCAGCACCGACATGCCGCGCGCCTTCAGCTCTTCGAGCAGGCGGCGCACGACTCGGCGGCCGGCGGGATCGAGCGCGCTCGTCGGCTCGTCGAGGAGCAGCAGTCGCGGGGTGCCGACGAGCGCCTGCGCGATTCCGAGGCGCTGCTGCATGCCCTTCGACATCGCCGCCACGCGGCGGTTCCGGGACTCCGCGAGCCCGACGAGCTCGAGCAGATCGGCGCGCTCGGCGGCGCCGCCGCGGGAGCCGGCGAGGCGCTGGTGCAGCGTCAGCAGCTCGTCCGCGCTCATCCACGCCGGGAAGCGGAAGAGCTCCGCGAGGTAGCCGAGCACGCGGCGCGCCGGGGCCGAGCCCGCCGGCGCGCCGCAGATCGAGACCGTGCCCGCGGTCGGGCGGACGAGGCCGCAGGCGATCTTCACGAGGGTCGACTTGCCGGCGCCGTTCGGGCCGAGGAGCCCGACGAGCTCGCCCTCGCCGACCTCGACGTCGACGCCGGCGAGCGCCTCGGTCGCCCCGTACCGCTTGCGGAGGGCGCTCGCCTGCAGGGCGGCCGACACAAATCCGAGTCTACGCGTGGCCCACGGTTCCATTTGCGCATTGTCCAGGCTTATGTGCATCATTAGTCCATTAAATCCAGTGGGAAGCTGGACAATGTCGCCGCCAAAGGAGCCCAACCGCATGCATCGCCGTCTCTTGCCCGCCCTTGTCGTGGTCGCGCTCGCAGCGGTCGTCGTCTCGGCGGCCGGCGCGCGTTCCACCGACGTCAAGCTCAGCCTCGTCGCGTACTCCACGCCGCGCGAGGCGTTCGGGAAGCTCATCCCCGCGTTCCAGAAGACGCCCGAGGGCGACGGCGTCTCGTTCACGCAGTCCTACGGCGCCTCGGGCGACCAGGCCCGCGCGGTCGCGGCCGGCCTGAAGGCCGACATCGTCGAGCTCTCGCTCGCGCCGGACGTCGACACGCTCGTGAAGGCGGGCCTCGTCGACGCGAAGTGGAAGAAGCAGTCGCACAAGGGGATGGTCACCGACTCGGTCGTGGTCTTCGCGGTCCGCGACGGCAACCCGAAGCATCTGAAGACGTGGGACGACTTGACGAAGAAGGGCGTCTCGGTGATCACGCCGAACCCGTTCACCTCGGGCGGCGCGCGCTGGAACGTGATGGCCGCCTACGGAGCGTGGCTGAAGGCCGGCCTGAAGCCGAAGCAGGCGCAGGCAAAGCTGCTCGCGCTGTTCAAGAACGTGAGCGTGCAGGACTCGAGCGCCCGCAACGCGCTCAACACGTTCCTCGCCGGCAAGGGCGACGTGCTGCTCACCTACGAGAACGAGGCGATCGCGGCCAAGCTCGCCAACCAGCCCGTCCAGTACGTGATCCCGAAGGCGACGATCCTGATCGAGAACCCGATCGCCGTCCTCAAGGGGAGCGAGAACAAGGACAAGGCGAACGCGTTCATCCGCTACCTGAAGACGCCGCCCGCGCAGCAGATCTTCGCCGACTACGGCTACCGCCCCGTCGTGAAGAGCGTGCTCGAGAAGAACCGCAAGCAGTTCCCGAAGCGGCCCGACATCTTCACGATCGACAACCTCGGCCTCGGCGGCTGGACGAAGGTGCAGAAGGACTTCTTCGATCCGGACAAGGGCGTCATGGCCGCGATCGAGAAGAAGATCGGCGGAGTCACTGGCTGACGCGACCGCAGCCGTCGCGGTCGGCTCACGCCGCGTCCGCGTTCAGAGGGACAGGGCCTCCGCGGCCCTGTCCCTCGGCATTGTCACGACCTTTCTGACGATCGTCGTCGTCCTGCCGCTCGCGGCGCTCTTCTGGGAATCGACGAAGGAGGGCGCGGACGGGTTCTGGGACGCGGTGTCGAGCCCGGCCGCCGTCGCCGCGCTGAAGCTGACGATCGGCGCGTCGCTGGCGGTGTCGCTAGTCAACGCCGTCTTCGGCACGGTCACCGCGTGGGTGCTCGTGCGCGACGACTTTCGGGGCAAGACGATGATGAACGCGGTCATCGACCTGCCGTTCGCGCTGCCGACGATCGTCGCCGGCCTCACGCTGCTCGCGCTCTACGGGCCGCGCTCGCCGATCGGCGTGAACGTCGCCTACACGCGCACGGCGATCGTGCTCGCGCTGATGTTCGTGACGCTCCCGTTCGTCGTGCGCACCGTGCAGCCCGTGCTGACGGAGCTCGACCGCGAGATGGAGGAGGCGGCGAAGTCGCTCGGCGCGTCGGACCTCGCCACCTTCGTGCGAGTCATCCTGCCGAACATCCTGCCGGGGATCCTCTCGGGCGTGACGCTCGCGTTCGCGAAGGCGGTCGGCGAGTTCGGCTCGCTCGTGATCATCACCGGCAACCTGCCGTTCAAGACCGAGGTCTCCTCCGTCTACATCTTCGGGCGGATCGAGAGCGGCGACACCGCGTCGGCCGCGGCGGTCGCCGTCGTGCTGCTCGTGATCTCGTTCGGCCTCCTGCTCTCGATCGGCGTCATCCGGCACGTCGCGACGAGGCACGAGCGTGGCTAGGCTCGGCCTCCGCTCCGTCGCGATCCTCTACCTCGCGGCGATCCTCGTCGCGCCGCTCGGGCTGGTCTTCTACCGCACCTTCGAGCACGGCTTCACGCCCGCGTGGGAGGCGCTGACGACCCCCGAGACGCTGCACGCGTTCAAGCTGACGTTGATCATCACGCTGATCGCCGTGCCGGTGAACACCGTGTTCGGCGTCGTGTGCGCGCTCGCGATCGTGCGGCAGCGCTTCCCGGGCAAGGGACTGCTGAACGCGTTCATCGACCTGCCGCTCGCGCTCTCGCCGGTCGTCGTCGGCCTCGCGCTCTTCCTGCTCTACGGGCGCACCGGCTGGTTCGGCGGCTGGTTCGAGCGGCACGACATCCAGGTGTTGTTCGCGCTGCCGGCGATGGTGCTCGCGACGATCTTCGTCTCGCTGCCGTTCGTCGCGCGCGAGGTCGTGCCGACGCTGCGTGAGATCGGCGACGAGCAGGAGCAGGCCGCGCGCACGCTCGGCGCGAACGGGTGGCAGACGTTCTGGCGGATCACACTGCCCTCGATCCGCTGGGCCGTGATCTACGGGGTCATCCTCACCACCGCGCGCTCGCTCGGCGAGTACGGCGCGGTCGCGGTCGTCTCGGGCCGGCTCCAGGGCCAGACGGAGACCGCGACGCTCCGCGTCCAGGAGCGCTACGAGAGCTTCGACCTCGCCGGCGCGTACGCCGTGTCGCTCGTGCTGGCGCTCCTCGCCGTCGGCGTACTGCTCGCGATGACCCTCGTCAGGCCGAAGGAGGAGACCGCCTAATGTCGATCCAGGTCAGGAACGTCTCGAAGCGCTTCAACGACTTCGTCGCGCTCGACGACGTGTCCCTCGACGTCGAGGGCGGTGCGCTCACGGCGCTGCTCGGGCCGAGCGGGTCGGGCAAGTCCACCCTCCTCCGCATCATCGCCGGGCTCGAGAACCCGGACGCGGGCGAGGTCTACATCTCCGGAAGGGACGCGACTGCGTTCAAGCCGCAGAAGCGCAACGTCGGGTTCGTGTTCCAGCACTACGCGGCGTTCAAGCACATGACCGTGCGCGAGAACGTCGCGTTCGGGCTCAAGGTGCGCAAGCAGCCGAAAGGCGAGATCCGCGAGCGCGTCTCCGAGCTGCTGCGGCTCGTGCAGCTCGAGGGGTTCGGCGACCGGTACCCGGCGCAGCTCTCGGGCGGCCAGCGGCAGCGGATGGCGCTCGCCCGCGCGCTCGCGCCGCAGCCCGACGTGCTGCTCCTCGACGAGCCGTTCGGCGCGCTCGACGCGCGCGTGCGCGCCGAGCTGCGCGCGTGGCTGCGCCGCCTGCACGAGGAGGTGCACGTGACGACGATCTTCGTCACGCACGACCAGGCGGAGGCGATGGACGTCGCGAGCCAGATCGCGGTGATGAACGGCGGCCACATCGAGCAGGTCGGCGGCCCGACCGAGCTCTACGACGAGCCGGAGACGGAGTTCGTCATGCGCTTCGTCGGCGACGCGAACCGGATCGGCGCGCACTGGGTGCGCCCGCACGACCTCGACGTGAGCCACGATGCGCGCGACGGCGGCCTCGAGGCGATCGTCGACCGGATCAGCCACCTCGGCTTCGACGCGCGCGTCGACCTGACGGGAGCCGACGGCGAGCCGGTCACGATCCAGATCACGCGCGAGCGCCTCGAGCAGATCGAGCTCGAGCAGGGCCAGATCGTCTGGCTCGTCCCGCTCCGCAGGCGCGCGTTCGACGGCGTCGACGAGCTGCTCGCCGTTCCGGCGGCCGACTGACCCTTTCGGCCATGGCAGGGGTCTGACCCCTGACATGGCCGTTTCGGACGCGTCGCGCAGTGAGCCGCGCCCTGCGGCCGTCGGCGAAAGTCGCCGCTAACGGGCCGATTGAG
>JBKPLI010000144.1:0-7291 GCA_046731555.1 Actinomycetota bacterium | reverse complement strand
CACGCCGAGCGCGCGCAGGAGCTCGAGCGAGTCGCGCAGCCCGTAGGCGACGCCTTCGAGCGTCGCGCGCGCGAGCGCGCCGCGGTCGTGGCGCAGCGAGAGGCCCACGAAGGCGCCGCGCGCGTTCGGGTCGGCGTGCGGCGTGCGCTCACCGGCGAGGTACGGCGCGAACAGCAGGCCCTCCGTGCCGGGCGCCCACCGCGCAGCTTCGTCGTCGAGTTCGCCGTACGCGGTGCCGACGACGCCGCGCAGCCACGCGAGCGAGCCGGCGGCGCTCAGCATCACGCCCATCGCGTGCCACGTGTCGGGCACCGCGTGGCAGAAGACGTGCACACGCGCCTCGGGCTCGGGCGCGTACGCAGGCAGCGCCGCGAACACGACTCCCGACGTGCCGAGCACGACCGACACGGGTCCCGGCCCGGCGATCCCGACGCCGAGCGCGGCCGCGGCCTGGTCGCCTGCGCCGGCCACCTCCGTCGACTCGCGCGCGGGCGGCAGCCACTCGCGCGGGAGCTCGAGCGCGTCGCACACCTCGTCCGACCACCGCCGGTTCGCAACGTCGAACAGCAGCGTCCCCGATGCATCGGCCGCGTCGATCGCCCACTCGCCGGTAAGCCGGTAGCGCACGTAGTCCTTCGGCAGCATCACCTTGTGGATGCGCGCGTACGTGTCCGGCTCGTTGTTGCGCAGCCACAGGAGCTTCGGTGCGGTGAAACCGGTGAGCGCGCGGTTGCCCGTCAGCTCGATCAGCCGCGCGAGGCCGACGCGCGCCTCGATCTCCGCGCACTCGGCCGCCGTGCGCTGGTCGTTCCAGAGGATCGCCGGCCGCAGCACGCGGTCGTCGTCGTCGAGCACGACGAGCCCGTGCATCTGGCCGGACAGCCCGAGGGGTGCCTCCGGCAGCCGCGCGAGCGCGGCCTCCGCGCCGCGCAGCCAGTCCTCGGGATCCTGCTCGGCCCAGCCCGGCCGCGGCGTGGAGAGCGGGTACGACTCCTCCGCCTCGTCGAGCACGCGCCCGTCGGGCGAGACCGCGAGCGCCTTGACGCCGGACGTGCCGACGTCGACGCCGATCAGCGCGTCCACGCCAAGAGCTCTTCGAGGTGCGCGAGCGACGACGTGCCGGGGATCGGCAGGATCATAGGCGAGCGGTCGAGGAGCCAGCGCAGCTCGCGCACGACGTCGTCGCGGCCGTCGCCGAGCGGCGACCACGGCATGAACCCGATGTGCTCGGCCTCGCACGCGCGCAGCACCTCCTCCGACGTCGTGAGCCAGCGGTTGTACTCGTTCTGCACCGTCGCGATCGCCGTCACCGTCTGCGCCTGCCAGAGCTGCTCGATGCTCACATTCGAGAGCCCGATGAGGCGGATCTTCCCCTCGAGCCGCAGCTCCTCGAGCACCCCGACCGCCTCCGCGTACGGCACGTCGGGGTCGTGGCGGTGGTACTGGTAGAGGTCGATGCGGTCGACGCGCAGGCGGCGGAGACTCTCCTCGCACGCCGCCCGCAGATACTCGGGCCGGCCGTCGCGCGTCTTCGCCGCGCCCGGCTTCCACGTGATGCCGCCCTTCGTGGCGATCACGAGGCCGTCGTACGGGTGCAGCGCGTCCGCGACGACCTCCTCGCTGATGCCCGAGCCGTAGATGTCGGCCGTGTCGACGAGGTTGACGCCGAGCTCGACCGCGCGCCGCAGCACGCGCACGCCCTCGCAACGGTCGTCGCAGATGCGCATCGCGCCGAAGCCGAGGCGCGAGACCTCGAGCTCGCCGCCGATGACGAACGTGCCGACGCTCACTCGTAGCGCTCGATGTGCGTCAGCTCGACGCGGTTGCCGAACGGGTCGAGGCAGAAGCAACGCGGCCGGCCGACGATCTCCGAGCCGGTCGTCGTCTCGATCCCCGCCGCCTCGAGCCGCGCGCGCATGCCGTCGAGGTCGTCGGTGACGAGGCAGAAGTGCGCTGCGGGCGGCGGCGCGTCACCGCTCTTCAGCAGATGCAGCTCCATGTCGCTGCCGCCGACGCGGAACCAGATCAGCTCCGACGGGTCGAGCTTCGGTGGCACCGGGCGCTCCTCGAGCCCGAGCAACCCGCCGTAGAACGAGCGCGCCGCGTCGTCGCCGTCCGGCGCGATCGAGATCGACACGTGTTGCAGCCTCATGACAGCACCCCCAGTTCGTCGAGCGACCGTTGCAGCTCCGCCGCGTCGCGGTAGACGCGGAACGCGCCCGCGCTCACGAGCTCGTCCTCGCCGTACCCGCCCGACAGGAGCCCGACGGACAGCATGCGCGCGCGGCGCGCGGCCAGCAGGTCCCAGACGGCGTCGCCGACGACGTAGCAGTCCTCCGGATCGGCGCCGAGCCGCTCCGCGCACGCGAGGAAGAGATCCGGCTCGGGCTTCGCGCGCGCGACGTCGCCGCGCGCGACGACGACCGTCTCGTCCGGCACGCCGAGCGCCTCGAGCGACCGGTCGATCTCCGGGCGGCGGCCCGACGTCGCGATCCCGTGCACGACCCCGAGGTCTCGCAGCTCGCGCAGCAGTTCAGGCGCGCCCGGCAGCGGCCGCCGCTCGGGCAGCAGCTCGCGGAAGAGCTCACCGTGCCGCGCCTGCAGCTCCTCGAGCTCGTCGTCCGAGAGCGGCCGTCCCACCTCGCGCGCCACGCCGCGCGCGAACAGGCCGCCGCTCATCCCGATCCGGCGGTGGATGCGCCAGCCGTCGATCGGCATTCCCGCCTCGGCGAGCGCCCGCTGCCACGCGAACACGTGCGCGTAGACGGTGTCGATCAGCGTCCCGTCGAGGTCGAAGATGAGCGCCGGCACTACGCACCGAGCGCCGCGTACACGAGCTCGTACGCGCGCACCGCATCCTTCGCCTGCTGCGCCTCGCGGAGCGCCGCGTCGTCGATCTTCGCCGCAATGCCGTCGATGAACCGCCAATGGAGCACCGACCGCTTGACCGCAGCGACAGCGTCCTCCGTGTACGGGTAGAGGTCGAAGCCGAGGCGCTCGCCGCCTTCACCGTAGCCCGCGCGGCGGAGCTCGACGGCGAGCTCGATCGTCTCCATGAAGCGGATCGTCCCGACCATGTTGTCGTCGTCGAACGTGCCCCAGCCGTCGTTCGCGTGCTGGTGACCGAGCAGCCCGTCCGCCGCGAGCAGCGCCGCGTACTCGGCGAGGCTCTCGCCGTTCATGATCAGGTGCTGCCAGTCCATGTTGACCTGCACGTTGTCGATCCCTTGCGCGCGCAGCTTGTGGATCACGTGCAGCGTCATCCCGATGTTGCGCATGAAGATCTTCATCGCGGGCTCGGAGTTCTTGTGCTCGAGGAAGAGCGTGACGCCGCGCTCCTTCGCGCGCTGCGCGCACTCGCCGATGCCGTCGACGAACCAGGCCCACGAGTCGGCGTACGGTGTCTGGAACGGGTAGTTGTAGCCCTCGATCCCGGGCCAGACGATCATCTGCGCGCCGATGTCGCCCGCGAGGTCGATGCCCTCGAGCGTCAACCGCAGGGCCTCGGCGCGCGTCGCGTCGTCGGGCGACGAGAGGCCGCCCTTCGCGAAGCGCGGGTCGAGGTGGAGCCCGCCCGCGACGCAGTAGATGCCGTGGCCGCCGAGCGCGTCCTGGACCTCCTCGAGGTTGTCGCGCGACAGCTCCTGCGGGTAGTGGAACTCGTAGTCGTCGATCAGGTCGCCGAGCCCCTCGACCGCCGTGCGCACCTTCTGCACGGTGGAGGCGCCGACGAGCTCCGGCTTGTACCCGCCGGGGTTGAACCGCGTCGCCATGCTTCCGAACGCCCAGATCCCGAGTGATGTCTTCATGCCGCCGATTATCGTTGGCTCGTGCTGGCGCGGCTCAATCGTCTGTTCGCGGCGGACGGGAAGTGCTTCGACGTCGCCGTCGACCACGGGTTTTTCGGCGAGCCGTCGTTCCTCGCCGGCATCGAGGACATCGAGCGTGCCGTGCTGACGCTCGTCGAGGCGGGGCCGGACGCGATCCAGCTCTCGCCCGGGCAGGCGCGGTTCCTGCAGGCGGTCCCCGGCCCGCGCAAGCCGGCGCTCGTGCTGCGCACGGACGTCGCGAACGTCTACGGCGCCGACCCGCCGTCCGAGCTCTACTCGGAGCCGATCGCCGACGCAGTCGGGAGGGCAGTGCGGCTCGACGCGGCGTGCGTCGTCGTGAACCTCCTGCTGCTGCCCGGGCAGCCGGACCTGCATCGCCAGTGCGTGCGGAACGTCGTCTCGCTCCGCGCGGCGTGCGACGGCGCCGGGATGCCGCTGATGGTCGAGCCGCTCGCGATGCGCCGCGACCGCGGGCCGTACGGCGTCGACGGCGACCCGCGCAAGATCGTGCCGCTCGTGCGGCAGGCGGTCGAGCTCGGCGCGGACGTGATCAAGTGCGACCCGACCGACGACGTCGACGACTTCGCCGCCGTCGTCGAAGCGGCGGGCGGGCGTCCGGTGCTCGTGCGCGGCGGCGGCAAGGTCTCCGACGAGGAGGTGCTGCGCCGCACGGAGGCGCTGATGCGCCGCGGCGCGGCCGGGATCGTCTACGGGCGGAACGTCGTCCAGCACGCCGACCCGGCCGGCATGACGCGTGCGCTGATGGCGGTCGTGCACGACGGGCTCGGCGCCGAGGAGGCGCTCGGTCTCCTCGCCGCGCGTGCCTGACGAGCGGCTCGTTCGGTTCGGCGTGATCGGCGGCGGGCTGATGGGCCGCGAGTTCGCGGGCGCGGCCGCGCGCTGGGCGCACCTCGACCCGATCGGCGTTCGGCCCGTTGTCGCCGCGGTCGCCGACCCGAACCCCGACGTGCTGCGCTGGTACGAGCGCCTCTCCCCGCAGCCGTTCCTCGTCGCCGACTACCGCGAGCTGCTCGACGAGGTCGAGGCGGCGTACGTCGCCGTGCCGCACCACGTGCACGAGCAGGTGTTCCTCGACGTGCTGCGCGCGGGGAAGCATCTCCTCGGGGAGAAGCCTTTCGGCATGGACCTCGCCGCGAACGCGGCGATCGGCGCGGAAATCGCGCGGCACCCCGACCTGCTCGTGCGCTGCTCGTCCGAGCTGCCGTTCTACCCGGGCGGCCAGGAGGTGTGGCGCTTCGTCGCGGAGCGCAGGTACGGCCGCGTGCTCGAGGTGCGCTCGCAGTTCCTCCACTCGTCCGACCTCGACCCGCACAGACCGATCGGCTGGAAGCGCCAGGCGCGGTTCAACGGCGAGTATGGCTGCATGGGCGACCTCGGCATGCACGCGCTGCACCTGCCGCTGCGCGCCGGATGGGCGCCCGCGAACGTGCGCGCGATCCTCTCCGACGTCGTCACCGAGCGGCCGGGCCCGGACGGCGAGCCCGTGCCGTGCGACACGTGGGACAACGCGGTACTCCTCTGCGAGACGGCCGGCGGCTGGCCCCTGCGCATCGAGACGAAGCGCATCGCGCCGGGCGAGACCAACACGTGGACGATCGAGATCGACGGCACCGAGGGCTCGATCGCGTACACGACGAAGCTGCCGAAGACGCTGCGGCGCATGGACTACGTCCCGGGCGGGGAGCAGGCATGGAGCGTGGTCGACCTCGGGTCCGTCTCGGCGTACCCGCACGCAACGGGCGCGATCTTCGAGTTCGGGTTCGCGGACGCGATCCTCCAGATGTGGGCCGCGTTCTGCGACGAGCTCGCGCACGGCCGCGACGGGATGCGCCAGCCCTTCCACTGCGCGACACCGGAGGAGGCGGCGGCGACGCACCGCCTGTTCACGGCCGCGCTCGAGTCGCATCGCGAGCGCGCGGTCATCGAGGTGCCGGCGGCGTGAGGCTCCTGCGCGACCGCGCCTTCGCGCTCGTCGCGGGCGCTCGTCCGCACACCCAGGCCGCCGTCGACTGACCCGTGCGGCCATGTCCCGGACGGCCATGGCCGCACTCCGGACGAAAGCCATGGCCCAAACGGACGGTTCGAGCCCCGGGCGGCTGCCACGCGGCCGGACGTCGCCCGCACGGCTGAGCCAATCGGCGTCGTCACACCGTCCCTTGCGGCCATGTCCTCACTCCGGACTGGGGACATGACCGAAACGGACGGTCAGACGACCCGTTCGGCGACGGGCGCGGGCTGCGGCAGGTCGTCGACGCCCGCGTAGACGCCGGCCGCGATGCCGGCGAGGAGCGCTGCGCCGCGGGCGCCGGCCTCCGTCACGGGCGGACGCTCGAACGGGCCGAGGACCTCCTCCTTCACCCCGCGGACGGCGGCATCGCGCGTCCAGCCGCCGGCGACGACGAGGCGCTCCGTCGGCCCCGCCACGCGCTCGATCGCGAGCTTGATCGCGGCGGCGTGCTCCTGCGTCGCCTCGAGCGCCGCGCGCCACACGTGTGCGGGCGACAGGCCGTCGGCGATCCCGTCGAGGCGCACGCGATGCGCGGTGACGTCGCGCACGCGCAGCCCACCCGCGCCGCGCGGCACCGCGAGCGCCTCCTCGCCGAGCGCGGCACGGCGGTCGTCGCCGACGCCGAGCAGGTCGAGGAACCGCTGCAATCCGAGCCCGGAGAGGAACCCACCGAGCAGCGACCGCCGGCCGCCGAACACGTGCCACCCGACCGTCACGCCGCAGCGCACGGCCGCCGCGACGTCCGCATCGGCGACCGGACTCGGCACGGCCGCGAGCAGCGCCTCTGCGCTGCCGCACGAGTCGAAGACGTCGCCGTCGCGCGTCGCGCCCGCGCCGACCTGGGCGCACAGGTGGTCGTGGCCGCCGACCGCGAGCACCGCGCCCTCGAGCCCTCCCGCCGTCGAGCGCCCCAGCGCGGTCCCCGCGGGACTCAGCCCAGACAGCAGCCCCGGCGGCGCCGACGCGAACTGCAGCGACTCGCTCCACCACGCGCGCGACGACGCGTCGAGGAAACCGCTGCGCGACGCGAGCGACCACTCGGCCGTCTCGTCGCCGCCGAGCGAGCGCACGACCCACTCCGCGACGCCGAGCCAGCGCACGCCGCGGCGCGCGCGCTCGTCGTTCGTGCGCAGCCAGCGGAGCTTCGCGAGCGAGCACAGCCGCGTCGGCGGCAAGCCCGTCCGCACCGCGAACCGCTCGGGGCCGAAGACGTCCGCGATACGCGCCGCCTCCTCCCGCGCGCGCTCGTCGTGCCACGCGATCGACGGGACGACCGGCACGCCGTGCGAGTCGAGCAGCACGCCGGTCTCGGCCATGCTGCACACGCCGACCGCGAGCGCCCGCGCGTCCGCGCGCTCGAGCGCCTCGACGGCGACCGCACGCGCGACGCCCGCGAGCTCGGCCGGATCGGCCTCCGCGCCCGTCGGCACCG
>JBKPLI010000143.1:0-7526 GCA_046731555.1 Actinomycetota bacterium | reverse complement strand
TCCAGCCGGGCTCCGGCGTGTACGGGCTCGGCGCAGCGGCCGGGTCGTAGAGGGCCGCGACCTCGTAGACCGCGCGATCGATCGTGCCGCGCTCGAGGCGCACGATGTAGTCGACCGTGCGGCCGTCGACCGTCGTCTGCGCGAGGTTGGCCGGCCGCGTCGTGGGGTCGGCGAGAGGCGCGAAGGCGCCGGCGGTCGTGCGGTAGACGTAGGTCACCTGCGTCGGCGCCGAGCACGACGCGTCGAGCGCGGGGCCGAGGCCGTTCGCGACGGTCTCGCAGAAGAACGGCTGCTGCTGCGGCCCGGAGAAGAGCCCGCCGGTGATCGGGTGGTTCACGACGTCGAGGCGCGTCGAGCGCCCCGGCGGCGTCCCCTTCCCGTTGCCGTTCGCGCGCGCGAGGATCGTGTGCGGGCCGGTCGTCAGGCCGTCGACGAGGCCGAGGAGCGAGCCGTCCGGCTGCGGGCGGAAGGACGACGTCACGTCCACGCCGTCGCGCTCGACGCGTAGATGCTTCGCCGCGCCGTTGTCGTGCGTGCTCACGCGCACGAGCACGTCGCCGCCGGAGACGTACTCCGGCTTCGTCGACACGGCCTCGAGCTCGGGCGCGGCGCCTCCCGGGTCGGCCTGCGCCGCGGCGGGCACCGCGACGGCCGCGAGCGCAGCTGCCGCCACGAGCGCGCGTCCGAGCAAACGCGCGCGTCCACGTAGTCCAAGCACGTCCACCTCCTGGTCTGTGGGCTGCCCGCACGCCCGGGCGGAGCCGCGCAAGGCTACACGGCCTCGAGCCGGGCATCTCCGGTAGAAGTTCGGCCCATGCGCTACCGGCAGCTCGGCGACAGCGACCTGCGGGTCTCGGAGATCGCGCTCGGTTCGTGGCTCACGTACGGCGGGGGCGTCTCGGACGAGAACGCCGAGGCGTGCGTCGACGCCGCGTTCGACGCCGGGATCAACTTCGTCGACACTGCGAATGTCTACGCCCGCGGCGCGGCGGAGGAGTTCCTCGGCCGCGTCCTCGCGTCGCGGCCGCGCGACTCGTACGTGCTCGCGACGAAGGTCTACTTCCCGATGGACGACACGGGCGAGAACCAGGGGCTCTCGCGCGCGCAGATCCACAAGCAGCTCGGCGACTCGCTGCGCCGGCTCCGCACCGACTACGTCGACCTCTACCAGTGCCACCGCTACGACCGCGCGACGCCGCTCGACGAGACGATGGCCGCGCTGACCGAGGTCGTGCGCGAGGGCAACGCGCGCTATATCGGCTTCTCCGAGTGGAGCGCCGAGCAGGTCCAGGCCGCGCTCGACCTCGTGCCCGGCGTCGAGAAGTTCGTGTCGTCGCAGCCGCAGTACTCGCTCCTGTGGCGCGAGCCGGAGCGCGACGTGATCCCGGTCTGCGCGGAGAACGGGATTTCGCAGATCGTGTGGTCGCCGCTCGCGCAGGGCGTGCTGACGGGCAAGTATCGGCCGGGCGACGCGCCGCCGGCCGACTCGCGCGCCACGTCGGATTCGATGGGACGCTTCATCGGCAGCTTCCTCGACGACGAAGTGCTCGAGCGCGTGCAGCGGCTGCAGCCGATCGCGGACGGGCTCGGAATCACGATGGGGCAGCTGGCGCTCGCGTGGGTGCTGCGCGAGGCAAACGTCGCGTCCGCGATCGTCGGCGCGTCGCGGCCCGAGCAGGTGCGCGAGAACGCGGCGGCGTCCGGCATCGAGCTCGACGAGGGCACACTGGCGGAGATCGACCGGGCCCTCGGTTAGATTCGGGTCCGTGGCGCGCGCCAAGCCTCGCAGCCAGCGTGAGGTCGTCGACCGGTGCCGCGAGCTCGCGGACGAGGTGCGGGCCGCGCTCGCGCGTGCGCCCGAGAGCCCGGACGACCCCGCGGTCGTCGACGCGGTGTGGCGCGGCGAGGCGCTCGGCACGCTGCTGTGGGCGGTCTCGCGCCTCGACGACGTGCCGCCGTACGACGAGCCGTTCGACCACGACGCGCTCGTCGAGGTCTCGCTCGACGACGCGCGGCTGCGCGAGCCCGACGAGCTCGAGGACGAGCTCGCGAGCGCGCGCCTCTGGCACTGGCGCGCGCGCACGACGTTGCTGCAGGAGAACGGCTCGATCGCGTTGCCCGAACGGTGGGAGTCGTTCGACCAGCTCGTCGCCGCGACGGCGATGCGAGGCTTCGAACAAGGTCTCCTGCCGGCACCGATGCGCGGCGACTTCCGCGCGTACGGGAAGGTCTATCGCCACCTGACGCCCGAGCAGCACGCGGAAGCGCTGTCGATCGCGCTCGAGCGTCACCACGCGCTCGCGTGGACGTGCGGCCTCGGTGCGACATGGGACGACGTCCCACTGGACACGTAGCCGAATCTCTATCCACTAGGATCGCGCGGTGTCGCGCGAACGACTCGACCGTTACGCCGATCTGATCGTCCGCGTCGGCGCGAACGTGCAGGAGGGCCAGACGGTCTTCGTCGCGGCGCCCATCGAGCACGCGGAGCTCGTGCGTGCGGTCACCTACGCCGCGTACCGCGCGGGCGCGCCGTACGTCGACGTCGCGTACAGCGACGCGCACGTGCGCAAGGCGATGCTCGAGCTCGCGCCCGACGAGCAGCTCACCGAGTCGCACCCGTGGAACCTTGCCCGGATGGACGCGCTCGAGGACGGCAACGCCTACATCGGCATCATCGGTGAGCCCGAGCCGGAGCTGTTCGCGGACGTCGACCAGCTGCGCGTCGGCAAGGCGCGCGCGGTCGAGCTGAACAGGCGCTACCTCGCAGCGGTCAACGACCGGAAGATCAACTGGACGCTCGCGGCGCACCCGACGCCCGGGCAGGCCGAGGCGATGTTCGGCGAGCCGGACGTCGAACGCCTCTGGGACGCGGTCGCGTTCTCCGTGCGCCTCGACGAGGACGATCCCGTCGCAGCCTGGCGCGAGCACACCGCGAGGCTGCGGCGCCGCACGGAGCTGCTCGACTCGCTGCAGATCGACGCGGTGCGGTTCAGCGGACCCGGCACCGACCTCACGATCGGCCTCCTGCCCGAGTCGCGCTGGCGCGGCGGCAGCATCGAGACGGCCGGCGGCGTCGAGCACGTGCCGAACCTCCCGACGGAGGAGGTGTTCACGACGCCCGACCTCCGCCGCACGGAGGGAACGGTGCGCTCGACGCGGCCGCTCGCGCTCGGCGGCACCGTCGTCCGCGACCTCGAGCTGCGGTTCGAGGGCGGGCGCGTCGTCGACGTGCAGGCCTCGGCCGGCGCCGATGCGGTGCGCGGGCAGCTCGCGGTGGACGAGTGGGTCGGCGCGCTCGGCGAGGTCGCGCTCGTCGACGGCGAGTCGCGCGTCGGCAAGACGGGCGAGACGTTCTTCGACACGCTCTTCGACGAGAACGCGACCTGTCACATCGCCTACGGCGCGGGCGTCATGTTCGCGATCGACGGCCTCTCCGGCCTGTCGCCGGACGAGCTGCGCGGGCGCGGCGTCAACGTCTCGGCCGTGCACACCGACTTCATGATCGGCGGCCCGGAGGTCTCCGTCGACGCGATCACGCGCGACGGCCGGACGATCCCGCTCCTGCGGGAGGACGTGTGGCAGCCGGAGGACTAGACGCGCGCCTCGAGCGCTACGCCGAGATCGCGGTCGGCGTCGGCGCGAACGTGCAGAAGGACCAGCTCGTCTTCCTCGTCGGCCGCGTCGAGCACGCGCCGCTGATGCGGGCGATCGCGCGCGCCGCGTACCGCGCGGGCGCGCGCCACGTCGACGCCCACTACCTCGACCAGCACGTGCGGCGCGCGCTGATCGAGCTCGGCCCGGACGATTCGCTCGAGTACACGCCGCCGTGGCTCGTGGAGCGCTGGCGCCGGATGGGCGACGAGCAAGGTTCAGCGATCGGCATCACCGGCGACCCCGAGCCCGACCTGCTCGCCGATCTCGACGGCGAGCGCGTCGGCCGCGCGCGCAGCAAGGAGCTCGCCGCGGAGGTCGCGCGGCACATGAACGAAGGGCTCGTGAACTGGACCGGCGTCGCGTACCCCACCGCCGGCTGGGCCGAGCGCATCTTCGGCGAGGCCGACGTCGAGCGGCTGTGGGACGCCGTGGCGTTCTGCACCCGGCTCGACGAGGACGACCCGGTCGCCGCGTGGAACGAGCACATGACGCGCCTCGAACGCCGCGCGGACGCGCTGAACGAACTCGGCGTCGACGCGCTCCGCTACAGCGGGCCGGGCACGGACCTCACGATCGGCCTCCTCGACCGCTCCGTCTTCGGCGCCGCGCGCTTCAGGACGTCGTGGGGGCTCTCGTACGTGCCGAACATGCCGACCGAAGAGGTCTTCACGACGCCGGACGCTCGCCGCACCGAGGGCGTCGTGCGGTCGACGCAGCCGCTCGCGCTCGCAGGCCAGCTCGTGCGCGGGCTCGAGCTCAGGTTCGAGGCCGGCCGCATCGTCGACGTCCGGGCGGAGTCGGGCGCCGAGGTCGTCACCGGGCAGCTCGAGTCGGACGAGACCGGCCGCTACCTCGGCGAGGTGGCGCTCGTCGACGGCACGTCGCGCGTCGGCAAGACGGGGCTCACCTTCTTCGACACGCTCTACGACGAGAACGCGACGTGCCACATCGCGTACGGCTTCGGCATCCCGCAGGGCGTCGAGGGCGAGCCGAGCGGCCCGGGGTACAACTCCTCGTCGCTGCACGTGGACTTCATGATCGGCGGGCCCGAGGTCGACGTCGACGCGGTCACGCGCGACGGGCGCGTCGTGCCCCTCCTGCGCAACGAGACCTGGCAACTGCCGGAATGACGCCGGACGAGCGCCTCGAGCGCTACGCCGAGCTCGCCGTGCGCGTCGGCGCGAACGTGCAGCCGGGCCAGCTCGTCGACATCGCCGGGCTCGTGGAGCACGCGCCGCTCGTGCGCGCGCTCGCGCGTGCGTGCTACCGCGTCGGCGCGCGTTACGTCGAGGGGTCGTACGGCGACGGCCACGTGCGCCGCGCGCGGATCAAGCACGCGCCGGAGGACTCACTCTCGGCGACGCCGGGCTGGCTGCTCGAGCGCGAGCGCATCCTCGGCCGCGAGCACGGAGCCGCGATCGGCATCACCGGCGATCCGGAGCCCGACCTGCTCGCCGACCTGCCGGGCGACCGCGTCGGCAAGGCGCGGATGATCGCGCTCGCCGAGGAGACGATGAAGCAGGTGAACGAGCGCACGATCAACTGGACGGGCATCGCGTTCCCGACGGAGGGCTGGGCGCAGGCGGTCTTCGGCGAGCCGGACGTCGAGCGGCTGTGGGAGGCCGTCGCGTTCTGCACGCGGCTCGACGAGGAGGACCCGGTGGCGGCGTGGCAGGAGCACGTGGAGCGGCTCGACCGGCGGACGGCCGCGCTGCAGTCGCTCGGTGTCGCGTCGCTGCGGTTCCACGGTGCGGGTACGGATCTGACGGTCGGCCTGCTAGAGGCATCCGGGTGGCGCGGCCCGCGCTCGCAGACTGTGTGGGGTCTCGACCACGTCGCGAACATGCCGACGGAGGAGGTGTTCACGACGCCGGACGCGCGGCTGACGGAGGGCGTGGTGCGCGCGACGCGGCCCTTGGCGCTGTACGGGAACGTCGTGCGCGGGCTCGAGCTCCGCTTCGAGCGCGGGCGGATCGTCGACGTCTCGGCGGAGTCGGGCGCCGACGTCGTGCGCGGGCAGCTCGCGACGGACGAGCGCGCCGGCTACCTCGGCGAGATCGCCCTCGTCGACGGCACGTCGCGCGTCGGGCAGACCGGCATCACGTTCTTCGACACGCTCTACGACGAGAATACGACGTGCCATCTGGCCTACGGCGCCGCGTACGCGGAGGCGGTGGACGGCGAACCGCCGGCGGACGGCTTCAACGTCTCGTCCGTCCACACGGACGTGATGATCGGCGGCCCAGAGATCGCCGTCGACGCGCTGACCCGCGACGGCCGCGAGGTGCCGCTCCTCCGCCAGGACGTCTGGCAGCTCGACGACTAGCGCGCACCTGTCCGAAACGGCCGTGTCCGTACTCCGGACTGCGGACACGTCCGAAATGGACAGGCGTTCGTGACAAGAGCGTGACATCTCGGCCGCGTCGCAGCTGCGTGCGGACGGCGGCGGCTACGGTCGAGAGGTGACGCGCGCACGCAACCAACCGCCGGGGATCTTCCACCTCACGAGCCGCGGCGTCGATCGCCGCCGGATCTACGGCGGTGACGAGACGCGGCTGTGCTTCTACCGGCTCCTCAACCGGACCCTGGCGAAGCACGGCGGGCGCGTGCACGCGTGGTGCCTTATGAGCAACCACTACCACCTCGTCTACGAGACGACCGAGGTCGGCCAGCTGTCCGCGGCGTTGCAGTACCTGAACAGCACGTATGCCCGCATCTACAACGGGATCTGCGAGCGCCGCGGCTACCTCTTCGAGCGGCCGTTCCACAGCGAGCTCGTGACAACGGAGCGCCACGCGATCTGGCTCTGCCGTTACGTCGTCAACAACCCGGTGCGCGCCGGAATGGTCGCCCGCGCCGGCGACTACCGTTGGAGCAGCTTCCTCGCCACG
This sequence comes from Actinomycetota bacterium, assembly GCA_046731555.1. GTDB lineage: Bacteria > Actinomycetota > Thermoleophilia > Gaiellales > Gaiellaceae > PALSA-600. The sequence goes on along the minus strand of JBKPLI010000143.1, from coordinate 978 downwards.
GCCGGCCTCGAACCGAAGCCGTCGTTCCTCACGACGACCTGGGTGCTCGGTCTCTTCGACGAGGACGAAGCCAAGGCGCGCGTGAAGTACGCGGCGTTCGTCGCCGAAGGCGCCCACCTGACCAAGAGGGACATGTCCGACGGAGCCATGTCCGCAGTCCGGAGTGGGGACACGGCCCGAAGGGACAGTGGTCAGCAGCCGCCGCGGTCGGTCTCGAGGGCGACGAGGCGGCCGCGCGCGTCGAACCAGAAGCCGAAGTCGATCCAGTTGTCGTAGCCGACGATCTTCGTCACCGAGACGAGCGTCCGGCCGAGCACGAGCGAGCCCTCCGGGTGCAGCACCTTCGCGCGCGGGAGCCGCGCGCGCACCTGGGCCAGCGTCGCGCGCCCGACGACGAACCCCTCCGGCGACCGGTCGCCGACGCGCGTGGTCGCCACGTCGATGAGGCGCCGCTCCGGCGACGCGCTGTACTGCTTCCACGCGACGCGCACGCCGCCGCGGTACCAGTCCACACGCGACGCCGTGCCCGGCCCCTGCGGGCAAGCGTCGTTGTCGTTCACCTTGAAGTGCTGCGTCCGCGTCCGGCCCGGGTCGACCCGCTCGGCCGATTGCAGGCGCCACGTCGAGCCGAGGCCGACGCCGATGCGGAGAACGGCCGCGGGCGCCCGTTGCGCGGGCAACCCCGCGGCCGCGACAACGACTACTGCGAGGCTAAGCCGACGACTCGTCGGAGCTCTCCTCCGAGGGCTCCGGCGGCGCGTCCGGCACGCTGCCGACCGTGGCGGCGACGGGCACCGCCGGCGGCACGACCGTGATGTCGACCTCCTCGTCGTTCTTGCGCGCGACGAGGATCGTCGAGCCCGGCTCGAGCGAGCGGCCGAGGACGAAGTCCGCGAGCGGGTCCTCGATGAACCGCTGGATCGCGCGGCGCAGCGGCCGGGCACCCATCGTCGGGTCGTAGCCCTTCTCGACGAGCAG
>JBKPLI010000142.1:0-7197 GCA_046731555.1 Actinomycetota bacterium | reverse complement strand
GCTCGCGGCCGTCGGCGCCGCCGCGCTCGCGGTCTACGCCGGCGCGCTCGTCACGGCAGGCGTACACACGCGCTCGGCCGCCGAGGCGTCGGCCGCGGCCGTCACCGGGAAGCTGCCCGCGATCACGATCCTGCCGTCGCGCGGCGTGAGCTCGCGGCTCGACGTGCGCACCGCGCGCGAGATCGTCGCTGCGCTCCCGGCCCCGCGCGGCGACCGCGTGTCGGTGTGGCTCGAGCCCGGCAAGGGCCAGGACCCCGCGATCGCGGTCGCGCAGCTGTCCGGACGGAACCGAGTCGAGCTCGAGCACGGCGCCGCGGGGTGGGCCGTCGGCGGCGGCCCGGCCGTGCGGCCCGCCGCGACGCAGGTGCTCGCCGGGTTCAGCCTCGAGAACGTCGCGGCGAAGGTGGGCCTCGACTTCACGCAGGGCGCGTTCCGGACGGCGGTGACGAACGACGCGGCCGCGATGATGGGCGGCGGCGTCTGCTGGCTCGACTACGACGGCGACGGCTGGCTCGACCTGTTCGCCGTCAACTCGTACGCGGACGCCGAGCTCCCGTACTGGCAGGAGCACGGCGGTACGCCGCAGAGCGCGCTCTTCCACAACGTCCACGGGCGGTTCGTGAACGTCACCCACAAGTCGCGCACGGGGTTGCCGCTGCGCGGCGAGGGCTGTGTGGCGGCCGATCTCGACGGCGACGGGCACACCGACCTCTACGTGACGACGGCCGTCAGCGACGTGCTGCTCTGGAACAACGGCGACGGGACGTTCACCGAGGGCGCCCGTAAGGCCGGCGTCGTCTCGTTCGGCTGGCACTCGGGCGCGGCGGTCGCGGACGTGAACGGCGACGGGCGCGCGGACCTCTTCGTCGCCGGCTACACGGACATGCACCACGAGATCGCGGGCTCGACGGAGGGCTTCCCGGGCAATCACGAGGGCGTGCGCGACCTGCTCTTCCTCAACGAGGGCAACCGGAGGTTCCGCGAGGTCGGCGCGCGCGTTCGGCTCGACCGCGCGCACGACCACGGGCTCGGCGCGGTCTTCTCCGACGTGAACCGCGACGGGCGGCCGGACCTCTACGTCGCGAACGACGAGGACCCGAACCGGTTGTACGTGAACGAGCGCGGCGGGCTGCTCGGGTTCCGGTTCGTCGAGCGCGCGCGCGCCGAGCGCATCGCCGACCCGAACGCCGGCATGGGCATCGCCGAGGCCGACTACTCCGGCGACGGGCGGCCCGACCTGATGGTCAGCAACTCGCGCCGGCAGACGCACGCGTTCTACGAGAGCGACGGCGCGCGCTTCCGCGACGTGCGCGGCGCGTTCACGCCCGCGCTCGGCACCTCGTTCACCGGCTGGGGGAACTCGTGGGCCGACTTCGACAACGACGGCCGGCTCGACCTCGCGCTCGCGAACGGCGCGATCCCTGTCACGAACCTCGGGCGCGACGCCGGCCCGGTCCAGGTGCTCGCGCAGCGCGACGACGCCTCGTTCGTCGGCGCGGACGTCGTCCCCGGGCTGCGCCTCAACGGCCGCGGGCTCGCGGCGGCCGACTACGACAACGACGGACGCGTCGATCTTGTGGTCGGCTCGATCGGCGGCCGGCTGGCGCTGCTGCGCAACACGGCGCCGCGTGGCCACTGGCTCGAGGTCGCGGTCGCGCCGTTCTCGCCCGGCGCGGTCGTGACGGCGACGCTCGCGGACGGGCGGCGCGTGGTGCGCGAGGTGCAGGCGGGCTCGAGCTACCTGTCCTCGGAGGATCCGCGCGTGCACCTCGGCCTCGGCGACGCGACGAGCGTCGCGAAGCTCACGGTGCGCTATCCGGACGGCACGACCAAGCGCCTCGCGAACGTGCGCGGCAACCGCATCCTCACCGTCACGCGTTAGCGCCGGCGGATCGCGCCGAGCCGGTAGCCGCCCTCGAGCATCGCGGGCGCGCGCGCCTGCAGCCGCTCCCAGGTCGGCACGTCCCAGCCGAACGAGTCCGCGAGCCGCACGATCATGTTGAAGTACGCCGAGACCTTGATCGCGTCGCGCAGCGCCTCGTCGGAGACGCCCGCCGCGCGCACCGCGTCGGCGTCGGCGGGCTCGAGCTTGTCGGGGCGGAGCGTCAGCTTCTCGATGAAGACGAGGGTCGCGGCGAGTTGCGGCGAGAGCGGCGCGGTGCGCCAGTCGTCGACGACCGCCTGCCAGACCTCTTCTCCGAGTGCGTACGACGCGACCGCGCCGTGGGAGCCGGTTCAGAACGGGCACTGGTTGAGTAACGACGTGAAGCCCGCGAACAGCTCGCGCTCGCCCGGGCTCCACTCGGACGGCCCGCGCATCACCTCGTCGAGCGCCTCGGAGAACGGCAGGCCGAACAGCTCGGGCCGGTACATCAGCGTCTTCACGACCCCGAGCGGCTCGACGCCGCTGCGCTCGCGAATCTCTGCGAGCACCGCCGCCTCGTCGGGCGCGTGGCCGTGGTCGACGACCGCGAGCCTCATCCGACCACCCGCAGCCCTGCCTCGAGCCGGCGCAGGCCCTCACCGACCGCGACGGCGACCGTCTGCTCGAAGATCTCGTCCTCGGTGCAGCCGGCATCCTTGAGCGCCTGCACGTCGGCGTCGGTGACCGTGTAGGCGCACACGCCCACCTTGTCGAGGTACGGCCCCATCGCCTCGGGCGCCGGCGGCAGCGCCGCGACGACCTCGCGCAGCTCGTCGACGGGCGTGCTCAGCGGCCGGCCTTCGCCTGGAGCCGGCGTGCGACCGCGTCGAGCGTGACCGCGAAGAGCAGGATCGCGCCGGTGACGATGAAGATCACGCCGGCGCCGCGGCCCTGCGTGTCGAGGCCGTTCTCGACCGTCTTGATCACGAGCGCGCCGAAGAGCGCGTTGCGCACCTCGCCGCGGCCGCCGAAAAGGCTCGTGCCGCCGATCACCGCCGCCGCGATCGCGTCGATCAGCAGCGAGCCGCCGCCCGCGTTGAGGTCGACGCTGTTCAGGCGCGCGGCGAGCACGACGCCGCCGATCGCCGCCATGAAGCCCGACAGCATGAACACGAGGATCCGGATGCGCGCGACGTTGATGCCGGCGCGGCGCGCCGCCTCGGCGTTGCCGCCGACCGCGTAGACGTGGCGGCCGAACGTCGTCCGCTTCGCGAGGAACGTGAGGATGAACGCGAACGCGACGATCAGCAGCAGCGCGAACGGCATGCCGCGGCGCGGGTCGTGGTTGCAGATCCCGACGACGAGGAAGATGCCCGCCGGCGGGAGGATGAGCCGCCCGGCGACGCGCCACGGCTCGCCGAGCGTCACTCCGGCGCGCCTGCGTCCCCACAGGCCGATGCCGACCGCGATCACGTAGACCGCCGAGAGCACGATCGCGACGATCCACCCGCCCTTGTCGCTGAAGAAGTAGTTGGCGGTGTTGTTGATCGTCTCGTCCTGGATGATGATCGCGCCGCGGCTCTGCACCGACTCGATGATGACGCCCTGCCACATCAGGTAGCCGGCGAGCGTGACGACGAACGACGGCACGCCGATCAGCGCGACGAACGAGCCCTGGAACGCGCCGATCGCGACGCCGGTCAACGCTGCGGCGGCGATGCAGACGTACCCGTTCAGGTGCCGGCCGTCGGGGAGCTGCAGGTTCGCGGCGACGACGGCGGCGAGGCCGCTCACGTACGCGATCGAGAGGTCGATCTCGCCGATCAGCAGGACGAACGTGACGCCGTAGGCGAGCAGCGTCATGCCTGCCATCTGCGTGATGATGTTGTTGAAGTTGAAGGCGGTGAAGAAGTTGTCGGCCGTGAAGCCGAAGTAGACGACGATGACCGCGAGCGCGAAGAGGATCGGCGCGCCGCCGAGGTTGCCCGTGCGGAAGTTGTCGTAGACGCGGCGCGGGATGTCGGACAGCTGGAACGGCTGCGCGTCGGCGCTGACGGCGGGCGCGCTCACAACGCGACCTTCTGACCGACAACGCGCCTGGCTGTCGTCGCAGACGGCAGTCCGGGCCAAGCCCGGACTGCCTGGAGGCGCCGTCGCAAGCGCCGGCTCATACGGGCGCGTCCGCAGTGCTCGCGATGCCCGCGACCTTCGTCGGCGTGCCCGCCGTGATCGCGTGGACGACCTCCTGCTGCGTCGTCTTGTCGCGCTCGTAGATGCCCACGTTGCGGCCGAGGCGCAGCACGGTGATGCGGTGTGCGGCCTCGAAGATGTCGTGGAGGTTGTGCGAGATCAGCACCACCGCGAGACCCTGCTCCGCGAGCCGCTTCACGAGCGCGAGCACCTGCTCGGTCTGCGCGACGCCGAGCGCTGCGGTCGGCTCGTCGAGGATCACGAGTCGGGAGTTCCACATCACCGCGCGCGCGACGGCGACCGACTGCCGCTGCCCGCCGGACAGGCTCGCGACCGGCTGGCGGATCGACTTGATCGTCGTGACCGCGAGCGTCTTGAGCGTCTCCGCCGTCTTGATCTCCATCGGCGGCTCGCGCAGGCGCTGGAACCAGTCGTGGTCCTCGCGGCCGAGATACATGTTCTGCACGACGTCGAGGTTGTCGCAGAGCGCGAGATCCTGGTAGACGACCTCGATGCCCAGCTTCGCGGCGTCCTTCGGGCTGTGGATGGTCACCTCACTGCCGTCGAACCAGATCTCCCCGGAGTCGATCCCGTGGATCCCTGCGACGCTCTTGATCAGCGTCGACTTCCCGGCGCCGTTGTCCCCGACGAGCGCCATCACCTCGCCGTCGCGCACCTCGAAGTCGACGTCGGTCAGCGCCTGCACCGAGCCGAACGTCTTCGTGATTCCTCGGAGCTCGAGAAGTGGCGTGTCGCTCAACGGTGGAGACTCATACCACAGTAGGGGTGGAGGCGCCCGAGCGGGCGCCTCCACCGAGAGTGCGATGAGCTACTTGCAGAACTTCTTGTACGTGCCGACGCACACCTTGCTCGGCTTGAGGTAGCCCGCCGTGAAGAGGATCTTGTAGTTCGCCTTCGTGATCGACTGCGGCGGGATGATGAAGGCCGGCAGCCGCTTGCTGCCGTTCTTCACCGTGCCCGTCGTCTTCGGCGTCTGACCCTTGGAGAGCGCGATCGCCGCAGCGGCCGAAGCCGTCGCGAGCTTCCGCGTGTCCTTCCAGACGGTCATCGTCTGCCAGCCGGAGATGATGTTCTGCACGCCCTGCTCGGTCGCGTCCTGGCCGCTGAGCGGGATCGGGCTCAGCTTGTGCGCCTTGAGCGCGACGACCACGGCGTTCGCGAGGCCGTCGTTGGCCGCCGCGACCGCGTCGATCTTGTTGTTCGTCTTCACGAGCATCTGCTCGAAGATCGTCCCGGCCTTCTGGTTGTCCCAGTCCGGCACGAACTGATCCGGGCCCTTCTTGAACGTCCCGTTCTTGTAGTACGACCGCAGCACGGAGTCGTAGCCGCCCTTGAACAGGAACGAGTTGTTGTCGGTCTGGCCGCCGTTCAGTTCGGCGACGACCGGCTTCTGCGAGAACTTCCCGTTCGCCTTCAGCCCGGCGACGACGCCCCGGCCCTGGAGGACGCCCACCTGGTGGCCGTCGAACGAGATGTAGATCGCCGCACTCCCGCCCTTGACCTGGCGGTCGTACTCGATCACCTTCGCGCCTGCAGCCTTGGCGGCCGTCTCGATCGCGATCGACGAGCCTGCGTCGAGCGACACGAGGATGACGACCTTCGCGCCGTTGCCGAGGCACTGGTCCGCCTGCGACCGCTGCTTCTGCGCGTCGCCGTTGGCGTTGTTGATCACGTACGAGACATTCGCCTTCTTGAAGGCCGCGACGAGCGCGGGGCGATCCTGGGTCTCCCACCTGACCGAGGTCTTCGGGTCCGGCAGCAGCACGCAGATGTCTGCACTCGCCGCCTTTTTCCCTACCGCAGCGGTGGCGCCGGCGACCGCTGCGATCGCGGCCGCAGCCACGAGAAACAGCACCGTCGACCTACGAACGACGTTCTTCACTCGGTTCTCCTTTGGGTCGATCCTGCGGGGGGTGCCGGAAAACTGTCGAAATGCGGGCCGTTCGTCAAGGGTTCAGGCAAAATTCGCCGCCGCCGGCGGTATGGTGAAAACGCTCATGGCGTCGGAGCTCGGATCGCTCGCGGCCCTTCGGGAGGTCAACCGCCTCCGCGTCGTCGACGCGCTGCGGGAGCGCGGGACGGCGAGCCGGAGCGAGCTCGCGCGCGTCACAGGCCTGTCGCGGACGACCGTGTCGACGCTCGTCGCGGATCTCGCCGCCCGCGGGCTCGTCGTCGAACGGGCGGCCGGCGACGACCTGCCGCGCTCGGCCGCGCGCGGCCGGCCGCCGACGCTACTGCGGCTCGACCCGACGGCGGGCGCGGCGCTCGGGGTCGCGTTCGGGCCGGGCAAGCTGCGCGTCGCGGTCGCGGATCTGTCGGCAGCGATCCTTGCCGAGGAGGCCGTCGACGTCGACATCCACGGCGGCTTCACCGGCCGGCCCGTCGGCGCCAAGGACGCGCTCGACGCTGCAGCCGAGACCGTGCGTTCGGTGCTCGCCGCCGCGAACGTCGACGCCTCGCAGGTGATCGGCGCCGGCCTCGGCCTGCCCGCGCCGATCGACCGGCGCACCGGCACGGTCTCGTCGCACGCGATCCTCGTGCAGTGGCCGCACATCCGCCCCGCGGACGAGCTCGCGCGGCGGCTCGGCGTCCACGTCGAGCTCGACAACGACGCGAACCTCGGCGCGCGCGGCGAGCTGCGCTTCGGCGCGGGCCGCGGCCTCGAGGACTTCGTCTACGTCAAGCACACGGTCGCGGTCGGCTCGGCGCTCGTTCTCGGCGGCCGGCTCTACCGCGGCGCGACCGGCATCGCGGGCGAGCTCGGCCACGTCCACGTGCGCGGCGACGGCGTCGTCTGTCCGGGCTGCGGCAACCGCGGCTGCCTCGGGCCTGAGGTGTCGCTGCACGGTCTGCTCGACCTGCTGCGGCCCGCGTACGGCGAAAGCCTCGACCTCGACGGCGTGCTCGACCTCGTCGAGCGCGGCGACCTCGGCGCGCGGCGCGTGCTCGACGACACCGGCCGCGCGATCGGCCGCGCGCTCGCCGATCTCTGCAACCACCTGAACCCCGAGGCGATCGTCGTCGGCGGCGAGCTCAGCGTGCCGGGCGGCCCGCTGCTCGCCGGGATCCGCGAGTCGATCGACCGCTACGCGCTGCCGGCCGCGGCGGCCGCGGTCGAGCTT
>JBKPLI010000141.1:0-10904 GCA_046731555.1 Actinomycetota bacterium | reverse complement strand
GCGCACGAACGTGACGCTCGGCGGGCGCCGCGAGCCGGTGCTGCCGCCGGCCCACGCGTGCGAGCTCGCGCTCGCCGCCGCGGATGCGATCGGCGGCGATCTCGTCGGCGTCGACCTGCTGCCCGCCGACGCGGACACGTGGACGATCCTCGAGGTGAACGGCGCCGTCGACTTCACGGGCGCCTACTCGCTCGGCGAGGAGATCTTCGCGGCCGCGCGCTCGGCGCTGCTCAGGCGGCGACCAGCTCGCGACGAACGCGTTGCAGCTTTTCCTGGCAGCGCGTGAATGCCTCGACGACGGTCGGATCGAACTGCGTGCCCGCCTGCTCCGCGATCTCGCGCGTCGCGTCGTCCCACGAGCCTGCGAGCCGGTAAGGGCGGTCGCTCGTCATCGCGTCGAGGGCGTCCGCGACCGCGAACACGCGGGCCGCGATCGGGATCTCCGTGCCGGCGAGCCCGTCGGGGTAGCCGCCGCCGTCCCAGCGCTCGTGGTGCGAGCGGACGACGGCGATGCCCTCGCCCTGCAGGAACGTCACGCCGCGCAGCATCTGGTCGCCGAGCACCGTGTGCTGCTGCATGAGGCGCCGCTCCTCGTCGCTGAGCGCGCCGGGTTTCTGCAGGATCCGGTCCGGGATCCCGATCTTCCCCACGTCGTGCAGCAGGAAGCCGTACTCGATGCCGGGGTCTTCCGCGAGGTGCGAGTCGAGCCCGCGCGCGAGCTCGACGGCATAGCGCTGGACGCGCTGCGAGTGCGCGCGCGTGCCGGTGTCCTTCGTCGCGAGCGCGTCCGCCAGGGCGCCGACCGTCGCGCGGTACGCCTCCTGCACGAGGCGTCGCTGCGCGCGCTCGAGCTCGAGGATCTGCCGGAGGTCGCGCGCGTACATGAGGAGCTGCGCGTTGTCGGCGTCGCGCGGCAGCTGGTCGACGAGGGGGATCGGCTCCATCCCGCCCGCGAGACGCTCCACGACCGCGACGAGCTGCAGCGGGCTGAACGGCTTCGGCAGGCACGCGTCGGCGCCGGCGGTCAGCTTCTCCTCCGCCTGCACCTCGTAGGACCCGGAGAGCAGGACGATCGGGATCTCGGCCGTCGCCGCGTCGGCCTTGAGCTCGCGGCAGAGTGCGAGCCCGGACTCGCGCGGCATCACGACGTCGAGGATCACGACGTCCGGACGCGCCTCCCGGATCGAGGACCGCGCCGACTCCGCCGACTCGGCCTCGACCACCTCCACCTCCACGTCGAAGAACGTCTCGCGAACGAGCGCGCGCAACCCGGGATCGTCATCGACGAGCAGCAGACGCAAATTCTGTCCTCCTCAGCGGCATCGAGAGGGCGTGTGCCGAGCTTACGGCGCTGGTGCGTCCAACTAGATGTGTACCGCAGAACCAGGCCGGTCGGCTTACCCCGTTCGGGGGATCAGTTCGCGGGGTACTCGTAGAACCCTCGGCCCGACTTGCGGCCGAGCCGCCCGGCCTGGACGTACTGCCGCAGGAGCGGGCACGGCGCGTACTTCGGGTCGCCGAGGCCGCGGTGGAGCACCTCCATGATCGCCACGCAGGTGTCGAGCCCGATCAGGTCGGCGAGGGCGAGCGGCCCCATCGGGTGCGCGAAGCCGAGCTTCGCGATCGTGTCGATCGCCTCCGCCTCGGCCACGCCCTCCATCAGCGCGTAGGCCGCCTCGTTGACGAACGGCATGAGGATCCGGTTCGAGACGAACCCGGGGAAGTCGCGTGCCTCCGCAGGCTCCTTGCCGAGGTCGCGCGCGAGCTGCACGATCGCCGCCGCGGTCTCGTCGGAGGTGTCGACGCCGCGGATCACCTCGACGAGCTTCAGCACGGGCACCGGGTTGAAGAAGTGCATGCCGACGACCTGCGCCGGCCGCCCCGTGACCGCAGCGAGCGACGTGATCGGGATCGAGCTCGTGTTCGACGCGAGCATCGCGTGCGCCGGCAGCGTCTCGTCGGCGCGGCGGAAGAGGTCCTCCTTCGCGGCCGCGTCCTCCGTGATCGCTTCGATCATCAGGTCGGCCTCGACGAGCCCGTCGACCGGCGTGACGCGCGCGAGCGTCTCGTCGGGGTCGGCGCCGCCCTTCTCCGCCATCCGCGCGAGGCTCTTGCGCATCGCGGCGAGCCCGCGCTCGACCGCGCCGGGATATGCGTCGTGCAGCGAGACGCGCCGGCCGGACGCGGCGACGACCTGCGCGATGCCGCCGCCCATCTGACCCGCGCCGACGACGAGAACGTGCTCCAGCTCCATCGGCGGCGGAGCGTACCGTTCCGCGGATGGAGGTGCGGGTTGCGACGGCCGACGACGCGGACGACGTCGCGCGCGTGCAGCAGCAGACGTGGCGCGTCGCGTACGCGCACGTCTTCCCGGCCGAGGACCTCGCGACGGAGTTCATCGACCCCGAGCGCTGGCGCCGGAACATCGACACGCCGCCGCCGGGCTGGAAGACGTTCGTCGCCGGCGACCCCGCCGCGGGCTTCGCGTGCGTCGGCCCGAGCCGCGACGAGCACGGGGTCGGCGAGCTGTACGCGATCTACGTCCACCCGGACGCGTGGTCGACCGGTCTGGGCCGCGTGCTGATCGAGCGGGCCGAGGAGCACCTCGCGGACGTCTACGGCGAGGCGACGCTGTGGGTGCTCGAGGAGAACGCCCGCGCACGCCGCTTCTACGAGCGCGCAGGCTGGCGGCAGGACGGCGGCCGCAAGGACTACGAGCGCTGGAACGTCCGTACGCCCGAGATCCGCTACCGCAAGCGCTTCAGCAGCGACCGGTCGCGCTCGTAGGTGAGCACCTCGTCGGCCATGTCGAGCGGCACCCAGCGCACGGCGTCGACCTCGTTCTGCGCGTGCGGCTCGCCGGCGCACGACATGCGGTAGTACCGGACCTCCTTGTCGCGGCCGTTGCCGTCGACGTAGTGCGTGCGGCCGACCTCCGGGCCGACGTCGCACCGCACGCCGGCCTCCTCCTCGACCTCGCGTGCCGCGCCGTCCTCCCACGACTCGCCCGCCTCGAGCTTTCCCTTCGGGAACGTCCAGTCGCCGTACTTCGGCCGGTGCACGAGGAGGACGCGGCCGTCGCGGACGACGATGCCGCCTGCTGCGCGGACGAGCTGCTTCATGCGTGGTGGTGATACCACGACCGCGAAGACGCTGGGTGGCCAGGTGTCGGTGCGCAGGCGACGGGCCTACAGTGGCGCCATGAACGTCGTCCGCCCCGTCTTCGCCCTTCGCACGTGGAAGGAGACCGCGTACCTCCTGCTCGACCTCCTGGTCGGCACGCTCGCGTTCACCGTCCTCGTCACAGGGCTCGCGACCGGCCTCGGCCTCGTGATCACGTTCCTCGGCGTCCCGATCCTGTGGGCGACGATGGTGCTGGCGCGCTACGGCGCCCGCGCCGAGCGCGAGCGCGCGCGCCTCCTGCTCGGCGTCGACCTGCCAGAGCCGGCGCCGCTCCCGCGCGAAGGCTCGTTCCTGCGGAAGCTGTTCGCGCCCCTGCGCGACGGCGCCGCGTGGCGTGCGGTCGCGTACTTCCTCATCCTCTTCCCGCTCGGCATCGTGACCTTCACGCTCGCGGTGACGTTCTGGTCGACCGCGCTCGGGATGCTGACGCTGCCGCTGTGGGCGTGGGCGCTCCCGCACAACGGGCCGCAGTTCGGCGACGACTACTACTGGAACGCGTGGTGGCAGATCGGCCTCGCGTCGCTCGCCGGCCTCGTGCTCACGCTGCTGACGCCGTGGATCATCCGCGGGCTCGCAGCCGTCGACCGCGCGCTCGTGCGCGCGCTGCTCGGGCGCTCGCCGCAGGACGAGCGCATCGAGCAGCTCGAGGTCACGCGGGCCCGGTCGGTCGACGCGGCCGTCGAGGAGCGGCGACGCATCGAGCGCGACCTCCACGACGGCGCGCAGCAGCGGCTCGTCGCGGTCGGGATGGACCTCGGCCGCGCGCTCGAGAAGTTCGACGAGGACCCCGACGGCGCACGCGAGCTCGTCGACGATGCGCACCGCGAGGCGCAGCGGGCGATCGCCGAGCTGCGCGATCTCGTCCGCGGCTTCGCACCCGCGGTGCTCGAGGACCGCGGCCTCGATGCGGCGCTCTCCGCGCTCGCGGCACGCACACCCTTTCCCGTCGCCTTGACCGTCGACGTGCCGGACCGGCCGCCCGCGTCGATCGAGGCGAACGCGTACTTCATCGTCGCCGAGGCGCTCACGAACGCGACGCGCCACGCGTCTGCGAAACACGCCGAGGTCGGCGTGAGCGCGCGCGACGGCCGCCTGCGCATCGAGGTTTTCGACGACGGCGTCGGCGGCGCGGACGCGTCGCACGGCACCGGCCTGCGCGGCCTCTCGGACCGCGCGGCCGCCGTCGACGGCACGTTCACCGTCACGAGCCCGCTCGGCGGCGGGACGAGGATCGTCGCGGAGCTCCCGTGCGCATCGTGATCGCGGAGGACGCGGTCCTCCTGCGCGACGGCCTCACGCGGATGCTCGCCGACCGCGGGCACGAGGTGGTCGCGGCGGTCGGCGACGCGGGCGCGCTCGTCGAGGCGGTCGAGCGGGAGCGGCCCGACGTCGCGGTCGTCGACGTGCGCATGCCGCCGACGTTCACCGACGAGGGCGTGCGCGCGGCGCTCGAGGTACGCGACCGCCGCCCCGAGCTCGCGATCCTCGTTCTCTCGCAGTACGTCGAAGAGCGCTACGCGGGCGACCTGCTCGCGCGCGGCGCGCACGGTGTCGGCTACCTGCTGAAGGACCGCGTGACCGACGTGCGCGAGTTCCTGGACGCGGTCGACCGCGTCGCCGCCGGCGGCACGGCGATCGACCCCGAGGTCGTCTCGCAGCTCTTCGCGCGCGCCCGCCGGCCCGAGCCGCTCGACGAGCTGACGCCGCGAGAGCGGGAGGTGCTCGAGCTGATGGCAGAGGGCCGGTCGAACGGCGCCATCGCCGAGCGGCTCGTCGTCACCGAGCGCGCCGTCGAGAAGCACGTGCGCTCGATCTTCCAGAAGCTCGGCCTGCAGCCCGCCGACTCGGATCACCGCCGCGTGCTCGCGGTGCTGCGGTTCCTGGACGCGGCCTGACCGCTAGCGTGGCGGCGTGAGCCGCAACGTCGTCGTCACGGGAGGCGCAACCGGCATCGGCCGCGCGACCGCCGCGCTGTTCGCGGCCGGCGGCGACGCGGTCACGATCGTCGGCCGCCGCCCGGACGCGCTGCACGAGGCCGCGGACGCGATCGGCGCGACCGCGATCGTGTGCGATCTCTCCGACCCGGCGCAGGTCGCGTCGGCCCTCGACGAGCTTCCCGCGACGGTCGACGTGCTCGTGAACAACGCAGGCGGCAACCGCGACTTCGACACTCCCGAGCCGGACGACCTCGCGGGCCTCGCGGAGCAGTGGCGGGCGAACTTCGACGCGAACGTGCTCACGGCAGTGCTCGTCACCGAGGCGCTCTCGGATCGGCTGGCCGACGGCGGCGCGGTCGTCAGCATCGGCTCCATCGCCGCCGAGCGCGGCGCCGAGTCGTACGGCGCCTCGAAGGCCGCGCTCGCGACGTGGAACCTCTCGCGTGCGGCCGAGCTCGGCGGGCGCGGCATCACCGCGAACGTCGTGTCGCCCGGCTACGTCGGCGACACCGAGTTCTTCCGCGGCACGCTCGCCGACGAGCGCCGCACGCGCCTCGTCGACGAGACGGCCACCGGACGGCCGGGCACGCCCGAGGACGTCGCCGCGACGATCCACTTCCTCGCGTCGCCCGGCGCGCGGCACATCACCGGCCAGGTGATCCGCGTGAACGGCGGCGCGTCGACGACTCGCTGACCGTTCCGGCCGGGATAGGGTTGGCCGCGCGATGACGTCGGCGGCCGTATGCCCCACCTGCGGCTCGAACGGACGCGCGTTCGCGGCGATGAACGACATGGTGCTCGCGCTCGCCGCGGAGCTGGCCGTCGAGCCCATCCTGCTGCGCCTCGTCGAGGCCGCGCGGCAGCTCGTCGGCGCGCGCTACGCCGCGCTCGGCGTGCCCGACGGCGACGGCGGCTTCGCGCGGTTCCTCACCTCGGGGATCAGCGACCGGCAGCGCGAGGCGCTCGGCGAGCTGCCGCGCCAGCACGGGCTGCTCGGCGCGATGCTGCACGAGCGCGACTCGTACCGGACGGTCGACATCCAGCAGGACCCGCGCTTCGAGGGCTGGCCGCCCACGCATCCCAGCATGCGCTCGTTCCTCGGGGTCCCGATCCTGTCGAAGGGCGACGTGATCGGCGCCTTCTACCTCACCGACAAGGTCGGCGCGGCGGGCGACGGCTTCGACGAGGCCGACCAGGACGTGATCGAGATGCTCGCCGCCCACGCCGCGATCGCGATCGAGAACGCGCGGCTGTACGAGGAGAGCCGCGAGCTGAGCGTGCTCGACGAGCGAAGCCGCCTCGCACGCGAGCTCCACGACTCGGTCACGCAGACGCTGACGAGCGTCGTGCTGATCGCGGAGATGGCGGGGCGTGCCCTCGAGAGCGACCCCGAGCAGGCGCGGGACCGGATCGCGAGCGTCGTCGAGCTCTCGCGGGCGGCGCTGACCGAGATGCGCGGCCTCGTGTTCGAGCTGCGGCCGCCTGAGCTCGACGACGGCGGTATCACGGAGGCGCTCCGCAAGCACGTCACGGTGCTCGCACGCGTCCACGGCATCGCGATCCAGTACGACGCGTGCGAGTCCGTCGGCCTGTCGGCCGCGGCGGAGCGCGAGCTCTACCGGATCGCGCAGGAGGCGCTCGCGAACGCGCTCAAGCATGCGGGCGCGACGCGGCTCGTGGTCCGCGTCGGGCACGACGGCCGGGTCGTGACGCTGTCGGTGACCGACGACGGCTGCGGCTTCGACCCCGAGACGGCCGGCCGCGGGAAGCACCTCGGTCTCGTGTCGATGCGCGAGCGGACACGCGCGCTCGGCGGTGAGCTCCGGATCGAGTCGACGCCCGGCGCGGGCACGACGATCCGGCTCGAGCTGCCGGCCTAGACCTCGATCAGCAGGGCGTCGCCCTGGCCGCCGCCGGAGCAGATCGCCGCAAGCCCGAGCCCGCCGCCGTTGCGGCGCAGCTCGTGCACCATCGTCGCGAGGATGCGCCCGCCGGACGCGCCGATCGGGTGGCCGAGCGCGACGGCGCCGCCGTTCACGTTGACCTTCTCCTCGTCGGCGCCGAGGAGCTGGGTCGAGTTCCACGCGACCGACGAGAACGCCTCGTTGATCTCGACGCGCTCGACGTCGTCGATCGTCTTCCCGGCGCGCTGGAGCGCGATGCCGCCCGCACGCGCGGGCGTGCGCGCGAGGTAGGCGAAGTCGTCGGCGACGTAGCCCTGGCTGAGGATCGTCGCGAGCGGCTCGATGCCGCGCCTCCGCGCCCACTCGTCCGACGTGACGATCACGCAGCTCGCGCCGTCGTTCACTCCGGGCGCGTTGCCGGCCGTCGTCGTGCCCTCGGGGTCGAACACCGGCGCAAGCGCGGCGAGGCGCTCGAGCGACGTGTCGCGCCGCGGCGCCTCGTCGGCCGAGACGCCGTCGACCGCCACGAGCTCGTCGTCGAAGCGGTTCGCGTCCTGCGCCGCGATCGCGCGCTGGTGGCTGCGGTACGCCCACGCGTCCTGGTCCTCGCGGGAGATGCCGAGCTCGCGCGAGACGAACGACGCCTGCTCGACCATGTGGCGGCTGTCGAAGCTGGACGTGAGCCCGTCGTGCGTCATCAGGTCGATGAGCGTGCCGTCGCCGAGCCGGTAGCCGAAGCGCGCCTTCGCCAGCGCGTACGGCGCGTTCGTCATCGACTCCATGCCGCCCGTGACGACGACGTCGACGTCGCCGGCGCGGATCATCGAGTCGGCGATCTCGACCGCGCGGATCGACGAAGCGCAGACCTTGTTGATCGTGTCGGCCGGAACGTCGACCGGCAGCCCGGCCGCGACGGCCGCCTGCCGCGCGGGCGCCTGGCCCGCGCCGCCCTGCAGCACCTGCCCCATCATCACGTACTCGACGTCGCCGGGTTCGACGTTCGCCCGCCCGAGCGCGGCGGCGATCGCGATCGCGCCGAGCTGCGGCCCGGAGTAGTCCCTGAGCCCGCCGCCGAGCTTCCCGAACGGCGTGCGGACGGCGCTGACGATGACGCTGCGACGGCTCACGGCGCGGAAGGGTACCGGCGGCCGGCCGCGTGCCGGCGCGACACGACACCTGTCCGTTCGAGACATGTCGGGGTCTGACCCCGGCAGGTCCGAACCGGACGGTCTGCGTGCCCCTCGGTACGAGAGGCCGACATGTCCGAACGCGACGAGCCGCGAGCGTGAGCGCTGACATCGCCGGGGCGAAACCCCTGCAAACCCGCCATTTCACGGCGAGCCCTCGTCGATTGTGGCCACGGCCGTTTCGGACTTGTCAGGGGTCAGACCCCTGACATGGCCCGAACGGACATGTCGGAAAGCGACCCGCCTAGCGCACGAACGAGTGGTCGCGCGGGAGTCGCCGAGCGAACGCGACCACGAGCCGCACGACCGCCTCGACGTCCTCGAGGTCGACCGTCTCCGTCGGCGAATGCACGTAGCGCGTGGGCACCGACACGAGCCCGGTCGGGACGCCCGCGCGCGTGAGGTGGATCTCGTCGGCGTCCGTTGACGTCGTGCGCGTGTAGATCTCGAACGCGTGAGGGATGCCCTCCTCCTCCGCGGCGCGCTGCAGGAGCTCGTCCACGCGGCGGTTGATCGTCGGGCCGCGGGCGATCATCGCGCCGGAGCCGAGCTCGATCCTGCCCGCGGTGCTCGGATTGCCGCCGGGCACGTCCGTCGCCGGCGTGACGTCGATCGCGAGGGCGATCTGCGGGTCGAGCCCGTACGCGGCGGTGCGCGCGCCGTAGAGGCCGATCTCCTCCTGCACCGCGGCGACCGCCACGACGTCGACCTGCGCGTCGTGCGACTCCGCGATGCGTCGCGCCGACTCGAGCGCGACGTACGCGCCGAGCCGGTTGTCGAGCGACTTCGACATCAGCCGGCCGTTCGGGAGCTCGACCGGGTCGCCCTCCCACACGCCCGCGTCGCCGACGCGCACCATCGACTCCGCGTCCTCGCGGTCGCGCGCGCCGATGTCGATGTGCAGGTCGGCGTGCTCGAGGCGCGGCCGGTCGCGCACCTGCTCGGGCGAGAGGCGCCGGCGCGCGATCGCGCCGCGCACCTCGCCGTTGCGTCCGGCGATCCGGACGCGCTGCCCGACCAGCACCTCCGGCTGCATCCCGCCGACGATCGTGAAGTCGAGGAGGCCGCTGTCCTCGACGTTCGTGATCGCGACGCCGATCTCGTCGATGTGGCCGACGATTGCGAGCGTCGCCGCGCCGTCCTCGCCGGCGCGCACGCGCGCGAACGACGAGCCGAGCGTGTCCGAGTGCACCTCGGCGAACTGCGACGCGGCCTCGCGCCAGACCCGCGACGCCGGCTCCTCGTGCCCCGACGGCCCTGGCTCGACGAGCAGCGCTCGTAGAAGATCGGGTATCGGCACGGCCGCGAAGCCTAGTCGGCGCCGCCGGATCGAGGCTTGACGAACGGCGCGGCGCGCACCTAGGCTGCGGGCGATGACCCCCCGGCCCTGCACGTGGTGGCTCTGGCGCGACGAGCGGGGCGGGAGCCTGCGCACGGCCTAGCCGGACGCATCGACAGCCCGCACCGCTCAGACGAGACCCGAGGAGGGTCTTTTTCTTTGCTCGAATGACCGTCTCCACCGTGATCGACACCGACCTCGTGACGCCGCTCGGCGCGTACCTGCACCTGCGCGGGCTCGGGCGTGCGAGCTTCCTGCTCGAGTCGGTCGAGAAGGGCCGCCTCGGCCGCTACTCGCTCGTCGGCTCCGGCTCGCGCCTCGTGACCTACGAGGAGGCGGAGGCCGCCGGCGAGGCGGTCGTCGGCTACCTCTCGTACGACTTCGTCCCGAAGCTCGAGCCGACGGTGCCGCTGCCGGACGCGGGCCGCGGGCTGCCGGAGTCGCGGTTCGTGATCCCGGACGTGCTCGTGCGCTTCGACCACGTGCGCAGCCTCGCCGAGGTGCTGTGCGGCGACGCGGACGACGTGAACGCGCTGCTCGGCGGGGAGGTGCCGCGCCCGCCGCGCAACCGCGGTGCGCGCGGCGCGACGCAACGGCTCCCGTCGCAGGCGGAGTACGAACGCGGCGTGCAGGCGTGCCGCGACTACATCCGCCGCGGCGACGCGTTCCAGATCGTGCTCTCCCAGCGCGCGGAGCGGCGCACCGACGTCTCCCCGCTCGCGCTCTACCGCTCGCTGCGCCGCGTGAACCCGTCGCCGTATCTCTTCCTGCTCGAGCTCGACGGGCTCGCGCTCGTCGGCTCGTCGCCCGAGACACACGTGAAGTGCGAGGGCACGCGCGCGTCGGTCAACCCGATCGCGGGCTCGACGCGGCCGGGCGAGGGCGACGCGGAGCGGCTGCTCGCCTCCGAGAAGGATCGCGCCGAGCACGTGATGCTCGTCGACCTCGGCCGCAACGACCTCTCGCGTGTCTGCAAGCCGGGCACGGTGAAGGTCGAGCGCTTCCTGGAGGCCGAGCGCTTCTCCCACATCACCCACCTGGTCTCGGAGGTGGTCGGCGAGCTCGGCGCGGGCGTGACGCCGTTCGAGCTCCTGCGCGCGACGTTCCCGGCCGGCACCGTCTCGGGGGCGCCGAAGGTGCGCGCGATGCAGATCATCTCCGAGCTCGAGGGCTACCGCCGCGGCCCGTACGCGGGCGCCGTCCTGTACGCGCTGCCCGGCGGGCCGCTCGACGCGTGCATCGCCATCCGCACCGTGGTGCTGCACGACGGCGTCGCGCTGCTGCAGGCGGGCGCCGGGATCGTCGCCGACAGCGATCCGACGGCCGAGCACGAGGAGTGCCTGCGCAAGCTCGC
>JBKPLI010000140.1:0-6989 GCA_046731555.1 Actinomycetota bacterium | reverse complement strand
GTCTTCTCTTCGGCCTCGCGCTCGTCGCAGGCGGCGTCGCGGCGGTCGCGCTCTCGCGCGCGCCGCGTCCCGCGCCCACGCCGCGCGTGCGCACCGCGCTGATCGGTGTCGTCGTCGCGATCGCGCTGCTCGCGGTCGTCGGCACGGCGCTCGCGCCCGAATGCTCGAACGACGTCGTCAACACGGCCGGCCGCTTCGGCTGCGGCAGCACGAACCACCGCGCGGACTGGTGGCGCGAGGCGCTCGACGGCTTCCGCGACCATCCGCTCGCGGGCAGCGGCGCGGGCTCGTTCGTCGTCACGCACCTGCGCCTGCGCGGGAGCTTCCTCGACGAGACGCCCGAGCCGCACAACGTGCCGCTGCAGTTCCTCACGGAGACCGGGATCGTCGGTTTCGCCCTCTACCTCCTGTCGGCGCTCGTGCTCCTGCACGGTGTGCGGGGCCGGCGCGATCACGAGCTCGCGCTGGGGCTGATCCCGGTCGCGTTCTTCGTGCACGGCCTCGTCGACATCGACTGGGACTACCTCGCGGTCGCCGCGCCCGCGTTCCTCGTCGCGGGCGCGCTCGCCGGGAGGCCGCGCACGGCGGAGGAGCCCTCGCCCTTCCCGGCGCTCGCGGCGGCGGGCGTGACGGTCGCGGTGTGCGCGTCGCTCCTCCTGCCCTGGCTCGCCGACCGCTGGACGTCGCAGGCGGAAGGCGCGGTCGTCGACCGGCCCGCGCATGCGATCGCGCTCGCGAAGCGCGCGCGCTCCGCGAACCCCCTCTCGATCGACCCGATCCTCGTGCAGGCACTCGGCGAGGAGGTGCGCGGCCGGCCGCGCTACGAGCTCGGGCTGCTGGAGAAGGCGACGGAGGTGCAGCCCGACAACAAGGAGGGCTGGTTCCGCCTCGGCGACTTCTGGCTGAACGACCGCCGGTGCGCGCGCCACGCGCTGCCGGCGCTCGAGCGCGTCGTCACGCTCGACCCTCAGGCGCGTCCCAGCCAGGGCGGCGACGAGTACCGGCGCGCGCTCGCGCTCGTGAACTCGGGCAAGCCGAAGTGCTAGCCGCGGCCGAGGATGACCGCGAGGTGCGCGCCGCGGAGCTCGCCCGGCGCGAGGCCGTCGAGCGGTGAGACGGCCTTGATGCGCAGGTCGCGGCCGAGCCGGAGCGCCTCGGCCTTGTAGCCGGGGCGGAACATGATGAACGTGGTGGCGTAGTCGTCGCGCGGCGCGTTGCCGGTGCCGGGCACGACGTACCCGTAGCCCTTGAGCCTGTTCGCCGCGAGGGCGGCGGCGCCCGAGCGGCCGTTGCCGTTCAGGACGAACACGCCGGTCTCCTGGCGCGACAGCTTCGGCAGGCCGACGGCGATCGTCTTCGGCAGGATCTGCGTCGCCTGCTTGCCCTGCTCCCGCGCGGGCGCGAGCACCTTCGTCTCGGCCTGCTGCTGCAGCGCGTGCGAGAGCGGCTTCGCGAGCAGGAGCATGCCGATCACGATCAGCACGACGAGCTCGAGCGCGGCCACGAGGCTCGCGACGATCGTCGCGCGGCGCCACGGGCGGATCAGTTCCTGGTCCGAGAGGAAGGGTGCGTCCACGGGCAGAACGGGATTCGCGCGACCGACCTAGAGTCCTCCAACGTTGCGCGAGCTCCGCACCTTCATCCGCATCCGCCTCGTCTTCTGGGCAGCGACGGCGCTCACGCTGCTGTGGGCGCCGCTGCCCGAGGGGAAGGCGACGACCGAGCGCGCATGGGGCGCGTGGTCGGATCTCTTCTTCGGGACCTTCGTCCACTGGGACGCGCAGTGGTTCCTGCAGATCGCGCGCCACGGCTACGACAAGGTCGATGCGGCGTTCTTCCCGCTGTACCCGCTGGTGCTGCACGTCCTCGGCTCGTCGATCGTGACGGGCTCGCTCGTCTCGCTGCTCGCGGCCGGGATCGGCGCGTGGGCGGTGGCGGAGATCGCGCCGTCCGTGCGCGAGGACTCGGTGCTCTTGCTCGCGCTGTTCCCGACGGCGTACGCGTTCACGTCGATCTACTCGGACGGCCTGTTCCTCGCGTTCTCCGCGTGGTCGTTCCTGTTCGCGCTGCGCGGGCAGGCGTGGCGCGCGGGGATCGCCGGCGGCCTCGCGTGCGCGACGCGCCTGCTCGGGCTCGCGCTGCTCCCGGCGCTCGTGCTGCTCCTGTGGCGGACGCCGCGCAAGCTCGTGCCGCTGGTGCTGCTGCCGCTCGCCGTCGCGCTGTACGCGCTGTACCTCGACCACGAACTGGGCGACGCGTTCGCGTTCTCGCACGCGCAGGTGAACTGGGACCGCGAGGTGCCCGCGCTCGGGCCGCTCACCGGCCTCTGGTGGGCGATTCAGGCGGGCGGCCACGGCGCGCGCGTGCTGCTCACCGACCTGCCGCGCGGCGCGGCGTTCACGCAGGTGCAGCAGGTGCAGTTCTGGAACGTCGTGCACCTCGCGCTGCTCGTGCCGGCCGCGTGGCTGACGTGGGTCGCGTGGAAGCGCGTGTCGCAGGCGGCCGCGGTCTACTCGGCCGCGACGCTGCTCGTGATCGTCGGCGCGCCCTCGCGCGGGTTCCCGCTCGTCTCGCTGCCGCGGTTCCTCATGTGCGACTTCCCGCTCGTGATCGCGCTCGCGACGCTTCTCCAGGGCCGCCCGCGAGCTCGACAGTGGACGCTGATCGGCTTCGCGTCAGCGAGCGCCGTCGCGGGCGTCGCGTTCTCACGCGGCGTCTGGATCGCGTAGCCAGTCCCACGTGCGCCGCAGGCCGTCCTCGAGGGAGGTCTGCGCGCGCCAGCCGAGCTCGCGCTCGATGCGGTCGACGTTCAAGACCGAGCGCTGCACGTCGCCGAGGCGCGCGGGCTCGATCCGCGGCTCGCTGTCGACCCCCGCAACGGCGGCGCACGCGCCGTGCAGCTCCGCGATCGTCGTCTCCTGGCCGGTGCCGACGTTGTACGGCCCGCCGCCGCGGCCGATCGCCGCGAGCAGCGCGGTGACGACGTCGCCGACGAACACGAAGTCGCGCGACTGGCGCCCGTCGCCGTAGATCGTCGTCGGCTGCCCGGTGGCCATCCGCTCGAGGAAGATCGACACGACGCCGCCCTCGAGGCTCGAGTCCTGCCGCGGGCCGTACACGTTCGCGAAGCGGAGCGCGACGTGCGACAGGCCGTGGATGCGGTTCCAGCCGGCGACGTACTGCTCGACGCAGAGCTTCGCGATGCCGTAGGGGGAGAGCGGCCGCGGGTCGCCGTCCTCGCGTGCGGGCTCGGGGCACTCGCCGTAGATCGCGCCGCCGGTCGACGCGAACAGCATCTGCGCGCCGGCGTCGGTCGCGGCCTGCAGGACGCGCACGGAGCCGACGACGTTCACGTCCGCGTCGTACGACGGCCGCTGCATCGACGTCTGCACGTCCGCCTGCGCCGCCAGGTGGAAGACGACGTCGACGCCCGCGAAGTCGAGCTCACCGCGGACGTCCTGCTCGCGGAACTCTGCGCCGTCCGGCACGAACTCGCGCCGGCCCGTCGCGAGATTGTCGACGACGATCACGTCGTCACCCCGTTCGAGGAGCGCGTCCGCGAGGTTCGAGCCGATGAACCCCGCTCCTCCGGTCACGACCGCTCGCACGCGCTTATCGTAGGCGGCGGATGTTCGTGACCTTCGAGGGAATCGACGGCTCCGGCAAGAGCACGCAGGTCGACCTGCTCCGCGACTGGCTCGTCGGCGCGGGCCACGAGGTCGTCGTCACGCGCGAGCCCGGCGGCACCGAGCTCGGCGAGGGCATCCGGCAGCTCGTCCTCAACGGGCCCGAGATGACGCCGTGGGCCGAGGCGGCGCTGTTCGCGTCCGCACGCGCCGAGCTCGCCGAGCGCGTGATCCGTCCGGCGATCGAGCGCGGCGCGTGGGTCGTCTGCGACCGCTACTTCGACTCGTCGGTCGCGTACCAGGGCATCGGCCGCGAGCTCGGGGTCGGCCGAGTGCTCGAGCTCAACCTTGCGGCGACACGTGGCCTCGTCCCCGACCGGACGTTCGTGCTGCTGCTCTCGCCCGAGCAGGCGAGCTCGCGCGTCGACGACAAGCCCGACCGCATCGAGCGCGAGCCGGCCGACTTCCAGCAGACCGTCGACGACGCGTACCGCGGCCTCGCGGCGATCTTCCCGCAGCGGATCGTCCCGCTCGACGCGACGCGCCCGGCCACCGAGCTCGCTGACCAGGTTCGTGAGCACGTTCGAGGCAACTAGGGAGCAGGGCGAGGCGAAGCGCCTGCTCGAGGCCGCGCTGCGCGACGGGCCTGCGCATGCGTACCTCTTCCACGGGCCGCCGGGTGTCGGCAAGCGCGAGACGGCGCGCGCTTTCGCGCACGCGCTCCTCGGCACCGCGCGCGAGTTCCATCCCGACCTCTACGAGCTCGACGCGCTCGGCGAGATGATCCGCATCGACGCGATCCGCGAGCTCCGCCGCGACCTGCACATGCGCCCCTTCGAGGCCGACCGGCGCGTGTACCTCGTCCTCAGCGCGCACCTCATGAACGACGACGCGGCCGACGCGCTGTTGAAGGATCTCGAGGAGCCGCCGTCGTACGCAGTGATCGTGCTCGTCGCCGACGACCTCGGCTCGATTCCGGAGACGATCCGCTCGCGCTGCCAGCTCGTGCCGTTCCGACGTCTGTCCGAGCGCGCCGTGCGCGAGGTGGTCGATGCGCGCGCGCCCGAGCTCGACGAGGAGCGCCGCGTCGCGTACGCGCGCGTCGCCGCCGGCCGGCTCGACCGGCTGCAGCGGCTCCTCGACGCGAAGGCGGCCGCGCGCCGCGACACGCTGCTCGCGCAGGCGCGCAGCGTCTACCGCGACTCGGCGTTCGAGCCCGCCGACGCGGCCGCCGCGCTCCTCGAGTGCGCGCGCGAGCGCGGCTCCGAGGCGAAGGAGGTGGAGGAGGTCCGGCTGCAGAACCTCGACCTGCCGGCGCGCGAGGCCGACCAGCGCGTGCGCCGGGCGCAGCGCGGAGCGGAGCGCGAGGAGCTGCTCGCCCAGCTCGAGGAGCTCGGCGCCTGGTACCGCGATCTCGTGGTCGTGGCGGCCGGCGCACCGTCGGCCGCGGTGCACATGGACCGGCTGGATCAGCTACAAGAGGACGCGACCCGGGAGCGGCTGCTGGGTGCGGAACGTGCCGCCGAGGCCGTCCGCGAGACCTGGCGCGCCCTGGAGGAGTTCAACCTGGCGCCGCAGCTGGCGTTGGAGTCGTTGTTCGTCCGGATCGGCCGCGAGCTGCATGCGTAAGGTTTACGAACAAGAATGTAAGGATTCCTCAACCCTCGCTGGACGGGGTGCCGATAGGGCAAGAGACTAGCCGCGAGCGTCGTGGGCGGACGACGCTCACGTACGTCGGGAGACGAGAATGGCCGCAGTTCCGTCCATAGGCCGTGCAACGGCCGTTGCGCCGAGACCCGACTCAGACGGGGCGCGGGCGACGCATGACCTGTACGAGCGGTACGCGCGGCAGATCTACAACTACTGCCTGCACCAGCTCGGCAACCGCGAGGAGGCCGAGGATGCGACGCAGTCGACGTTCCTGAACGCCTTCCGTGGGCTCGAGCGCGGCATCTCGCCCGAGTTCGAGTCGGCGTGGCTGTTCAAGATCGCGCAGAACGTGTGCCTCACCCGCCGGCGGTCGTCGTTCCGCCGCCGCCGCGTCGAGTCGCCCGGCGACCTCGACGCGATGCAGGACGTGCTCCCGTCGCGCGAGCGCGACGCCGACGAGCTCCTCCGGCTCACGGAGGCCCTGCAGGACATGCCCGAGCAGCAGCGCCGCGCGCTGCTCCTGCGCGAATGGCAGGGGCTGTCGTACAAGGAGATCGGCGACGAGCTCGAGCTCTCGCAGGCCGCGGTGGAGACGCTGCTCTTCCGCGCGCGCCGCTCGCTCGCGGACGGCCTCGTCGACGAGACGCGCCCGAAGGAGCGCACGCTCCGCTCGCGGCTCCGCGCGGGCGGCGACCTGGGCTCCGTGCTCGCCGTTGTCAAGACCCTTTTCTTCAGCGGCGGCGCGAAGGTGGTCGCGAGCGTCGCGACGGTCGCCGCAACCGGTGCCGTCGCCGCGAGCCCGGACGTGCGGCACGACGTCGCGCGCATCGTCCAACCCGTCGTCGCGCCGACGCACAAGGCCGTGCACCACGCGACGAACAAGCCGGCGCCGCCGCACCGCGTCAGGTCTCACACGCCGACGCCCGCGTCGGTGGTCGCGCCCGTGGCGGCGAAGCAAGAGCGCCGCGCGCTCCCGCGCGCGAAGACGAAGGTGCGCGTCGTCTCGAAGGCCGGCGCGACCGCGCCGCCCGCGTACGCGCTCGAGCGCCACGGCGTGGTGCGCACGCCGACGGACGAGGCACGCCCGGCGGTGACGCCGATCGCGTCGCCGCCCACTCCGGTCACACCGGCGCCCGTCGAGCAGCAACCGGTGCAACCCGCGGCCGAGACGCCGGCGCCTGCGCCGACGCCCACGCCGGCTCCCACGCAGGAACAGCCGCGCCAGGTCGAGCCCGTCACCCCGGCGCCGCTGCCGGTGACGTCGTCGTCGAGGCGCGACCTGCGCAAGGCCGACGACAAGGATCTGCCGAGGCCGGCGACGACCCCGTCCGGCGACCGCGGTCACTCGGACAACGTCGGCCGCAAGGACGCCGTCGAGCGTGCGCCGTCGGCGGCGCAGCCCGCGCCTGCGACCGACGCGAAGCAGGATCGCCGGCAGGAGGCGCGTCCGACCCCGGTCGGCCGCGACCGCGACGACGCGCAGCGCGCCGACAACATCCACTGGAAGCCCGACCAGCCCCAGATCGCGCCGACGCCGAGCACCACCCCGGAACCTGCGACGACGCAGACGACGACCCAGACGACGACGCAGTCCGAGACCCGTCGCGGCCACGACGCGGCCCGGCCCGTCTCTCCGACACCGCCGCCGGCGACGCCGACGCCGACGACCCCGGCTGTTCCCGCGCCGCCCGCGACGACGCCGCCGTCCCAGCC
>JBKPLI010000139.1:0-5635 GCA_046731555.1 Actinomycetota bacterium | reverse complement strand
GGTTGCGCGGCACGGGCAGCCAGGTCAGTCGCAGGGCATCGGAGCAACGACGCCGCGCTCGCTGCGCACGTCGGCTCCGGCGGACCGCGGCGAGCAGTAGTAGCCACGTGGCGGGAGCCCGATCGGCTCGCCCATGAAGTTTGCGATCAGGACGACCTTGGTCATCCAGTTCGTCCGGAACTCGACGAGGCCCGTGCTGCGCGAGTCGCAGGCATGGGCGCGGTTGTCGCCCATCAGCAGATACTTCTTCGGCGGTATCCGTCGCAGCGTTCCGCGCGGACGGATGTCGCTCAGCGAGAGCGTGCGGCGGTCGCGCCGTCCCGGGCGGATGTACGGCTCGACGAGCATCTTGCCGTTGATGTAGACGACCCCCTGCCGCTCCTCCCACACCTCTCCCGGAAGACCGATCACGCGCAGCGGACCATCGAACCGGCAGATGTCATATGCCGGGTTGTAGGACACGACGAGATCGAACCGTTGCGGCGGCGACGGGGTAGGAAGCCGCGGCTATGTCGTCTGCCCGCCGTCGATGACCAGAGCGTGGCCGACAAGAAACGAGGCCGCGTCCGAACACAACCAGACGACCGCGGCGGCGATCTCTTCCGGTGTTCCCATCCGCCCGATCGGCTCCTGCGCGATCACCGCCTCACGGCCTTCGGGGGTGCCGCCGCTGAAGCGCTGCATCATCGCGGTGTCGATGATGCCGGGGCAGATGGCGTTGATGCGGATGTTCGACCCCGCGTAGTCGAGCGCCGCGGACTTGCTGAGGCCGACGACGCCGAACTTGGAGGCCGCGTACGCGACACCGTTGCCGAAGCCCTTCACCCCCGCCCCGGACGACGTGTTGACGATCGCGCCGCCGCCCTGCTCGAGCATGAGTGGGATCTCGTACTTGAGACACAGAAAGACGCCCCGCAAGTTGATCGCAATGATCCTGTCCCATTCCTCTTCCGGCGTCTCCGCCGCAGGTCTGATCTCTTGCTCGATACCTGCGTTGTTGAAGGCGGCGTCGAGACGCCCGAACAGTTCGATGGCCCGCTGAAGCGCCGCCTGCACGTCCTCCGAACGGGTCACGTCACACCGCACAGCAACCGCCCGACCGCCGGATTGCTCGACGGAGCTGGCGGTCTCCTCGTTGGCCTCCTCGCTGACGTCGGCAACGACCACCGCGGCACCCGCACGCGCGAACGCGAGCGCCGCGGCGCGACCGATACCGCTCGCGGCACCGGTCACGAACGCCACCTTGCCCGCGAAATCCCCGTCCGGACTCATCGCAACCACAGCGTAGTAAGGTCGCCGTCACGCCGTCCGGCCCCAGCCACGGCAGGAGACGCGGTGCCCTGGACGGTGGAGTCGGAGACGGAAGCGCCGCGGGTGGAGCCCAGGGCCATTCCGAGGCGACTGTCCCGCTCAACCACGCGGATTCAGCCTGGCGGCTACCGTCGAAATGGCCCTGGGAGGAATCGAACCTCCGCACGCAGCTTCGAAGGCTGCCGCTCTGTCCTCTGAGCTACAGGGCCTCAGGTCCGAGCTGGTCGAGCTCGTAGCCCGAAGGGTAACTGCGAATTCGCCTGGTGGTTCTCAGCCGGGGCTCGCGCCGGGGAGGCAGCTTCGCGACGACGCGCGCCCGCGCGCGCAGCGACGCCTCGACCGCCGCGCGCATCGCCCGCGGCGGCGGCTCGAAGCCCATCGCCTCGAGCAGCGCGTCGTCCATCAGCGCGTGCACGAACGGCGCGCCGAGCCTCCGCGGGGCACGGAACCACGAGAGGAAGAGGTCGCGCGTCGCGACGCCGACCGCGCGGCCCTCGGGCGAGAACGCGAAGTGCCGGCGCTCGTAGTCGCGGTTGAAGCGCTCGAACTCGTCGTAGCTCTCCGGCACGTCACGGATCGCCATCAGCCGGCCGACCGCGCGCCAGAAGAGGAACGTCGCATCGCGCTCGACGTCGAGCAGCGGGCGCCAGCCGAAGCGCTCGTTCCAGCGGATCGGCTCGAACGTCACGGCGGAGAGCACGTACAGCAGGTCGTCGTTCGAGATGTCGAAGCGGCCGTGGATGCGGTTCATCTGCCGGATCGCGGCGCGGCCCTCGCGCGAGTCGTAGCCGTGCTCGCAGATGGTCGAGAGAATGAGATCGGTGTCGTCGTAGCGCTTCTGCGGGCGTTCGGTCAGCTCGCCCGTCTGCGCGAGCAGGCGACCGATCGACGGCACGGCGTAGGTGCGGTAGAGGGCGAACTCGAGCGCGCGCGTCGTGTCCCACGGGAACTCGAAGCACACGTCGAGGTACACGATGCGCTGGTGGTCGCGCTCCGCGTCGAGGCGGCGGATCTCGTCGAACCACCGGCTCACGGCGCGGGGATGCGGTTGAGGCGCAGCTCGTGCGAGCCGTCCGCGCGCGCGTACTCGTAGTACACCCACCACTCGCCGTCGCGCACGAGCACGTCCGGGTAGCGGAGCGAGCCCGACCCATGCGGCGACACGAGCCACGGCGCGTCGGCGCTCACGCGCTCCCACGTGCGCGCGTCGTCCGACAGCGCGAACCCGAGACGCTCCTCCGTGTCCTCGTCCGGCGAGCCGGCGCCGTCGTAGAAGCCGACGAAGCCGTCCCGCGTCGGGACGACCGCCGACAGCCGCGCCTGGTAGCCGTCCCACCCTGCGCCCACGTCGAACACGGTGCCGCGCCACTCGTACGCGACGCCGTCGGTCGACACCGCGAGCGACGTCGGCGCCGGGGCCGCCGCGGTCAGGAACGTCGAGACGTACATCAGCAACTCGTCGCCGACGCGCACGAGGTACGGGTCCTTGACCGCGTCCGTCCCAGTCGCGGCGGGCGTGAGCACGGTCCGCGCGTCGCGCACGTCGAACGCGTCGGGGCGCTCGGCCGCGCAGACGTCGATGCGCCAGCGGCCGTCGTCCGGATGCTCGTAGCTCACGTAGAGGAGGTAGCGACCGCCGACGCGGCGGAGGCAGAGGCGCTCCATCGACGTCGATCGCAGCTCGCCCTTCGTCATCGTCCACACGTCGTCGAAGCGCACGCCGTCCATGCTCGAGGCGATGCGGCACTCGTAGCCGCGGTCGTCGTCGAGGCCGCGCGGCCGGCGCAGGCGGTACGCGAGCAGTACGCGGTCGCCGTCGTCGAGCACGCTCGGGCAACCGGCCCACCAGCCGCGGCCGCGGCCCGGCGGCTCGAGCACGGTGACGCCCGCCTCGGGGTTCCAGGGCTCGACGGTTACTCGACGGCGACGCGCGGCAGCCACTCGAGCCAGCGTGGCAGATACCAGTTCCACTCGCCGAGCAGCTTCATCGCGGCCGGCAGGATCACCGAGCGGAGGATCGTGGCGTCGATGATCAGCGAGACGGCGACCCCGAAGCCCATCTGCTGGAACGGGACGAGGTCGCCGCTCGCGAAGCCCACGAAGACGGCGACGATGATCGCGGCCGCGCCCGTGATCAGCCGCGCCGTTGTGCCCACACCGCGCGCGACCGCGTCCGTGTTGCTCTCGCCGGCGAGCACGCGCTCGCGGATGCGGCTCAGCAGGAACACGTGGTAGTCCATCGAGAGTCCGAACAGGACCGAGAAGAGGAACAGCGGCACCCACGGCTCGATGCGGTCGACCTGCTCGAAGCCGAGCCAGCCGTGCCGGAACACGAGCACGAGCAGGCCGTACGCGGCGCCGACCGAGAGCAGGTTGAGGACGATCGCTTTCAACGCGATCACGATCGAGCGGAACACGACTGTCAGCAGCACGAACGTCAGCCCGAGCACGAACGCAAACACGATCGGGATGTAGTCGCGCATGACGTTCTGGTAGTCGACCTCCGCCGCGGTGTCGCCGCCGACGAGCACCGGCACGTCCGTCGAGCTCGCGATGACGCCCGAGCGCAGGTGGCGCACTGCGTCCGTCGCACGCTCGCCCGTCGAGTCGCCTGCAACCGGGAACGAGACGAGCGTCACGTCGCCCGAGTTGCGCGTCGACGGCCGGCCGAACGCGGGCTCGCGGCGCACTGCGGCGACCACCGCAGCGACACCGCGCGGGTCGCGCCCGTCGAAGACGACCCACACCCGGTTCGTCCCGGACGCTGCGAAGTCGCGCTGCAGCGCGAGGTAGCCCTGCTTCGAGAGCAGGCGGTCGGGGAGGGTGCTGACGCCGGCCGACCCGGTCTTCAGGCCGAGGACCGGAACGGCCGCGAGGAGCAGCGCCGCCGTCGCCGCGACGAGCGTCACGACCGGGCGGCGCATCGAGGCGCGCACGATGCGCGCCCACCACCGGCCCTCGCTCCCCGCGCTCTCGGTCACCGCGCGGCCGATGTACGGCAGCGGCACGGCGTTCACGCGGTCGCCGAGCAGCCCGAGCAGCGCGGGCAGCAGCGTCAGCGCGGCGGCGACCGACGCGATGCCGACGACGATCGCGCCGAGCGCGAGGCTCCGCATCACCGTGTGCGGGACGATCAGCATGCCCGCCATTGCGACGACGAACGCGCTGCCGCTCACGAGCACCGCGCGGCTCGCCGTCGCGCCGGACACCTCGATCGCGTCGAGCGGCTCGCGACCGCGCGCGCGTTCCTCGCGGTAGCGCGAGACGACGAACAGCGCGTAGTCGATGCCGAGCGCGAGCCCCATGCCGCTGATCATGTTCACGACGAAGATCGAGAGGTCGGTGAACTGCGCGGCGATCGCGGTGAGGCCGAGCGCGACGACGATCGACACGATCGCCATCGCGAGCGGGACGAGCGCCGCCACGACGGAGCCGAAGACGAGCAGCAGGATCACGAGCGCGACCGGCAGCCCGAAGAAGAGCTCGCCCTTCTTCAGGTCGTGCTGCGAGAGCTCGTCGAAGTCGTCGTTCACGATCTCGTCGCCGAAGACCGCGACGCGGAAGTCGGCGTCGTGCGCGCGCGAGCGGACGGCGTCCTCGAGCGGCCCCGGCTCGCCGAACACGGTCAGCGGCACCGCGAGCGCGTGCCGGTCGCGCGAGACGCGGCGCTCCCCGGCCTGCTCCATCTGCACGGGACCCGACGCGACCTCGGCCGCGAACGCGGCGACATAGCGGCCGAACGCGGCGTCGCCGACCGTGTGCCGCTCGGAGCGGACGACGACGATTTCGGTCACCGGACGCTGCTCGAAGAGCCGGTTCGCGAACACGAGCTCCTCCGCGCGGCGAGACTCGGGCTTGCCGGTCAGGTCGCCCTCGGAGCTCAGGTCGAGCATCGTCCCGATGCACGCGAACGAGAGCAGCAACACGGCGAGCCACGCGAGCAGCGTCCGCCTCGGTTGCAGGGCGCACGCACGCGCGAGCGAGCGCGGGTTCGGCATGGCCCAAGGCTACGGCCGCACCCACCGGTGTCCACAACCGGTGAAAGCCCTGGATTTTCCCGACGCGCGGTTCAGGGACGCGACCGGGGACGTGAGTAGGCTGTCCGCGGGGGGCGTCCAGGAATCGAGGACCCGAACGCGTGGGCGAGGCACCGCCCGCGCGAAAGGAGGTACTGGACGTGCAACGGACTGCAACGCGCACAGTTCTCGCCCTCGTGCTCGCCGCCGCCTTCGCGTGCGCGGCGCTGCTCGCGGCGACCCGCGGCGAGGCCTCGTCGCAGGTCGCGCCCGCCAACACCGCACCGCCGGTCGTCACGGGCACGGCG
>JBKPLI010000138.1:0-24030 GCA_046731555.1 Actinomycetota bacterium | reverse complement strand
GGGCGACATCGCTCATGTCAGCCGCCTCCGTAGTTCCGCGGCGACAAGAGCTGCGGCTTGGGCGGGTCGCTGATGATCCCGCCGCCGCCCGAGGGCGCGAAGCTGATCGGCGGGAAGATCAGGTCGTTGCTCTGGCCGGCGAACACGCCGTCGTAGACGCTGATCATCGGCCCCTGCATCTGCGAGGTCGTGTCGGTGGTGATCGTGTGGTTCGCGATCAGTGCGCCCTGGAACTCCGAGCTCCTCAGGTGGATTCCGTCGCCCGGGTCGAAGTCGCTGCCTTGCCCCTGCGCGGAGCCGGCGCCGTCGAGACCGTCGGCGACGATCACGAGTGCCGACTGATTGGGATCCCAGGGCGACGTTCCCGTGTAGTCGCAGGCGCCCGTGTAGCCGGGATGAGTGGCGCAGATCGAGTTGTTCTTCATCCCGAACGTCCCGGAGGCGACGATCGTCGCCTGACCCTCGTATCTCGCGACCGAGCCCGGGGCGATGGTGATGCTGCCGTCGATGAAGATCGTTCCCTTGACGGTCAGCAGCTTCGTGGTGTTGTTCCAGGAAAGCTCGCCCAGGGTCGTCGAGCCCGCCGTCGACTTGCACGTGTAGGACGCGCCGGGCGTCAGGTTGAGCACCGTGGTGGGCGTCGCGCTCCAGTTGATCGAGTTGTCCGGGACCCCGCTCGCGGTGTCGAACTTGGGCGGCGAGCCGGTCGACGTCGTGCAGGGCGAGAGCGGCCCGAGATCGGCGTTCTGGTACCAGTAGCCCAGGTTGCTCGTGGTGTCGGGCGGTCCCGACGGAGGGCCGGACGGAGCGATCGTTCCGCCGAAGGGCGAGCAGCAGGTCAGCTTGGGCATGAAGGAGATGAACGGCGGCGGGCCTGGCGGAATGACGTTGTCGTGCACCGTCGCGAAAAGGTTGTCGGCGTCCCACTCGGCGTTCGTCGGGCCGCAGTTGTGCAGCGCAGGGTTCTTCTTCCCAGAGCACTGGTGCACGACGTGGAGCTCGGCGATCCGCGGATCGCTGCCTCCGGTGAGTCCGATCTGGTTCTGTGGGCTCTTCAGGTAGAGGTCGCGCCCGATCGCCGCCTTCTCTGCAGCTCCGTCGACCACCGCTGTCGATTCCAGGTGCAGGTCGCGCGTCACGTACAGCGGCGCCTTGACGTGCACCGAGTTCTCGAACCACATGTCGCCGCCGGAGTACAGGAAGTTCAGCGGCCCGGTTCCGCTCGCCTGCGACGTCGCTGGAATGACGACCGGGACGACGGCCGTGGCAGTACGGGTGACGGCCGCGGCACCCGGCCCTGTCGGATTCCGCACTGAACCGGTGGCCGTGAGCCGCCACTCGTACTTCCACGGAGCCGACGGAGTGGAGACCAGCGGCCCGGCGAGCGTGCCGCTCCAGGTGACGCAGTTGTCCGCCGGCGCCGTGCAGCTGCCGCTTCCGTACACGGTCTGCCGCGCCGGCAGCAAGGTTGGATCGCCCGGGAACGCGCCGACGAGTCCACGTTCGTAGTTCTCGACCAGCACGGCGAGCGCGTTGTTGATCCCGGACTCGGCCAGTCCGTACGCCTTTTGCCCCGCGTTCGTCCGGTGCGCGTCGCGGGCGCCCGACGCCGTGACGAAGATCACCGTGGTCAGGCTGATCGTCAGCACGAGCATGGTGAGCATCGCGAGCACGAGCGCGACGCCCTCCTCGTCGCGAAGAAGGCGGTGCCAGGCCGCGCCGAGGCGGCGATCGTGCCGGGTCTCCGGGAGCATGTCGCCAGGGTCGTCTACGGCGGGGTCTCCCGACTCACCAATCAGGCTAGTCGGAGCCACCCGTACCGGCGGGCCGCACCCGTGGAAGCTCACTGATCGACACACGAGTCCGTCTCTCTCGGTCGGAGCCGACCATCACGAGGTTTCGGCACGAAGCCGGAACGCTCACTGTTAGCCGATCGGTTCGCGACCCGTCCCTCGCCTAAGTGCTGGACCTCTCCCCACCTTCGGACGGGGCAACGCCGGCAGCTGAGCGCCACTCTGTCGTTGGGTGAGTCGCAGCGTCTCCCACGCAGCGCCACTCAGCGAGTCGCAGTGGCGATCGGCATGCGGCTGCTTGGTCGGCTACTGCGACTCGCTGGGTTGCGCCGTGGTGCGGCGCGCGGCCGGGCTCAGCCGCAGATCGCGTCGACTCGCTCGCTGATCCGTGTCCGCAGCGCCTCGTCCTGCTCGGCGGCGTCCTGTGCCTCGGCCATCTCGTCCGCGGACAGGTTCGACGACTGCCGCGCTTCCTCGTAGGCGGCTGCAAGCTTCGCCTGCGTCGGGAACGACTTCGTCTGCACGAGGCAGAGAGCGTTCGCCTGCGCGTTCACGTAGGCCGTTGCGACCTGCGGATCGAGCGAGCTCGACTCTGAGTCCGACGGCCACGTCGCGTACACGATCGCGGCGGCTGCGATCCCGGCGGCGACGACCACGCCGATGATGACCCACAGCCGCATCAGCTCACGGCCAGCGTGACTGTTCCCGGCAGGTGCTGCCCGGTGCCGTAGGCGAGGTCGAGCCTCAGCGTGTGGTTGCCACGCTGGAGCGTTCCCGTATCGACCTTGAAGCTCGCGCTGTCGGTCTCGCCGACCGACAGGGTGGTGTCCTCGGCGAAGCCGGTCGACGTGCCCTCGTTCGGATAGATGATCTGCGCACCCGTGGGCGGCTTCACCGTCAGCTTCGCGTTCGTCACGCCCGGCTTGTTCGCCTTGTAGGACACGTCCACCCAGGCGGCCGTCCCAGCCTTGATCGGGCCGACGGAGGTGGTGACCTGCTCGAGGGTCGGGCCTACGAACGCGACGACCGGCAGCGTCACCTTCAGATTGCGGGTCACCTCGCGGTCGCCGCCGTTGCCGTTCCCCTGGTTGCCCTGGCCGTTCCCGCCGCCGTTGTTGCCGTTGTCGTTTCCGCCGCCGTTGTTCTTGTTGCCGCCACCCGGCGCCGCCGTTGCCGAGATCAGGATCGCGGCCGCCGTCGCCGTTGTTGAGGTTCCGTCGTTCCCGCCCTTCTTCTTCGGGTTTGCCGGAGCCGTTGTCGTCGGCGCGGTTGCCGTCGGGTTTGTTGTCGTCGGCGCCGTCGTTGTGGCCGTGGTTGTCGTCGGGGCCGTCATCGTCGGCGCCGTTGTCGTGGGCGCGGTCGTCGTCGGGGCCGTCGTTGTCGGCGCGATTGTCGTCGTCGGCGCGGCTGTCGTCGGTGCCGTGCTCGTTCGCTGGTTGCCGTGGCCGTTCCCGCGGCCGTTGCTGCCGTTGCCGCCGCAGTTCCCGTTCCCGTTGCCGTTGTTGCCGTTGCCGTTCCCGCCGCAGTTGTCCTCCGAGGTGAGCCGATACGTGATCCTCAGCTTGATCGTCCGCTCGCCGACGACGTCGTCGCCGACCTGCACCTTGAACGCCGCGTAGTCGGTGTCGTCGGCAAGCAACGTCGACTGCTTGTAGAGCGACGAGTACCCGCCGGTGTTCTCCGGATAGCTGACGGTGATCCCCTTCGGCGGGTCGGCGGTCAACTCGAACGCCGTCGCGTCCGTGGGCGCGCCGCGCCAGAGGGTCGAGACCCAGGCGGTCTGCCCCGGGTTGAGCGTCGGGAGCGTCGTCGTCACCTGCTCCACGTCGTCAGGCGGCGCGGCGGCGGCGACACCGACGCAGCAGGCCACGATCAGCGCCGCAGAGGCTGACATCAGACGCGGACGGAACAAGGCCCCTCCCGGTTCCCGGCGGCGCGCACCCACTGCGCGTCTACAGGGCGTGGCTCGGGGCCAGGCTAACCCAGCAAATCCGCGCAAGTCCAGTTCTATTCGCAGTTCGACCAGCTGACGCGCGGCACGTGTAGGAGTTGCAAACCATCGCCGTTGGCGTTAGCCCTTGGACGGTGCACACAGGCGAAGTCGGCATCGAGATCGCGCCTCACCTCGGCATCTCGGGTGATGAGACGAAGCTCGCCGAGCGAGTCGACGCGCTCCTCAGGCGCACCCGCCTCATCGCTCGCGCGCTGACCGGTGCCGAGCAGGCTGCGCTCAAGCTCTGGGTCGACGAGGACGCGACGAAGGCGCGCAAGTACTTCAGCCTCAGCGAGAAGTACGAGCGCTACCGCGACTTTCGGGTCGATCCCCGCGGCTTCGGTCTGCACGGGATGGCGATCCCGCCGGGCGAGGTGGTGCGGCTCACGCAGGCGGAAGTCGTCAGCCATCCGCAGTTCCGAAACTTCGAGCCGGTGACGGCCGAGCATCCGCCGATGCGCGGTTGGCTCGCCTCGAGCGTCTGTGGTGAGGACGGCCGAAGCTACGGTCTCCTCCAGCTCAGTGACAAGAGCGATGGGCGTGACTTCGACGAGGACGACGAGCAGCACATCCGCGAGCTCGCGGCGCTCATCGGCGAGACGCTCGACGCCCTACGCGCTGCCTCCGCGACCTCGTAACGAGCAGCGCTCGCTCGCCCTACTTGCCTCGCGAGGTCTTCTTGGTCTTCGCGGCCTTCTTGGTTTGCTTCGCGTTCGGCGGTGCCGGCTCTCCTGATGCTGCCGCTCTCAGTCGTTGCTTTCTCGTCGCCATCGTCGTCACCCTCTCTGTGGCCACGACTCGCACCGCGGCCCTGGGTCGTCAGTGTGTGTCAGGGCTGTCGAGCTCGTCGTCGGGTGGCGCCTCGCGGAGCCGGGCGCGGACGAGGCTGATCTCGTGGCGGAGACGACCGAGTTCCTCGGCGCCGCGCCGTTGATCGTCCTCTCGCGCCTGCAGTTGCTCTCGCAGGTGCTCGAGTCGAGTCGTGAGCTGTTCCCGCGTCGCCTCGAGATCGGCGTCGCAAGGCTCGCAGAGCCGAAGCGGCGTCGATGCGGGTTCGCCGTGCATGCGCGCGCCGCCGCGATCGCCTCGTCCGGTGGTCGCGTCCATGAGGGCTCCTGACTCTGTGCAGGGCCGGAAGCTCGATCGAGCCTCCTCTCGCACTTTCGCCGCGACACGCGAAACGCCGGAAGAGACCAGAACAGCGCTCACGCGGAGAGCGAAGGTGCACCGATGACGGTAGCACCGATCGCGCTGCGCGACCCAGATCCGGCGGTGGAGCCTGCGCGCACGAGAGCACGCGACGCGAGGTACGCGATGACGACCACGAGCCCGCCGGCGACGGCGTCGAAGATGAAGTGGTTGCCGGTCGCGACGATCGTGAAGAGCATGAACGGCGGATAGCTCGCACCGAGCCAGCGCACCCAGCGACGGCGGGCGAGCACGGCAACGGTCACACCGACGAGCAGCGCGTACCCGAAGTGCAGGCTCGGAACGGCTGCGAAGGGGTTGTAGAGGCTGCCGAGCGCGTCGGAGCTCAAGTTGATCCCGGACTTCTCGGTCACGGTGTCTGCGAAGCCGATGCCTGCGAGGCGCGGCGGCGCCGCGGGATAGAGGACGTAGATCGCGAGCGAGACCGCCGTGGAGACGATCAGCGTCGTGCGCACGAGCGGGAAGCGGTCGCGGTGGCTGCGATGCACCCAGACGAGCGCTGCGGCCGTGGCGCCGAAGTGCAGCGACATGTACGCGAACCCGAGCAGCATCGGTACCGCCGGCAGGTTCTCGACGCCCTGCTGCACACCGCGCTCCACGAACAAGCCGAGGTGGCGCTCGAGCGCGACGATGTCAGCCGTGTGCGAGCGAGCCCCGGCCAGGCTCGTCGACCCGAAGCCGCGCACGATCTCGTACACGGCGTAGAGGGCGATTGCCATGCCCAGTTCGGCGATTCCGGAGCGGGTGCGGAGCGCGACCTTCATGCAAGTCACGCTATGTCCCCGCGCCTCCCTCGACAGTGCGGGCAGCCCCACCCTGCGAGGGGGAGGACTGGTGTCTTCTACCTCACCGCCGAGGAGTTCGGGCCGTCGCGGCTCAGGGAGGGCCGGTCGCGCGGAGGCTCGCAAACGTCGCGAACGACGGCTTCGTGCGTCCATTCGCGGTGATCAGCCCCGACTGCCAGGCGGCGATCGAGCGGCTGTCCCTGAGCAGGAACCACGTGAGAAGGTCGATGCGCGGGTTCGCGCGCGCGATCCTGTACGCCTCGCGGAGGTACGCGGCCTGCGTGGCCCAGCTGACGCCGTAGAACGTGTCGGGCGGGTTCGTCTGGTAGCCGTACTCGGTGATCCACATCGGCTTGCGGCCGTAGAGCTGCGTCACCACGCTCGTCAGCCTGTCGATGTCGCCGAAGCCGACGCCGTGCGGATCGCTGAGCCGGGTCGTCGGCATCTCGCGCGGAAACGAGTAGTACGGGTGGTGCGCCCACGCGTCGAAGCTGCGCAGCCCGGCGTTCTTGGCCGCGCGGATGAACGCGATCGGCGCCGTCGAGGGACGGGCCGCGATCGGATCGTTGTACCCGCGCGGCGCGGTCGCGCCGCACGCCACGCGCTCCGGGCCGCCGACCGAGTGCACGCCTCGGTAGACCGCGTTGCAGATGCGTGCGTAGG
Source organism: Actinomycetota bacterium (assembly GCA_046731555.1). Taxonomy (GTDB): domain Bacteria; phylum Actinomycetota; class Thermoleophilia; order Gaiellales; family Gaiellaceae; genus PALSA-600. Next base: position 17,587 of record JBKPLI010000138.1, on the reverse strand, counting down.
CCTCCGCGGCCGCGAAGCGCCAGCGGCCGTTCGACCGCACGAACTGCGGGCGCAGGAAGACGGAGTTGTTCGGCTCGTTCCACGCGAGCCACATGCTCACGCGCGGCAGGATCCGACCGCTCGCCGTGTCGAGGAACGTCCCGCTGTATCGCAACGCCGCAGCCGAGGCGAACTGGCGCAACGGGAGCGGCGAGGTCGGCGCGACCCGCGGACCCTGCCGCCGGTTTGCCCAGTCCGGCGTGCCGACGATCGTGAAGAGGACCTCCATGCCCCGGCGGCTCGCCGCCTCGACGGCGCGGTCGTAGCGCGCCCAGTGGTACGCGGGGTCGGCCGGGTCGTTCGGATGTGCGGGACGGTCGTTCGCGACGCCGTCGCGCCCGCCCCACGTGAGCGTCAACCGCACCACCTGGACGTGGAGCCGCTGCAGGAGAGGGAACGTCGAGGCCGGTGCGCCGTACGTCGAGGCGTCGTCGAACAGGCCGACGAGCATCTGTTTCGATGCGAGACTCGAGCCCGGTGAGACGAGCGTGGCGAGGACGACCGTGAGCGCGGCCGCGACGAGGCCGCACCGGGATCGCGTCCCGCGGGCAGGAGTTCGCCCGGTCGCCGCGCAACTGTCGTATGTGGCGCCGGCAGACGTCTCGGCACTTTCTCGCCGCCGGTCGGCTTTCCTCCCGGGCGCGGTCGTCGCGGCCCTTCTCCTCGCGGTGCCCGCCGTCGCCGGCCCCGGAGGCACGCGAGCCGGCCCGGTTCTCGCGGGCGCCCCGACGATCGCGGGCGAGGCGACCCAGGGGAGCCTGCTCGTGGCGACGCCCGGCTCGTGGCAAGGCTCGGGCACGATCCGATACGTCTACCGGTGGTACCGCTGCGACGCAATGGGTCGCGGCTGCAAGCTGCTCCGCGGAGCGGCCGCGCCGAGGCACAAGCTCGTCGCCGGGGACGTCGGGCACACGCTCGCGCTGAACGTTCGCGCCTCCGACGCGGCCGGCTCGACGAACGGCTACGCGAGCCTGATCGGGCCGATCGCCTGGTCGCGCCCGGCGCTCGTCTCCGTCGCCCAGCCGAGCGTCGCCGGAACGCCGACCGTCGGGGCGAACGTGCAGGTCGACCCGGGCAAGTGGAGCCCGGCGCCGAAGTCCTTCGCCTACCAGTGGCTCCGCTGCAACGCGAACGGGCGAGGCTGCGCGCCGATCGCGGGCGACACCGGCGCGACGCACACCGTCGTCCCGCGCGACGTCGCCCACGCGCTCGTCGCAATCGTGCAGGCGAAGTCGGCGTCGACCGCGCTCGCCGTGTTGAGCCGCGCGACGCCGCGCGTCGGCGGCACCGCGCCCGCGCCGCCGGCTCCCCCGGGGCCGACCATCTCCGCGCGGCCCACCGTCACGGGCTACGCGCAGCAGGGCAAGCAGTTGACCGCCGCGCCCGGTACGTGGTCGGGGACGGGGACGATCCAGTACGCCTACCAGTGGTACCGCTGCGACCCGGCCGGCGCGCACTGCATGTCGATCCACGGCGCGACCAAGCCGACCTACACCGAGGTGCGGAAGGATGTCGGGAGCACGATCGGGCTGACCGTCCGCGCCACCGACACGAAGGGGACGACGAGCGGCTACGCCGGCCTCGTCGGGCCCGTCGCCGCGCCGGCCGCGCCGCTCTACACCACCGCGCAGCCCACGATCAGCGGCACCCCCACCGCCGGTCAGACGCTCCAGGTGAGCGCGGGGACGTGGAGCCAGCCGCCGACCGCGTACGCCTACCAGTGGCAGCGCTGCAACGCGAACGGCCGCCTCTGCACCGCCGTCACCGGCGCGACCGGCGCCGCGTACGTCGTCACCGCGGCGGACGCGGGTCACGCGCTCGTCGCCGTCGTCACGGCGACCGCGGGCGCCAGCACGCAGGCGAGCCTCAGCACCGTCGCGCCGTAGGATTGCGCGGTGCGCGAGCTACGGGCCGGGCTCTGGCACTGGCAGGCCCCGCACCCCGAGTGGCGGCCGGGCCAGCGGTGGCCGCAGGAGGTGTCGTCGTGCGCACTCGACGACGGCACGCGGCTGATCCTCTTCGACCCGCTGGCAGTACCAGACGCGCTGCTCGAACGCGCGGCCCACCGCGAGCCTGTGGTCGTGCTCACCGCGCCGTGGCACGAGCGCGACGCGCGGAGCCTCGTCGAGCGCCTCGGCGTGCCGGTGTTCCTGCCGGCGCCCGACACGCAGGACGACCTCGTGCGGAAGTTCGGCGTCACCCCCGAGCAGGCGGCCGGCGGCAGCCCCGACGCGCGGTGGCTCGTCGACGGCGGCGGCGACGCGCACCTGTACGGCGGCGGCGACCGGCTGCCGTTCGGCGTCCAGGCGTTCGCGGGGCGGGAGCAGAACGACCTCGTGCTCTGGATCGAGGAGCACCGTGCCGTCGTCGCCGGCGACACGCTCGCCGACTTCGGCGAGGGCTTCGCGATCAACCTCGGCGGGCGGAAGAACGTCACGCGGGAGCAGGTCGCCGAGCAGCTGCGCCCGCTGCTCGACCTGCCGGTCGAACTCGTGCTTCCGGCGCACGGCGCACCGACGGACCGCGCGGCGCTCGAGCGCGCGCTCGGCTAGCGCAGCCAGGCGGCGAGCGCGAGCGGGATGAGCGCGTTCAACGCGCACGCAAGCCCGAAGAGCACGCCCGGCAGGCGTCCGGACCGCGCCTCCTCGGTGACGTCGTCCCAGCTCTCGCGCATGCGGAGATCGCGGAGCCACGCCTCGAACGACGGCGGCTCGGGGAGCGCGAGGCGCGCACCCGCCGCGTCGTCCGGGTCGGCGACGAGCACGAGCTCCGGGCTGAGCGGCTCGATGTCGCGGGTGAGCTTCGCGCGTGCGGCGCGGCGCTCGTAGCGGTCGATGCGCTCGACGAAGTCGGTCTCCGGGCCGGTCACCGCAGGACGACGAGCTTCGACGCGTCGGCGCGAAACCCTCGGCGCTACGCCGGCACGACGAAGTCGCACTGCGTCCACGTCGACGGCCGCACCAGCGAGCCGCGCAGCCGCAACGCGACCGCGAGCGTCGCGCCGCCGCAGAGCAGTCCGACCACGTCGACGACGATCAGCGGCATGCTCGCGATGCTCAGCCCGTACAGCAGCCAGACCACGTAGCCGCCCGTGTACACGGCGAAGAACCGCGCCGATACGTCGCACGAGCTGCGACGCTCGAGCATCTGCCGGAGCTGCAGCAGCACGGCCGCCGCGGCGCCGACGCCGTAGAGCGTCGCTGTCAGTTCGAGGAGCCTGGTGGTCATGCTCCCCAAGACCCGGCAGCCGCCGGCTTATTCCCGGCGGCTTGCGACCGACGGCTCGGGGACCCGCGTGGCCGCCTCGACCGCGGCCTCGCGCGCCGGCTTGCCCGGCGCGTAGAGCCAGTTCGCGAAGAAGGGGTCGAGCTGCTGGTGCGAGACGCGCTCGGCCAGCGCGACGAAGTCCGCGGTGGTGACGTTGCCGTTCCGGTTCTCCGCGTGCCAGCGGCGCAGGAGCCGGAAGAAGTCGCGGTCGCCGATCCGCTCGCGCAACGCCTGCAGCGTCAGCGCGCCGCGAATGTAGACCGTGCTCGCGAAGAGATCCTCCGGTCCCGGCAGCGCGGCCGGCGCCGGGCTCCAGAAGCCGCGCGTCGCGGGCAGCGCGTAGATCGCGTCGAGCGTCTCCTGCGCGGTCGGGCCGCCGTGGCGCTCGTCCCAGATCCAGTCGGACCACGTCGCGAAGCCCTCGTGGAGCCAGATGTCGGGCCAGCGCGCGAGCGTCACGGAGTCGCCGAACCACTGGTGCGACAGCTCGTGGACGAGCGTCGCCTCGTCCGGCGCCTGGTGGAAGTTCGGCTTCGTCTGCGACTCCAGGGCGTAACCGACGTCCGGCGCGTCGTCGACGATCGCGCCGACGGCGTTGAAGGGGTACGGCCCGTACAGGTCGCTGAAGAAGTCGACGATCTCCGGGATGCGCTCGAGCACCGGGTCAGCCTCGGCCGCCTGAGAGGGGTCGACCGCGACGTACGACGGCAGGCCGCCGCGCAGTCTCGAGACGCGCAGGTCGAAGGCGCCGCTCGTCGCGGTCGCGAGGTACGGCGCCATGGGATCGGTCTCGCGCCAGATCCACGTCGTGCGGCCGCCGTGCGGGAAGCGCCCGACGAGCACGCCGTTCCCCATCGCGGTGATCCCCTCGGGCACCGTCAGCGCGAGGTCGAACGTCGCCTTGTCCTGCGGGTTGTCGTTCGCCGGGAACCAGCCGGGCGAGCCCTGCGGCTCGCCGACGACGAAGGCCCCGTCGCTCGTCGGCACCCAGCCCTCGATCGACTCGTCTGGGTCGGTGATCACCTCGGGGACGCCGGCGTAGCGCACGACGACCGTGAACGGCTGCCGCGCCGCGAGCGGCCGCGCCGGCGTGATCACGAGCTCCTGGCCGTCGCGCGCGAACGACGCGCGCCGCCCGTCGACGAGCACGCTCGCAACGACGAAGCCGCGCAGGTCGAGGTCGAAGCGCGAGAGTCCCTGCGTCGTGCGCGCGACGATCAGCGCCGTCCCGTCGAGCTCGTTCGCGGCCGGCTGGTAGTCGAGGTTCAGCGCGTAGTGGTCGACCTGGTAGCCGCCGTTGCCGGCGAGCGGGAAGAAGGGGTCGCCGAGGCCCGGCGCGCCCGGCGAGAAGCCGCCCGCCGCCCACCCCGGTCCCGCCCAGAGCGCGAGCAGCACCCCGCGATCGTCCCGACGACCGACGTCCGTCTCGCGCGCATGGCTCCCCCTCCTGGTCGTTGCCTCGAGGCGACCCTACGCCTCTAGAGCCGGAACGGCGCCGGAGGCAGCGCGCGCAGCACGGCATGGGCCGCTTCCACCGAGGAGAGCCACTCGTACGTGACGCCCTTCGCGTGGTTGCGCTCGACGCCGGCGGCCACGATCCGGTCGAGGCCGCGCGCGTGCATCCCCCCGGGCGAGAACGTCGCATCGACGACGACGACCGCGCGAAAGCCGTCGTCCACGAGGCCGACCGCGGACTGCGCGACGCACACGTCCGTCTCGCAGCCGACCACCACCGCCGTGCCGCGCCCGGTCTCGCGCACGGCGGCGAGGATCTCCGGCGTGCGCGTGAGGCCGAACGTCGGCTTGCGATGCACGGGCGTGCCGGGCGGGAAGCCCTCCGCGACCGCCGCGTCCGTCGCGCCGTTCCGCTCCGGCTCCTCCTCCGTCGCGACGACCGGGACGCCGAGCCGTGCCGCGAGCGCGACGAGCCACGCCATGCGCGCGAGCGCCCTGCGCGCCGCGGCGACGTCGGCGTCGGCGAACCACTCGCGCGCGAGGAAGCCGGGCTGCGCGTCGACCACCACGAGCACCGAGTCGTCGCGGTCGAGCAGCGGCATGAGCGCATCATCCCGTTTCGCGTCCCCGCCCGCGGGTAGGCGTTCGCCGGGGTCGTATCCGGTGAGCGGCGGGCAGGAACCGTCAGTTGTCCCCCCGCCGCCCGCCCACCTCTCACACGGCCGGACGGCGCGAGTATCTCGCGTCAAACGGGTTTCGCATAGCGGTGGCACGGGACCGTGATCGGCCCGTCGTCGCCCGCCGCCGCGTAGTCGAACGGCCCGTCGTCGCGCCAGCCCGAGCGCTCGTAGAACGCGCGCGCCCGCGCATTGCCGGCGACGACCGCGAGCCACGCCTCCGCGTGCCCGTTCGCGCGCACCTGAGCCTCCGCCTCGGCGATGAGCGCGGCCGCGACGCCCGTCCCGCGGTGGTTGCGCGAGACGTACACCTGCTCGACCTCGTCGTCCACGACCATCACGAAGCCTGCAACCGCGCCGTCGGCGAGGGCCACGGTCGTGTCGCCCACACGGGCGGCCGCTCGTGTCCGGAACGACTCGTCCGTCCGCGCCTCGACGAGCTCGTCCGGCACGAACCCGAGGTGCCCGTCGCGCCAGCCGAGACGCCAGATCTCCGCGATCTCGGGCGCATCCTCGCGACGGGCCTGGCGCAGCTCGATCACCGGCTCGACCTTACTCGGAGGTCGGCTACCTTTCCGGCCGTGATGCGCGCGCTCCTCGTCGGCGTCGTCGCAGTCGCTTCGCTGGCCGGACCGGCCGGAGGCGCCGGGTCACCGATCGTCGTCAGCTTCCAGCGCACGGGCGGCTTCGCCTCGATCGAGAAGCACCTTGCCGTCCACCGCGACGGGACGATCAGCTCCGACGGCTACGCGGCGAAGAAGAAGCTCCCCGCCGCGAAGCTCGCCGCGCTCCGCAACGCGCTCGCCGACGCGCGGTTCGCGACCCTCGACCGCGTCTACGAGCCCGACGCGCCGATCGCGGACGGCTACACGTATCGCATCACGTACGCGGGTCGAACCGTGCGCATCGAGGAGGAGGCGACGCTCCCGCCGCGCCTGCAGCGCGTGTTCACGCAGCTGCAGAGCCTCACGCACGGTTAGCCTCCGCGGTCCCGTGGAGTTCACGCTCAGCCCCGAGCAGGAGCTCGTGAAGCAGACCGCGCGCGCATTCGCGGACCGCGAGCTCGTCCCGCACGCGCGCGACTGGGACCGCGCGGAGGAGATGGACCGCGGGATCGTCGCGCAGCTCGCGGACGTCGGCTTCCTCGCGGCCGCGCTGCCTGAGGAGCACGGCGGCATGGGGCTCGACACGGTCTCCTACGCGCTCGTCGTCGAGGAGATCGGGCGCGCGGACTCGTCCGTGCGCGGCATCGTCTCCGTCTCGAACGGCCTCTACGGCAAGACGGTCGCGAAGTGGGGCACGGACGCGCAGCGCGCCGAGCTGCTGCCCGGGCTCGCGACCGGCGAGCTGCTCGGCTGCTACGCGCTGACCGAGCCGGGCGTCGGCTCCGACCCCGCGTCGCTCGAGACACGAGCGGTGCGCGACGGCGACGAATGGGTCTTGAGCGGCCAGAAGATCTTCATCACGCTCGGCACGTGGGCGTCCGTCGCGCTCGTGTTCGCGCGCACGGGCGACGCCGGCGCGCGCGGGATCACCTGCTTCGTGGTGCCGACGGACGCGCCCGGCTTCGAGGCGCGTCCGATCAAGGGCAAGCTCGGCCTGCGCTCGCAGGACACCGGCGAGCTGTTCCTCGACGGCGTGCGCGTGTCCGACTCCGCGCGTCTCGGCGAGGAGGGCCAGGGGTTCAAGGTCGCGATGTCGGCGCTCGACAACGGCCGCATCTCGCTCGGCGCGGGCTGCGTCGGGATCGCCCAGGCGTGCCTCGACGCGTCGGTCGCCTACGCGCGCGAGCGGCGCCAGTTCGGCAAGCCGATCGCGGGCTTCCAGCTCGTGCAGGAGCTGCTCGCCGACATGTCGGTCGAGACGGAGGCGGCACGCCTGATGGTGTGGCGCGCGGCCGCGGCGGCCGACGCCGGCCGGCCGCACACCGCGGAGTCGTCGTACGCGAAGTACTACGCCTCCGAGGTCGCGGTGCGCGCGGCGAACGCGGCCCTGCAGGTACACGGCGGCTACGGCTACGTCGACGAGTACCCGGTCGGCAAGTACCTGCGCGACGCGCGCGTGACGACGCTCTACGAGGGTACGAGCCAGATTCAGAAGCTCATCATCGGCCGCTCTCTCACCGGCGAGAGCGCGTTCGTCTGACGCGACCGAGGTCGGTTGACCCCGGCTGCTACCGGGAGTAACGTCGCGCGGTCCGGCCAAGAGGGAGAGAAAGGGGAACCTCGCATGCGTTGGGCCATCCGCGGCGCGTTGCTCGTCCTCGCGTTCGCCTTCCCGGGAGGTGCGCTCGCAGCCGTCAAGGCCGGGCAGCCGTTCCCGAGCAATCTCTTCACCGTCCACGACAACACGCAGCTGACCGGCGTGCGCGTGAACCTGCCGCAGCCGAACTGCGCGACCAACCCGTCCGACTGCAACGACGTGGCGGTGCTGAACCAGCTCGACGGGTTCAACATCCAGCCGCGCATCTCCGTGCCGTTCTCGGCGCCCATCGACCCCGCGACGGTCACGAGCGAGACCGTCTTTCTCGTCGGCCCCGGCGGCCACAAGGTCGGGATCAACCAGGTCGTCTGGGAGCCCGGCGCGAACACGATCCACTTCGAGAGCGACGAGCAGCTGCAGCAGCACTCGCGGTACCTGCTCGTCGTCACGCGCGGCGTGAAGGACGCAGACGGGAAGCCGCTCGACGGGTTCCGCCCCGACCTGCTCCTCCGCGACCGCGACACCCGCGCGTACGGGCTCGAGGTGGTCCTGTCGCTCCCGCTCGCGCTCTTCGGCGGTGTCGTGCCGTCGCAGATCGCGGACGCGAGCGTGTTCACGACACAGTCGATCACGGCCATCTCGGAGAAGATCCGGGCGCAGCTGCACGCGGACCGCGTGGGCTTCACGCTCGGCTCGTCCGGCGAGCGCACGGTGTTCCCGCTCGCGTCGGTCGCCTCCGTCGCGTGGCAGCGGCAGATCGGGACGTCGACGTTCCAGCCGGGCGCGCTCATCCTCCCGCTCCTCACGGGCGTCGGGCGGCTCTCGTTCGGGACGTACGCGTCCCCGGACTACGAGACGGCCGCGAAGGTGATCCCCGCGGTCGGGACGCGGACCGGGACGCCCGCCGCGCAGGGCATGAACGACGTGGAGTTCACGCTGTTCGAGCCCGCAGGCGTCGCGCCCGCCGGCGGCTGGCCCGTCGCGATCTTCGGGCACGGCTTCACCGACTGGAAGAACGGCGCGCCGCCGGCCGTCGCGGGCACGCTCGCGCGGAACGGCATCGCGACCATCGCGATCAACGTCGTCGGCCACGGCGGCGGCCCGCTCGGGACGTACACGGTCACCCGCACGACGGGCGAACGCGTGACGTTCACGCTCGGCGGCCGCGGCATCGACCAGGACGGCAACGGAACGATCGACTCGACCGAGGGCGTCAGCGCGGTCGGCGCGAACGCGTTGATCGGCAACCGCGACGGCCTGCGTCAGACGACGATCGACCTGATGCAGCTCGTGAAGGTCCTGAAGGCCGGCGTCGACGTCGACGCGGACGGCACGAGCGACCTCTCGACCTCGCGGATCTACTACTCCGGCCAGTCGTTCGGCGGCATCTACGGCGTGCAGCTGCTCGGCCTCGAGCCGGACATCCGCGCCGGCGTGCCGAACGTGCCCGGCGGGCCGATCATCGAGATCGCGCGCCTGTCGCCGAGCTTCCGCATCCTCGTCGGCCTCTCGCTGCTGACGCGGTCGCCGCCGCTGTACAACGCGGTGCCCAACGCCGGGTTGAACAACTTCAACGAGAACATCCCGCTCCGCGGCCAGCCGCTCGCGACCGCGACGCCCGACCAGGCGGCGATCCAGCAGCTGATCGACCGCACCGAGTGGGCGCAGCAGGCGGCGAACCCGGCCGCGTACGCCCCGTACGTGGACCACGACAGGACGATCATCCAGTTCGCGCGCGGCGACCAGACCGTGCCGAACCCGACCACGAGCGCGATCCTCCGGGCCGGGCACCTCGCCGACCGGGCGACGCTCTACCGGAACGACCTCGCGTTCGCGGCGAACCCCGCGATCTCGAAGAACCCGCACACGTTCCTCACGAACCTCGCGGGCGCCGGCGCGCCGTTCGCGCTCGCCGCGCAGCAGCAGATCGCGACGTTCTTCGCGAGCGACGGCGCGACGACGATCGACCCGGACGGCGCCGGGCCGATCTTCGAGACGCCGACCTCGATGGTCCCCGAGGACCTCGCCTACATCCCATAGCGCCTCATGCCCTCGGCCGGACGAACCGCCGTCCGGCCGAGGGCGAATCATCCCCGAGGACGACGACCGAATCGTCCGCGCCGCCGATGTGGCGGCGTGCGCCGCGACCTAGGCTTGCCCACATGAAGCGGAAACTGTTCTTCATCCTCATCGTCACCGGGTTGATCGTGCTCGCGCTCGCCGGGTGGACCGTCCAGGGCCTCAGGTGGGCTCTCGGCGGCGGGAACAGCACCGCTCCCGCACCCGCCTAGCCCCGCACTGCGCGGCCGGTAGCCTGCGGTGGTGCAGGCGCCCGACCCCGTCGTCGACCCTCCCGACTACCCCTTCTGGCCCACCGCGAAGGGGCTGTTCCGCCTCTGGCGTGCCCAGTGGCGACTCGTCTCGCTCGGCCTCGTCTGCGCGCTCTGCTACAGCGCGGTCTCGCTGACGATCCCGATCCTGATCCGGCACGCGATCGACAACTCGATCGCGCCGGTGAGCGGGATCCGCGACCCGTTGTGGCCGTACATCGTCGCGGTCGTGGTGCTCGCGTTCCTGCGCTTCTGCATCAACTTCACGCGGCGCTACGCGACGGCCCGGGTGGGCATCCGCATCGAGGCGCGCATGCGCGAGCTCCTGTACTCCGCGTACCTCTACTTCCCGCGCGCGTTCTACGACCGGCACGCGACGGGCCAGGTCGTCTCGCGCGCGACGAACGACCTCTACCCGATCCGCTACTTCATCGGCTGGGGCATGGTGCAGGGCGCGCAGTCGCTGATGATGATCTGCGGCGTCACGGCCGTGCTCTTCACCGTGAACGCGAAGCTGGCCGCGATCGCGCTCGTCGCGATGCCGCTCGTCGCGATCCTCGCGTGGGTGTTCGCGCGGAGGGTGATGCCGATCTCGCGCCAGGTGCAGCAGCTGAAGGCCGACGTGACCGAGGCCTCGGACGAGGCCGTCGTCGGCATCGAGATGGTGCAGGCGTTCGGGCGCGAGGACGACGTGCGTGCGCGGTTCGCGCAGAAGGCCGAGGCGGTGCGCGACGGCGTGCTGCGGCAGGCGCGCGTCGAGGGGTCGTTCCTGCCGGGACTGCTGTTCCTGCCGACGCTGTCGATCGCCGCGGTGCTGCTCTTCGGCGGCCGCGACGTCATCCAGGGGCAGCTCACCTACGGCGAGTTCTTCCTCTTCTACTCGCTGCTCCTCCAACTCGTGTGGCCGCTCGAGGCGCTCGGCTGGATCATCAACCTCGCACAGCGCGCAACCGCCTCGGCGTCGCGCAGCTTCGCGTGGCTCGACAACATCCGCGGCGTCCCCGAGCGGGACGAGACGGCACCCGTGCCCGCCGGGACGTCCGAGCTGCGCTTCGACGGCGTGCACTTCGCGTACGGCCTGGGGTCGGAGGTGCTCTCGGGCGTCGAGCTCGAGATCCCGGCCGGGCAGATCGTCGCTGTCTGCGGCCCGACGGGCGCCGGCAAGACGTCGCTCCTCAACCTGCTGCCGCGGTTCTACGACCCGACGGACGGGCGCGTGCTGCTCGGCGGCGTCGACCTGCGCGACCTCCCGCTCGAGGAGCTACGCCGCACCGTCGCGATCGTCACGCAGCGGCCGATCCTCTTCTCGATCCCGCTGCGCGACAACCTCACGGCGGCGCGCCCGGACGCGCCGTGGGAGGAGGTCGTCGCGGCGTGCGAAGCCGCGGGCGTCGCGCACTTCGCGGCCGGCCTGCCCGACGGCTACGACACGCTGATCGGCGAGCGCGGCGTCAACCTCTCCGGCGGCCAGCGCCAGCGCGTCGCGCTCGCGCGCGCCCTCATCGCGGGCGCGCGGATCGTCGTGCTCGACGACCCGATGTCGGCCGTCGACACCGAGACGGAGCGGCACCTCGTCGACAACCTCCGCCCCGCCCTCGCGGGCCGCACCGTGCTGATCGCGGCGCAGCGGCTCTCGACCGTGCAGGTCGCGGACCGCGCGGTCGTGCTCGACGACGGCGTGATCGTCCAGGACGGGAGGCCGTTCGAGCTCCTGCGCGTCGACGGCCCGTTCGCGCAGCTCTTCGGGGAGGAAGTCATTGCCGCGTAAACAGCGTCCCGGCCTGACGCGGCTCGCGAGGTACCTGCGCGGGAAGAAGGCGCGTGTCGCGTTCCTGTCCGCGGTCGCGATCTGCGGGGCGGCGGCACCGATCGTCGGCCTCGTGATCGTCCAGCATGCGATCGACCACGGCATGCGCGCCAAGGACACAGGTGTCCTCGAGCGCGACGTCGTGCTGTACCTCGCGGTCAACGCGGCCGCGTGGGTGCTGCAGACGACGCTCATCCGCGGCCTCGCACAGATCGGCCAGGGGATCGTGCTGGGCCTGCGGCGCGACCTCTTCGACCACCTGACGTCGCTCTCGCTGCGCTACTTCTCGCAGCAGAAGGCCGGCTGGATCATCGCGCGGCTGACCTCCGACGTCGACGCGCTCTCGGACGTGCTCTCGCAGGGCCTCGCGACGCTCGTGGCGAACTCGCTCATGCTCGTCGCGGCGGTGGTCGGCCTCTTCGTGCTCGACTGGCGGCTCGGGCTCGTCGCGCTCGTGATCCTCCCGCCCACGCTCGTGCTCACGCGCTGGTTCCAGGTGCGCTCGCACGCGGCGTTCCTGAAGGTGCGCGAGACGATCGCGGGGATGACGGCGCAGATCGCCGAGTCGGTCGCAGGCATGGCGGTCATCCAGGCGTTCAACCGCGAGCGCGCATTCAAGGCCGAGTTCGACCGCGACAACATCGCGAACCTCGAATCGAATCGCAACGCGCAGCTCCTCAACTCGTGGTTCTTCCCGGGGATCGAGTTCCTCGGCCAGATCGCGATCGCATGCGTGCTGTTCGTCGGCGCGCAGCTGATCGACAACGGCTCGCTCACGATCGGGACGCTCGTCTCGAGCATCTTCGTCTTGAACTTCGTCTTCCAGCCGCTGCAGGAGCTGTCCGACCTGTACGGGCAGCTGCAGTCGGCGGGCGCGGCGATGGAGAAGATCACGACCGTGCTCGACACCGAGCCCGAGATCCAGGACCGGCCCGACTCGCGCAAGCCGGGGCGCATCGAAGGCGACCTGCACGTCGACCGCGTCACGTTCTCGTACGGCCGCGACCCGGTGCTGCACGGGATCGAGATCCGTGTGCCGCCCGGCGGCTGCCTCGCGCTCGTCGGCGAGTCGGGCGGCGGCAAGTCGACGACCGCGAAGCTGATCGGGCGCTTCTACGATCCGGACGACGGCGCGGTGCGCGTCGACGGCGTCGACCTGCGCGAGCTCGAGCTGCGGGCGTACCGCCGCCAGCTCGGCGTCGTGCTGCAGGATCCGTTCCTCTTCGCAGGCACGATCGCCGACAACATCCGCTTCGCGCGCCCGGAGGCGACGGACGCGGAGGTCGAAAGCGTGGCGCGCGCCGTCGGCGTCGACCGCGTCGCGCGCCGCTTCGCCGCCGGCCTCGGCCACGAGGTGCGCGAGGGCGGCGCCGGCCTCTCGGCGGGGGAGCGACAGCTGATCTCGATTGCGCGCGCGCTGCTCGCCGACCCGCGCATCCTGATCCTCGACGAGGCGACCTCGAACATCGACCGCCCGACCGAGGTGCTGATCGAGCGCGCGCTGGACAGCCTGCTGCGCGGCCGCACGTCGATCATCATCGCCCACCGCCTGGCGACCGTCCGCCGCGCCGACGAGATCCTGGTCGTCGAGCACGGCCGGATCACCCAGCGCGGCCGCTTCGACGACCTGCTCGCGACCGACGGCCCGTTCCGGCGGCTCGCGAAGGACCTCCGAGGCGCGGGCGACGTCATCTCGGCCGAGATCGCCGCGCAGCCCCGCTAGCGTCGACGTGCGACGACGCAGTAGGGTCGCCCGATGGAGACGCGCGTCCTCGTGCTCGGCGCGGGCTTCGCCGGGCTCGAGCTTGCGACCGTCCTGTCAGACGAGCTCGGCGCCGACGCGGACGTGACGCTGATCGAGGGCGGCGACGCCTTCGTCTTCGGCTACTCGAAGCTCGACGTGATGTTCGGGCGCACGTCGCTCGACGCCGTGCGGCTGCCGTACGCGGAGTTCGCGAAGCCCGGGATCAGCTTCGTGCGGGAGACGGTGACCGTGATCGACCCCGAAGCGCGGCGCGTGACCACGAACGCCGGCGAGTACGACGCCGAGGTGCTCGTCGTCGCGCTCGGCGCCGACTACGACTTCGACGCAACGCCGGGCCTCCTCGAGAACGGGAACGAGTTCTACTCGGTCGCCGGCGCCGCGCGGCTGGCCGACGTCATCCCGACGTTCACCGAGGGACGCGCCGTCGTGGGCGTCTGCGCTGCGCCGTTCAAGTGCCCGCCGGCGCCGAGCGAGGCGGCGCTCCTTCTGCACGACTACCTCTCGGAGCGAGGGCACCGCGACCGCTGCGACATCAAGCTCGTGATGCCGTTCGGCACGCCGATCCCGCCGTCGCCCGACACCTCCGCCGGCCTGCTCGCGGCCTTCGCCGAGCGCGGGATCGAGTTCGTGCCGGGCAAGCGCGTCGCCTCGCTCGACGGCACGCGCGGCGTGGTTGTGTGCGACGACGGCAACGAGCTGCCGTACGACCTCTTCCTCGGCGTCCCCACGCATCGCGCTCCCGACGTCGTGCTCGCGAGCGGCCTCGCCGAGGACGGCTACGTGCCCGTCGAGGGCCGGACGCTCGAGACGCGCTACCCCGGCGTTTACGCCGTCGGCGACGTCGCGACGGTCGGCACGCCGAAGGCCGGCGTGTTCTCGGAGCGTCAGGCACGTGTCGTCGCGGAGTCGATCCTCGCCCGTCTCCGCAACGAGGGCGAGGCATCGCCGTACGACGGGCGCGGCTCCTGCTACATCGAGTTCGGCGCGGGTCGCGTCGGCCGCGTCGACGTCGACTTCTTCTCGGGGCCGTCGCCGACCGGCACGTTCACGGAGCCGTCGGTCGAGCTCGTCGCCGAGAAGCGCGAGTTCGGCTCGAGCCGGCGCGGACGCTGGTTCGACTGACTCAGGCGTCGGGGCCGCAGGCGGCCCGGCGCACGTCCGGGCACTCGGCGCCCGTCGTCGGCAGGCGGCCGAGAAGGTCCGTCAGCGTGACGAGCTCGTCCTCGGAGAACTGCGCGTTGAACAGCTCGTCGACGCCCGCGAGGTGCGTCTTCGACGCGTCGCGCAGCTTCGACATGCCCGCGGCCGTGAGCCTCGCGTACGAGACGCGGGCGTCCGAGGGGCAGCGCACCTTCTCGACGTAGCCGCCCTGCTCGAGGCCGTCGAGGAGGCGCGTGATGCCCGACGCCGTGAGGAGCACGCTCGCCGCCAGGTCGACCCGCCGCATCATGCGGTCGTCGGCCCGCGACAGGTGCAGGAGCACCTCGTAGTCGTTGAGCGTGAGCCCGTGCTCGGCCAGCAGATCCGCGTTCAGCTGCCGCGTGATCGCGGCGTGGGAGCGGAGGAAGCCGACCCAGGCGTCGAGCCGTGCCGGTGCGGAGACGAGATTCATTGACACCTCAAGTGTAGCCGAGCGCAGCTAGGTTTCGAGCGTGGCGCGGGCGACGCAGGGGATCGAGGTCGAGGGGCTCGTACGGCGGTTCAAGGAGGTCCACGCCGTGGACGGTATCGACCTGCGGATCGAGCCGGGCGAGATCTACGGGTTCCTCGGCCCGAACGGCGCCGGCAAGAGCACCACCGTTCACATGCTCGTGACGCTCCTCCCGCCCACCGCCGGCACGGCGCGGGTGGCCGGCTTCGACGTCGTGAAGCAGGGCCCGCAGGTGCGGCGGGCGATCGGCGCGGCGCTGCAGGAGGCGGCGCTCGACCCTTTCCTCACGGGTCGCGAGCACGTGCGCCTCGCCGCGTCGCTGCACGGCATGCGCGGCGCGCGGCGCGCGGCCCGGATCGAGGAGCTGCTCGACCGCGTCGGCCTCGTCTACGCCGCCGACCGCAAGATCCGGACGTACTCCGGCGGGATGAAGCGGCGCCTCGACCTTGCGCTCGCACTCGTGCACGACCCCCAGATCCTGTTCCTCGACGAGCCGACGACGGGCCTCGACCCGCAGAGCCGCTCGGCGCTCTGGGACGAGGTCGCGCGGCTGGCGAAGGACGAGGGCGTGACGGTGTTCCTCACGACGCAGTACCTCGAGGAGGCCGACGTTCTCGCGGACCGCGTCGGGATCATCGACCGCGGCCGCATCGTCGCCGAGGGGACGCCCGAGTCGCTGAAGGCCGAGATCGGGCGGCCGACGGTCGAGATCGTGCCCGAGGAGCCGGAGCTGCGCGGGCAGCTCGTCGACGTGCTCGCGCCGTTCGGCGACGAGACCCCGGCGCGGCCCGGCGCTGCCGCGGTGCAGCTCGACGGCCACGGCGGGCTCGCCGACGTCGTGCGCGCGCTCGACGCGAACGGGCTGCGCGCCGCGGCGATCAACCTGCACCAGCCGACGCTCGACGACGTCTTCCTCGCGAAGACGGGGCGCTCGCTCGAGGGCGCACAACAGGAAGCCGAGGCCGGCTGAGCCCCCTCGTCCAGCAGATCTTGCTGATCGGGCGCCGGTCGTTCGTGCGCACGATCCGGCAGCCCGGCGTCGTGATCCCGCCGCTCCTCTTCCCGCTCATGCTGATGGCGGTGAACGCGAACGGCCTGCGCGCGGCGACGCACCTGCCGGGCTTCCCGACGGAATCCTTTCTCGCGTTCTTCATCCCGTTCACGTTCATCCAAGGCGCGCTGTTCGCGTCGGGGATCGCGGGTGTCGACCTCGCGCGCGACGTCGACACCGGCTTCCTGAACCGCCTCGCGCTGACGCCGATGCGCGGCTCCGCGCTGCTGCTCGGCCAGCTCGGCGGCGCGGTCGGGCTCGGTGCGATCCAGGCGGTGCTCTACCTCGGGGTCGGCTACGCCGCCGGGGTGCGGCTCGACAGCGGAGCAGCCGGCGCGATGGTCCTCCTCCTGCTCGCGGTGCTGATCGCGGTCGGCTTCGGCGCGCTCGGCCTCTGGCTCGCGCTGCGCACCGGCTCGACCGAGGGCGTGCAGGCGCAGTTCCCGCTCATCTTCTTCTTCACGTTCATCTCGTCGATGAACCTGCCGCGGAACCTGATCGAGGTGGACTGGTTCCGCGACGTCGCGACGCTCAACCCGGTGAGCTACATGATCGAGGCGCTGCGCTCGCTCGTGATCCAGGGCTGGAACCTCCAGGCGCTCGCGCTCGGGTTCTCGCTTGCGATCGCACTGATTGCGACCGCGATGACGCTGTCGGCGCGGCAGCTGCGCGTGAGGATGGCGCGCACGTGAGCGGGGTCTCGGTGGCACTCGCGCTCGCGTGGCGGCAGCTGACGATCCTGCGCAAGAACCCGTCGCTCTTCCTGCCGCCCATGCTCTTCCCGCTCATGAACTTCATGGCGTTCGCAGGCGGGCTGTCGCGGCTGCGGCACGTCCCGGGATTCTCCTACCCGAGCGGCTACACGGCGTTCCAGTTCGTGTTCGTGCTGCTCCAGTCGGCCGCGTTCGGCGGCGTGTTCACCGGCTTCTCGATCGCGCGCGACTTCGAGCAGGGCTTCGCACGCCGCCTCCTCGTCGCCTCGCCGAGCCGCCGCGGGCTCGTCGCCGGCTACGCGATCGCGGCCGGGATCCGCTGGCTGCTGATCGCGCTCGTGCTGACGATCGTGGCGCTGATCGCGCGGATGCAGATCGGCGGCAGCGGGCTCGACCTCTTCGGCGTCTACGGCCTCGCGCTGCTCTGCAACGTCGCCGGCGTGATGTGGGCGATGGGCATCGCGATGCGCGTGCGCTCGGTCCAGGCCGGCCCGCTGATGCAGACGCCGGTCTTCATGCTGCTCTTCCTCGCGCCGGTGTACGTGCCGCTCGAGCTGCTGCAGGGGTGGATCCACGCGGTGGCCGCCGTCAACCCGGTCACCTTCGTCCTCGCGGCGAACCGAAGCCTCC
>JBKPLI010000137.1:0-16456 GCA_046731555.1 Actinomycetota bacterium | reverse complement strand
CCCAGCCGGCCCGCACCGGATTGAGGGCGACGTACCTGCTGAGCGCGATCGCGTGCGCCTCGTCCTCGGCGACGACTTCGTGGAAACGCCGTTCGTAGAGCGCTCCTTCGCGTCCGACTGTGAAGTTGAACCACGACGCGTACTCGCCCTTCAGGAACTGCATCCCGGCGCTGATGTTCGCTTGCGGCGTCTCGACGACGAGATGGAAGTGGTTCCGCATCAGGCAGTACGCATGGCAGATCCAGCGGTACCGGACGACGGTCTGATCGACGATGTCGAGGAACGCGACGTACGTGCGCGTGCCCAGGAAGATGTCGCGCCTGTCGACGCCGCGGCTCGTCACGTGGTACAGCACATCAGGCGCTTGGAGACGAGGTCTGCGAGGCATTCGTTCGACCGTACCCGCGGGCCGGCGCTGCCGCCGAAGAAGTCACAGAACTGTCACGAATTACCTGTCCGTTCGGGACATGTCGGGGTCAGAGCCCGACATGTCCCGAGGAGACAGGTCGAACGGGCGTCAGGCGATGTAAGGCCGCAGCGCGTTCCGCGCGATCACGAAGCCTCGCTTCACCGACGCCTCGTCGCCTTCGAAGCGCCGGTCCTCGTGCTCGACCGAGACGACGTGGTCGTAGCCGACCGCGTGCAGCGCCGCGATGTAGCGCGACCAGTTGACCTCGCCAAGACCCGGGATGCGCGGGACCTGCCAGCCGATGCCGCTCGAGAGCGTGCCGTGCCGGTACAACCCTTCGCGGCGGATCTCGAGGTCCTTCGCGTGCACGTGGAAGATGCGGTCGGCGAAGTCGTAGACCGCGCGCTCGTAGTCGATCATCAGCCACACGAGGTGCGACGGGTCGAGGTTGAGCCCGAAGTTCTCGTCCGGGATCGCCTCGAACATCTGCTCCCAGATCGCCGGCGACCACGCGAGGTTTGCGCCGCCCGGCCACTCGTCCCACGAGAAGATCATCGGGCAGTTCTCGATCGCGATCTTCACGCCCTTGTCTCCCGCGTACTTGACGAGCTCGGGCCACACGCGCCGGAATCGCTCCAGGTTCTCCGGGAGCGGGCGGTCCTTGTCGTTGCCGATGAACGTGCCGACGATCGAGACGCCGAGCTCCGCGGCGGCGTCCACGACCTTCAGCAGATGCGCATTCACCTCGGACCGGTGCGCGTCGTCCGGGTGCAGGTTGTTCGGGTAGTACGCGAGCGACGAGATCTCGAGCCGGTGCCGCGCGAGCGTGTCTCGCACCGCTCCCGTGTCGAGCGCGTCGACGTCGATGTGCGTCACGCCCGCGTAGCGGCGCTTCTCGCCGCCGCCCGACGGCCAGCACGCCACCTCGAGCATCTCGTAGTCGTTGGCGGCGCTCCACGCGGCGACCTCCTCGAGCGTGAGGTCCGGGAACGCGGCCGTCATCAGCCCGAGCTTCACGGCGCCACCTCCACCCACCGCTCCTCGCGGCTCGACTGCGCGACGGCCTCGGCGAGCACGTTCTCGACGTGGCCGGCGCGGAAGGTCGGGTAGTCGTCGCCCGGCTCGCCCGCCGCAACCGCGCGGTACACGGCGCGGTACAGCTCCTTGAACGTGTGGGCGAACCCCTCGGCGTGCCCGGCCGGGAGCGAGGTCGTGCCCCGCGACTCGGCCGACATCAGCGCCGGGTTCCGAAGCAGGATCTCGTTCGGCGCGTCGCGGCGTCCGAGCCACAGCGTCTCGTGCGCCTCGCCGTCCCACGCGAGCGAGGCGGCCGAGCCGTCGACCTCGAAGCGCGTCGCGTTCTTGCGGCCTGCGCTCACCTGGCTGATCACGCACGAGCCGCGCGCGCCGCCCTTGAAGCGGAGCAGGATGTGCGCGAGGTCCTCCGTCGACATCGGCGCGTCCTCGCGCTCGACGTCGGTCGCGGCCGCGAACGTCTCGACCTCGCCCTTCGGCCGCTGCCGCACGGGGATGACGGTCGCCATGTCCGCGAAGAGCGCCTCGATCTCGAGGCCGGTCACGAACTGCACGAGGTCCATCCAATGGGAGCCGATGTCGCCCACCGCGCGCAGGCCGCCGCCCTTGTCGGGCTCGAGCCGCCAGTTCCAGTCGGTTGGGAGGAGCAGCCAGTCCTGCAGGTAGCCGCCGTGCACGTTCCACACCTCGCCGACCGCGCCGTCGCGCACGCGCGCACGCGCCTCCTGCACCATCGGGTAGAAGCGGATGTTGAAGTTCGTGCAGTGCACGAGCCCGCTGCGCTCCGCAAGCTCGAGCAACTCGGCGCTCTCCGCGGCGGTCATCGCCAGCGGCTTCTCGCAGACGATGTGCTTGCCCGCCTCGAGCGCCTGCTTGACCTGCGGGTAGTGGAGGTGGTTCGGCGTCGTGAGGTGCACGACGTCGACCCGCTCGTCCGCGAGCAGCGCCTCGTAGCTCTCGTACACGGGCGCGACCGACTTCGCGCGTGCGCGCTCGGCCGTCGAGCCGACGACGCCGGTCACCTCGACGCCGATCCGCCGGAGCGCATCGACGTGCACGACGCCGATGAACCCCGTGCCGACGACGCCGGCCTTCAGGTCGTTGATCTGCTTCGTCATCTCGCCTCCGCGGTGATGGTCAGGGTGGTGGTGCGCTCCTCGCCGGGCCCGAGCACCGGCAGCCGGCCCTCCGCGCGGTCGTGCGCACGGCCGAGGACGGAGCAGTTCGCGGGCTCGATGCCGAGCACGCCGTAGTCGGGATGGATCCACTGCCAGAGCCTCGGGAGGTCCGAGCGGACCGTCACGCGGACGCCGCCGGTCGAGACGACCGCCTGCGAGGCGCCGAGGTGCTCGTACACGCGCTCCGGCCCGGGGCCGCCTTCGCTGTGCCAGGCGCCGGCGGCCGCGTCGTCGTCGCGAGGCACGACCTCGTCCGAGTCCACGTCGACCTCGTCCCAGACGAGGTTCACGTGGTAGAGGAGCGGCGCGGGCACGGCGCGCGCGCCGGGGTTGCGGGTCGTGTCGGTGACGGTGACGCCGCCGTCGAGGCGGATCTCGCGCGTGAGCTCGAGCGTCTCGCCGGGCACATCGGCCTCGACCATGCGCGCACGCGCGATCGCGCCGTCGACCTCGACTTCGCGCGCAGGTAGCGAGCTGTACCAGCCGTGCTGCGGCTGGCCCTCCGACGGCGCGCCGACGTTGCGCAGGCCGCACGTCGTCACGAGGCCGCCGCCGAACGAGCGCGCGAAGTCGCCCTGCCACGGCAGCTCCCCGAGCGGGGAGGACCACGAGAACCTCGCGCCGCGAAACGTCGCGACGCCGAGGTCGAAGCCGCGGGCAGGGAGGACGTGGACGCGCAGGTCGCCGTGCTCGAGCACGATCGTCTCCGTCATGCTCACTGCGGCAGCTCGACCTCGAAGTCCACGTCGAGCCCGTAGCGCCCGCCGACGTAGCGGCTCTCCGTCAGCTCGAGCGGCTCGCCGTCCTGGTCGCGGATCAGCCGCCGCTCGACGAGCAGCGCCGCGCCGGGCGCGACGTCGAGCAGCTGCGCCTCGTCCTCCGTCGCGGACTCCGCCGAGACGGTCGCGCGGCCCGCGGTCGGCACGGTGCCGGCCTTGCTCAGCACCTCGAAGAGCGAGACGCGCTCGAGGTCGTCGCCGAGCACGCCCGCGACGCGCGCAGGGAACACCGCCGTCTCGAGCGCGACCGGGTCGCCGTCTGCGAGCCGCACGCGGCGCACGACGACGACCTCGTCGACGCCGAGACGCTCGCGCTCGGCCTCCGTCGCTGGGCGGCGGCCGCTCTCGACCACGCGCGAGCTCGGCTCGCGGCCCTTGCGCCGCATCTCGTCGCTGAAGGAGAGGATGTGCGTCGCCGAGCGATGGGCCGCGCGGTCCGCGACGAACGTGCCGCGGCCGGGCACGCGGTACACGAGGCCCTCGTGGACGAGCCGCTGCACGGCGCCGCGCGCGGTCATGCGCGAGACGCCGAACTCCTCGCACAGCTCCGCGTCCGACGGGAGCGGCGCGTGCGGCTCGAGCTCCGCAATCCGCCCGCGCAGCGCCTGCTCGATCTCGTAGTAGCGCGGCACGAAGCTGCTCAAGTATCGGCCGCCCAGCGCTCGGGGTGGTGCAGCGGCACGCCGCGCAGGCCGACGTCGAGGAGCGTGAGGTGCCAGCGGCCGAGGTTCGCGGACACGAGCCGGTCGCGCCGGTCGCCGACGAAGGCGACGTTCGTCGGCGCGGACAGGATCGTCCCCTGCGGGTCCTCCGCGATCGTCTCGACGCCGCCGTCGCGATCGATGTGCACGATGCGGTCCGGCCTGTAGCACGACACGATCACGCCTCTGTCGTCTGTCAACGCAACACCGTCGGGGACCGTACCGTCGAGGCGGAGCACGTGCTCGCAGACCCCCGTCGCGAGGTCGAAGCGGCTGACGTTCGGCACGAACGACTCGACGAACCAGAGGAAGCGGCCGTCGGGCGAGACCGCGCAGCCGTTCGGGAAGTGGGGGAGCTCCGTCGAGAACACCTCGAGGCTCCCGTCGGCGTCGAGCCGGTACACGCGGCCGTCGTTGCGCTCCCAGCTGCCCGAGTCGGAGAAGTAGAGCGTGCCGTCGGGCGCGAACGCGCCGTGGTTCGGGAGCGTGAAGCCGCCGCGCAGCGTGCGCACCGCGCCGTCCGCGAGCACGCACAGCGAGCCCGCGCCGGAGCAGAACACGGCGAGCCTGCCGCGCCCGTCGACCGCGAGCCCGAGCACGAAGCCGGGCGCGCGCGCGACCTGCTCGTACGTCCGTGCCTCGACGTCGACGAGGTAGAGCTGCCCCGCCTCGCCGCCGGCCCACAGCGCGCCGGCGCGCGGGTCCCAGCAGACCCCCTCGGGGTGGTCGAGCCCGTCGACGAGGAGCTCAGGCCCGGGCATGGCCGACGGCGCCGTTGATGGTGAGGCCGCCGTCGACGACGAGCTCCTGACCGGTGACGTAGCGCGCCGCGTCGGTCGCGAGGAAGAGCACGACCCCTGCGACGTCCTCGGCGCCCGCGATGTAGCCGAGCGGGATGCGCTCCTCGTAGCGCCGGCGCACCTCGTCCGTGTACGCGGTCGCGTTCAGCGGTGTCTCGACCGCGCCGGGCGCGACCGCGTTGACGGTGATCCGCAGGTGCGCGAGCTCGAGCGCGAGCGCCTTCGTCAGCGCCGCGATCCCGCCCTTCGCGGTGCCGTACGCGCTCAGGTCGGGGACGGCGAGCCGGTTCGTCGCGGAGGTGACGTTGACGATGCGGCCCGAGCCCTGCTCGAGCATCCGACGCGCGGCGGCGCGGCAGCCGTAGAAGTACCCGTGTAGGTTCCCGCGCAGCAGGTCGTGCCAGTCGGGGTCGCTGGTCTCGACGACCGGCTTGACCATGAGGCGTGCGGCATTGTTGACCCAGACGTCGATCCCGCCCCAGTCGGCGACGACGCGTTCGGCGAGCGCCTCGACCGCGTCCGGGTCGCCCGTGTCCCCCGCGACGAAGAGGCCGCTGATGCCCGTGGGCCCGCCGCCCTCGAGCGACATGCCCGCGACGCGCGCGCCCGCGTCCGCGAACGCGGTGGCGATCGCCGCGCCGATGCCGCTCGCCGAGCCGGTGACGACGACGCGCCGCCCGCTCAGGTCGAACGGGTCGCTCATCGCGGCCGACTGTATAGCTGTCTAGACGGGACCGCAATACACTACGCCGCCATGTCGCACGAGCCCATTCGCACCACGGTCGTCGGCAGCTATCCGTTCCCCGGTTGGCTCGAGTTCGTCGAGCGCCACCGCGACGATTTCGGCGTCGACGACCGCGAGGAGGCGCTGCGCGACGCGGTCGCCGCGGCGGTCGGCGACCAGGTGCGCGCCGGCCTCGACGTGATCAGCGACGGGGAGCAGGCGCGCTTCGACTTCAACCTCTCGTTCTACGCGTTCATCGAGGGCCTCGCGCTCGAGCGCCACCCGCCGCGGCGCTTCGGCCCGCCGGCGCACGACCAGCGCGGGCTGCACCAGATCGTCGGGCACCTGTGGGCGCCGAACGGCCTCGGCGTCGCGGCCGAGTTCACGCGGCTGCGCGAGCTCGCGCCGCCCGGCGCGCAGCTCAAGGCGTCCGTGCCCGGCCCGTTCACGCTCGCCGGCCGCATCGAGCCGCGCGGCGACTACTGGGACCGCTACGCCGTGACGGAGGCGATCGTGCCGATCGTGCGCGACGAGCTCTCGCGGCTCGTGGAAGCTGGCTGCACGATGGTCACCGTCGACGAGCCGTCGATGAGCGCGTACGCCTACCGCGAGGACGTGGAGCGCCTCGTCGACATCTTCAACCGCACCGTCGAACCCGTCGTCGGCCGCTGCTACCTCGGGACGCATCTGTGCTTCGGCAACTACAAGGCGCGTGCCGTCGCGCCGCGCCGCTACGCGCCGATGTTCCCTGCGTTCCTCGGGCTCGCGGCCGACGAGCTGCACCTCGAGATGGCGAGCCGGGAGTTCGCCGAGCTGGAGGTGATCGGCGAGATCGCGCGGAAGAAGGACGTCGCCGTCGGCGTGATCGACGTGAAGAACTACTACGTCGAGACGCCCGACGACGTGGAGGAGCGGATCCTGCGCTGCCTCGAATTCGTGCCGGAAGAACGCCTGTCCGTCGCGCCCGACTGCGGCCTCTCCCAGACCGCTCGCTGGGCCGCCTCGCGGAAGCTCGCGGCGCTCGTCGAGGGCGCCCGGCGCGTCCGCGAGTCGATCTAACCCCCGCCCGCCCCCTCGCGGAGCTATGGTCAGGGCATGAGCGAGTACGAGAACGAACCCGAAGACGACGAGCCCGACGGGGACGACGACCCGAGCGACGGGGCCGATCCCGACGAGGGCGGTCGTCCGATCGCCGAAATCTAAGGACGACTCGAGCTACTCGGGGTCCGGTACGCCGTGCCGGTAGTTCGTGTGCAGCACGTGGAGTGCGTCCGCGAGCTCCGGTGAGGTGAGGGCGTCCTTGTGGAGGAAGCCGGCTGCGCCGGCTTCGTCCGCACGCGCGACGTCCGCGTACTCGTCCGAGCCCGTGTAGATCACGACGTGCTGGCCCGCGTCGTTCGCGTGGATCATCCGCGTCGCCTCGATGCCGTCGCGCGTCGGCATGCCGATGTCCATCAGGACGATGTCGGGCCGATGCTGCTGGACGAGCCGCACGGCGTCGTCGCCGTCGGCGGCGTGGCCGACGACGACGAACCGGCCGTCGGCGTCGAGGATCGACTCGATGAGCGCTGCGAGACGCTCGTCGTCCTCCGCCACCACCACGCGCAGGGGCGCCTCCGTCACGCGCGGGAGGTTGACAGATCGGCCCGTAGGATGCGCCGGTGATCGTCGACGGCCACAACGACCTCGTGCTGCGCGTCTGGCGCAACGAGACGCCGCGGCACGTGCACCTCGACGACGCCGTCGCGGCGGGCTTCGGCGGCGGGTTCTTCGCGCTCTTCGTGCCGGGGCCCGAGCACGGGCCGGCGCCCGAGCCGCCGTACGCGGCGCCGCTCGACGAGGCCATCCCGACGGAGGAGGCGGCGCGCGTCGCGTCGGCGCTCCTCGACACGCTCGACGCGCTGCCGGTCGCGCGCGCGACGAGCGCGTCGGACTTCGTCGAGGGCCGCGTCACCGCGATCGCGCACCTCGAGGGCGCGGACCCGCTCGCGCCCGACCTGTCGGACCTCGAGGATTGGTACGCGCGCGGCGTCCGCTCGATCGGGCTCGTGTGGTCGCGACCGAACGCGTTCGCGGAGGGCGTGCCGTTCCGCTTCCCCGACTCGCCCGACACCGGGCCGGGGCTGTCGGCCGCCGGCGGCGAGCTCGTGCGCGCGTGCAACGGGCTCGGCATCCTCGTCGACCTCTCGCATCTGAACGAGGCCGGCTTCTGGGACGTCGCGCGGCTCTCGGACGCGCCGCTCGTCGCGACGCACTCGAACGCGCATGCGCTCTGCGCGTCGACGCGCAACCTCACAGACGCGCAGCTCGACGCGATCCGCGACTCGGGCGGCATCGTCGGCGTCAATTTCGCGGTCGGCTTCCTGCGCGAGGACGGCCGCAACGAGCCCGACACGCCGATCGCGGAGATCGTGCGGCACGTGGACTACCTCGTCGACCGTATGGGCATCGATCACGTCGGTCTGGGCTCGGACTTCGAGGGCGCGCTGATGCCGTCCGAGCTCGGCGGCGTCGAGGGCCTGCCCAAGCTCGTCGACGCGCTGCGCGACGCGGGCTACCGTGACGGAACGCTCGACAAGCTGACGCACGCGAACTGGTTGCGCGTGCTCGACGCGACGTGGAGCGGCTAGGCTCGCGCGATGCGTACGCGCTCGCTCGGGCCGCTTGAGGTCTCCCTCGTCGGCCTCGGCTGCAACAACTTCGGCCGCCGCATCGACGAGGACGCGACGCGCGCGGTCATCGACGCGGCGCTCGACGCGGGCGTCACGTTCTTCGACACGGCCGACGTGTACGGCGACGGGCTGAGCGAGGAGTACCTCGGCCGCGTCCTCGACGGCCGGCGCGACCGCGTCGTGCTCGCGACGAAGTTCGGCGGCGGCGGCGACGGCGCCGGCAAGGGCTCGCGCGGCGCGATCCGCAACGCGGTCGACGCGAGCCTCGAGCGGCTGCGCACGGACCGCATCGATCTGTACCAGCACCACCAGGAGGACGCGGAGACGCCGCTCGAGGAGACGATCGCCGCGCTCGACGAGCTCGTGCGCGAGGGGAAGATCCGCGCCTACGGCTCGTCCAACTACACGCCCGAGCGCCTCGAGCGCGCGGCCGCGCTCGCGCAGGAGCCGTACGTGTCCGAGCAGAGCGAGTACTCGTGGCTCGACCGCGCCGCCGAGCGCAAGCTTCTGCCGGCCTGCGAGCGGCTCGGCCTCGGCTTCATCCCGTACTTCCCTCTCGCCAGCGGCCGCCTGAGCGGCAAGTACCGCCGCGGCGAGCCGATGCCGGAAGACACGCGCCTCGCGGGGCAGGAGATCACGAGCGAGCAGTTCGACCGCATGGAGCGGCTCGAGGCGTTCGCGGCGGAGCGCGGCCGTTCGCTCCTCGACGTCGCGATCGGCGGGCTCGCAGCGCAGCCGGCGATCGCGTCGGTCATCGCAGGCGCGACGAAGCCGGAGCAGGTGCGCGCGAACGCGGCCGCCGGCGCGTGGGAGCCGTCGGCCGAGGATCTGCGCGCACTGCGCGCCCTTTGACGTTCTTCGGCGGCTTCGAGCTCGGTCGCGCCGAGGTCGGCGACGTCGAGCTCCGATACCGCGTCGGCGGCAGCGGGCCGCCGCTCCTCCTGCTGCACGGCCATCCGCAGACGCACGCGATGTGGCACGCGGTCGCGCCGGTGCTCGCGGACGAATTCACGGTCGTCGCGGCCGACCTGACCGGATACGGCGAGAGCTCGAAGCCGCCGTCCGACGAGCGGCACGAGCGCTACTCGAAGCGCGCGCTCGCACTCGACCTTGTCGGCCTCATGCGCGACTTCGGCTTCGAGCGTTTCCGTGTCGCGGGCCACGACCGCGGCGGCCGCGTCGGGTACCGCATGGCGCTCGATCACTCGGGCCGCGTCGAGCGCCTGGCGGTGCTCGACATCGTTCCGACCGGGGACATGTGGCGGCGCGCCGACAAGGAGTTCGGCCTCGTTGACTGGCACTGGTTCTTCCTCGCCCAGCCGCCGATGTTCCCGGAGCGCACGATCGGTGCCGCGCCCGACGACTTCTACTTCCGCGGCGACCGCTCGCGTTTCCAACCGGAGGCGCTCGACGACTACCTCCGCGCGGTGCGGAACCCGGACACGGTGCACGCGATGTGCGAGGACTACCGCGCCGGCGCCGGCATCGACCACGAGCTCGACAACGCGGACGCCGCCGCCGGCCGCCGCATCGCGTGCCCGATCCACGTCCTGTGGGCCGGCCGTGACGAGCTCGGCCGCTGGTTCGACGTGCTGGAGGTGTGGCGCCGCTGGTGCGCGGCCGAGGTCACCGGCCGCGCGCTCGACTGCGGCCACTTCATCGCCGAGGAGTCGCCCGAGGAGACCGCTGCGGAGCTGCTCGCGTTCTTTCGCGGCTAGCTAGGACTCGCAGCCGATGCGGCCGTCGCTTCGCCGCCTACCGGCCGCGGGGCGGCGGCTCGTCGAAGCGGCGCCGGCTCCAGCTCTTGATGAGCTCGCCGCCGATGCCCGCGGCGAGCGCTGTGCAGGCCACGATCAGGGCGAGGAACGCGTAGACCCAGATCGCGTCGGCCCCGAAGGCGACGGCGACCAGGAAACCGAGGACGATCAGCCCCGCGACCCCGATGGCGTACAGGCGCATCCCTTCAGACGGTACGCTCGGACGGCTCGCCCGGCAAGCGTCACACGGTCAGCTCGACCCGGTTGCCGTCGGGGTCGGCGACGACCGCCTCGTAGTAGCCGTCGCCCGTCGTCCGCGGGCCGTCGAGCACCGGGATGCCGGCGGCGCGCAGCTCCTCCGTCAGCTCGTCGACGCGCTCGCGCGACCCGAGGGCGAACGCGACGTGCGCACGCAGGCCGGTCTCCTGGCCCGGCATCGCCATCAGCTCGAGCCGCGCGCCGCCGTCGAACTCGAGGAAGTACGACGAGAACCCGTTCGCCGCGTTCTCGTATCGCGTCCCGGCACGCCCGCCGAGCCGCTGTTCGTACCACTCGCGCAGCCGCTCCAGGTCGTCGGTCCAGAGCGCGACGTGCTCGATGCGCGTCAATCGAGCTTCGCGACGACATGCTTGATCTGCGTGTACTCCTCCATCGAGTACGCGGACATGTCCTTGCCGTAGCCAGACTGCTTGTAGCCGCCGTGGGGCATCTCGCTCGTGATCGGGACGAGGTGGTCGTTGATCCAGACCGTCCCGAACTGGAGCTTCCGCGCCGCGTTCAGCGCACGCGCGACGTCGCGCGTCCACACCGACGCCGCGAGCCCGTAGCGCACGCCGTTCGCCCACGCGATCGCCTCCGCGTCGTCCGCGAACTTCTGCACCGTCACGACCGGGCCGAACACCTCGTCCTGGACGATCTCGTCGTCTTGCTTCACGTCCACGACGACGGTCGGCTCGACGAAGTAGCCGCGCTCGCCGTTCCTCATTCCGGTAGCGCCGCCGGTGAGTACCGTCGCGCCGGAGGCGCGCTCGAGGAAGCCGAGCACGCGGTCCTGCTGGTCGCGCGAGATGACCGGTCCCATCTCGACGTCGTCGCCGTCGGCCGGGTCGCCGACCTTCAGCGACTCGACGACCGGCACGAGCGCCTCGAGCAGTGCGTCGTACACGCCGGGCCCGGCGAGGATGCGTGAGCCGGCCGTGCAGTCCTGGCCCGAGTTCCAGTAGCCCGCGATCTTGATTCCCTCCGCGACCTGAGCCGGATCCGCGTCGTCGAAAACGACCATCGGCGCCTTGCCGCCGAGCTCGAGGTGCACGCGCTTCAGCGTGTCGGCCGCGTTGCGCGCGATCAGCTTGCCGGTCGCGACGTCGCCGGTGAGCGAGACGAGGGCGACGTCCGGATGCTCGACGAGGCGCGAGCCGGTTGGCACGCCGTCGCCCGTGACGACCTGCAGCACTCCCGCGGGGATCACGTCGGCCGCGAGCTCCACGAAGCGCAGGAGCGAGAGCGGCGTCTGCTCGGCCGGCTTGAGGAGCTCGCAGTTGCCGGCCGCGAGCGCGGGCCCGAGCTTCCACACCGCCATCATGAGCGGGTAGTTCCACGGGCAGATGCCGGCCGTGATCCCGAGCGGCTCGCGGCGGACCATCGACGTGTAGCCCTTGAGGTACTCGCCGGTCGACTTGCCATCGAGCATGCGTGCCGCGCCCGCGAAGAAGCGCAGGTTGTCGGCGCAGAACGGCATCTCGTCGCGCGACACCACCAGCGGCTTGCCGACGTTGCGCGACTCGATCTGCGCGAGCTCCTCCGCGTGCGCGTCGATCACGTCCGCGAGCTTCAGCAGCAGCTCGGCGCGCTCGCCGGGCGTCGCGTCGAGCCACTCGGTCAGTGCGGCCTTCGCGCGCGCGACCGCCTCGTCGACCTCCTCGGCGCTCATGTTCGGCACCTGGGCGATCACCTCGCCCGTCGCGGGGTTCAGGACGTCGATCGTCGGAGCGGTTGCCGTAGCCATGGAGCCTCCTATTCGGTCCTCAGGATCCCGCTCTCGCGGGTCAGCCGTTGCGCGAGCGCGACGGGGATGATCGTAAGGGCGAGCACGACGAACACGATCACGTTCACCTGCGGCAGCTCCTGGCCGAGGCGGATCTGGCCGAAGATCCAGATCGGCAGCGTGTTCGCGGCGCCGACCGTGAACGTGGTGACGATGATCTCGTCGAACGAGAGCGCGAACGCCAGCAGGCCGCCGGAGATCAGCGCGGTCGAGATCGCCGGGAAGGTGACGTAGCGGAAGGTCTGCCAGCCGTCGGCGCCGAGGTCCATCGACGCCTCGTTCAGCGACCCGGGCACGCGGCGCAGCCGTGCGAGGACGTTGTTGTAGACGACGACGACGCAGAAGGTCGCGTGGCCGACGGCGATCGTCCAGAGGCCGAAGCGGTCGCGCCACCACTCGAAGTTCGAGAAGTACGAGTTGAGCGCCATGCCCGTGATGATCCCCGGCAGCGCGATCGGCAGGACGAGGACGAACGAGATCATCTCGCGCCCGAAGAATCGGAACCGGTGCACACCGAACGCCGCCGCCGACCCGAGTACGAGCGCGGCCGCCGTCGCGATCACCGCCGCCTTCAGCGACAGCCAGAGCGCGTCCTGCATGTCCTGGTTGTGCAGCGCCGGCGAGAACCACTTCGTGGTCAGCCCGGAGATCGGCCACGACTGCACGTTCGACTCGTTGAACGCGTACAGGCAGATGAGCCCGATCGGGACGTAGAGGAACACGAGCACGAGCACGACCCAGACCCCGAGCGCGATGCGGGTGCCGCGGCCCTCCATCACAGGGCCTCGAACGCGCCCAGGCGCCGGGCGAGCAGGAGGTAAGCGCCCATCACGACGAGCGGCACGGTGGCGAACGCGGCCGCGAACGGGAGGTTCTTCAGCGAGTCGTAGACGACGTTGCCGATGAACTGCGACGACGCGCCGCCGACGAGCACGGGGGTGATGTAGTCGCCGAGGGTGAGCGAGAACGTGAAGATCGAGCCCGCCACGACGCCGGGCAGGGCGAGCGGCAGGATCACCGAGCGGAACGTGCGGAAGCCCTTCGCGCCGAGGTCGCGCGACGCCTCGATGTACGAGTGCGGGATGCGCTCGAGCGCGGCGTAGATCGGCAGGATCATGAACGGCAGCCACACGTACGAGAAGACGAGCCACACGGCGACGTTCGTGTAGGCGATGTTCGCGGACGGCAGGCCCAGCTCGTTCAGGGTCCAGTTGAGCAGGCCGTCCGAGCTCAGGATCAGCCGCCACGCGTAGATCCGCGCGAGGTACGAGGCCCACAGCGGGAGGAGCACGAGGACGAACAGCGCGGCGCGCAGGCGCGGGCTCACGAGCCGCGCCATGAAGTACGCGAACGGGAACGCAATCAGTGCGTCGGTGACCGTGACCGCCGCGGCGATCGTGATCGTCCGGAGCGCGACGTTGCGGTAGGTCGCGCCGTTCCAGAGCTCGCGGAAGTTGTCGAGCGTCCAGGTGTGCACGGTGACGCCCGTGAACGGGTCGACCGTCCACAGCGCCGACAGGAAGAGCGCGACGAGCGCCGCGATGTAGACCGCGAGGAACGCCGCGCCCGGTGGGCCGAGGAGCGCGACGGCCTTCAGCCAGGGGCGCCGCCAGAGCGCGCCGCCGACGCGGCGGCGCGCTCCGGAGCGCGAGGGCGGTGCTAGCCCTTGATCGACGTCCAGGCCTGCTGCCACTTCGTGTAGTCCAGGCAGTCCTTCTTGCCGTTACCGCAGTCGGAGATCGGCGTCTTCCAGAAGTGGATCTGCTTGAAGAACGCGAGCGGCGCGTTCGCGTGGTACTGGACGCACGAGCCCTTCGAGAGCTTGTCCATCTCCTTGCACGCGAGCTTGTTCACCGGCGTCTCGCCGAAGTAGATCGCCTGCTGGGCCTGCACCTTCGGCGTCGAGATCCACGCGAGCCACTTGTAGGCGCAGTCCGTGTTCTTCGACTTCGCGGACAGCATCCACGTGTCGAGCCAGCCCGTCGCGCCCTCCTTCGGGATCAGGTCCTTCACCGGCGCCTTCGCCCCGATGAGCGTGTTCGTCTGGTACGGCCACGAGGCGCCGACCCACGCGTCGCCGTTCTTGAAGAGGTCGATCTCGTCCGACGCGAGCGCCCAGTACTTCTTGATCAGCGGCCGCTGCTTCTTCAGCAGCGAGACGACCGCGTCCATCTGCTTCTGGTTCAGCTCGTACGGGTCCTCTATCCCGAGCGAGCGGTTCGTCTTCATGAGGTACAGCGCCGCGTCCGCGATCTGGATCGGGTTGTCCGGAACCGTGATCCGGCCCTTGTACTTCGGGTCGTAGAGCACGCCCCACGACGTCGGCGCCGGCTTCACCTTGTTCGTGTTGTAGAGCAGCGTGTTCGGGCCCCACTGCAGCGAGATGCCGTAGTGCTTGCCGTCGACGGTGTTGTTCGGCGGGTTCTTGAACGCCGGGTTGAAGTTCTTGTAGTCCGGGATCTTCCCGACGTCGACGGGCTGGACGTCCTTGCCGTAGATCAGGCGCAGGCTCGCGTCGCCCGAGGCCGAGACCATGTCGTACTGGCCGCCGCCGCCCTGGCGCATGAGCGTCACCATCTCGTCGGAGGAGCCCGCGTACTTCGCGCGCACCTTGCAGCCCGACTGCTTCTCGAAGGGCTTCACCCACTGCGGTTGCGTGTAGCCCTCCCACGCGATCAGCTTCAGCGTGCCGGCCTGCTGCTTCGACACGCCGCTCGCCGGCAGGACGAGGCCCACCGCCAGCACGGCGAGCACCGCCCACATCCGCTTCGTCATCTGTCCTCCTGTCCGGGGGGTGCGGGGGATTCGGGGGGTTCGGGGGGTCCTTGGATCTCGACGACGTCCTCGTCGCGCCACGCGACGCGCACGCCGGTGCCGGGCTCGAGCGTCGTGCCGTCGTTCTGGCGCACGACGGTGAGCCGCTCGCCGCGCTCGGTGTCCACGAGGTAGCGCGTGAACGAGCCGACGAACACGACGTCGGCGATCGTCGCGGCGTCGCCCGTGCCGTCGAGCTGGATGCGCTCGGGGCGCACGCTGAAGCGCCTGCCGTCGCGCTCGAGGATGTTCGAGGTGCCGACGAAGCCGGCGACGAACTCGGTCGTCGGGCGCTCGTACACCTCGCCCGGCGTCCCGACCTGCTCGACGCGGCCCTCGTTGAAGACGGCGACGTGGTCGCTCATCGTCAGCGCCTCCTCCTGGTCGTGCGTCACGTACACGAACGTGAGGCCGAGGTCGCGCTGCAGCGCCTTCAGGAACACCTGCATCTCCTGCCGCAGCTTCAGGTCGAGCGCGCCGAGCGGCTCGTCGAGGAGCAGCACCTTCGGGTGGTTCACGATCGAGCGCGCGAGCGCGACGCGCTGGCGCTGCCCACCGGAGAGCTGGATCGGCTTGCGGCCGCCGAACCCTTCGAGCCGCACCATGCGCAGCACGTCGTCGACCTGTCGCGCGCGCTCCCTGCGCGCGACGCCCTTCACGCGCAGTCCGTAGCCGACGTTCTCCGCAACGGTCATGTGCGGGAAGAGCGCGTAGTCCTGGAAGACCGTGTTCACGTCGCGCGCGTACGGCGGCTTGTGCGTGATGTCTTCGCCGCCGAGCCGGATCGCGCCGGTGTCCGGTCGCTCGAAGCCCGCGATCATCCGCAGCGTCGTCGTCTTGCCCGAGCCCGACGGGCCGAGCATCGTGAAGAACTCGCCGTCGGCGACGTGCAGATCGACGTTGTCGACGGCGACGACGGGGCCGTACGTCTTGCGCGCCCCCTCGACGACGACCTCAGCCAATGCACTCCCGGAGGATGTCGAGCCCGCGGTCGAGGTCGTCGTCGGCGATCGCGAACGGGACGAGGATGCGGATCACGTTGCCGTAGAGCCCGCACGAGAGCAGCACGAGCCCTCGGTCGCGCGCCTCCCGCGTGATGCGCGTCGTCTCGTCGGCCGTCCGCTCCGGCAGCTCGAGCGCGAGCATCGGGCCGAGGCCGCGCACCTCGCTCCCCGGCGGCGCCATCGCCTCGAGCCGCTCGCGCACGCGCCGGCCGATCTCCTCGGCGCGCGGCCGCGACGCCTCGATGTTGTCGAGGATCGCGAGCGCCGCGGCGCACGCGACGGGGTTGCCGCCGAACGTCCCGCCGAGCCCGCCCGCGGGCACGGCGTCCATCACCTCGGCGCGGCCCGTCACCGACGCGAGCGGCATCCCGCCGCCGAGCGTCTTGCCCGCGACGAGCAGGTCCGGCCTCATTCCTGTTTCACGGTAGTGCTCGATCGCCCACACGGGGCCGGTGCGCCCGCAGCCGGACTGCACCTCGTCGTCGACGTAGAGGATCCCGTGCGCGTCGAGCAGCTCCTGGAGCCGCTTCGGGAAGTCG
>JBKPLI010000136.1:0-4406 GCA_046731555.1 Actinomycetota bacterium | reverse complement strand
TGCTCGACGCGGACGACCTCGACAAGCCGACGCGAGCCCTCTCCGGCGGGCAGCGCAAGCTCGCGGCGCTCGCCGCGTGCCTCGCGCAGGACCCCGACGTGCTGCTGCTCGACGAGCCCGAGGCGCACCTCGACGTCGAGGCGCGCGAGCGCATGGAGCAGCTCATGCGCGAGTTCGACGGCGCGGTCGTGTCGGTCTCGCACGACCGCTACCTGCTCGACGAGACCGTGTCGCAGATCGCCGAGCTCGACGGCGGGCGAATCCGGATGTGGCCCGGCAACTACTCCGCGTACACGCTCGCGCGCGAGCTCGAGCTGCAGCGCCAGCAGCAGCTGTACGTGACGCAGCAGAAGGAGATCGCGCGCCTCGAGGAGGCCATCCGCCGCTTCGAGGACTGGGCGCGGCGCGTCGTGAACGAGCGGCACATCAAGCAGGCGCGCAACAAGCAGCGGCAGATCGACCGCATGGAGAAGGTCGACCGGCCGGTGCTCGAGCGCCGCAAGATCGCGCTCGAGCTGCGGCCGCATGCGCGCGGCGGCGAGCGCGTCGTCGCGCTCCGCGGCGCGGGCGTCGAGCTGAAAGGGAACCCCGTCCTCGTCGACGTCGACCTCGAGATCGTGCGCGGCGAGCGCGTCGGCGTCGTCGGCGAGAACGGCGCCGGGAAGAGCGTGCTGCTGCGCACGCTCGCGGGCGTGCTCGAGCCGACGGAGGGCGAGCGTGTCGCCGGCCCGTCGATCCGGTTCGGCCACCTCGAGCAGGACCGCCGGCCCGACGATCCGGCCGTGACGCCGCTCGATCTCGTGCGCCGCGCCGCGCCGATCTCCGAGGGCGAGGCGGTGTCACGGCTGATGAAGTTCCTGTTCTCGTACGAGCAGGTGCGCCGGCCGCTCGCGACGCTCTCGGGCGGCGAGTGGACGCGCCTGCAACTCCTCCTGCTGATGCTGCGCGGCGCGAACTGCCTGCTGCTCGACGAGCCGACGAACCACCTCGACATCGACTCGGTCGAGATGCTCGAGGACGCGCTCGAGCGCTTCGGCGGCACGGCGGTCTTCGTCTCGCACGACCGCTACTTCCTCGACCGCATGGCCGACCGCATCCTCGAGGTCGAGGGCGGCGACGTGCGCTCGACGGAGGGCGGCTGGTCGTACTGGCGCGCGCGCGCGGCTCAGACGGCGGTCGCGTAGCTCAGCGCCCAGAGAGGCTGAGCTGAGAATCGGCCTGCTCGATCACGAGCGGGTCGTGCGTGGCGCAGAGGACGGCGGCCCCGGTTTCCCGCGCGAGGCGGCCCAGGATCACGGCCACGGCCAGCGCGTTGGCCTGGTCGAGACGCGAGGTCGGTTCGTCGGCGAGTAGGAGCCGGGGCTGCGCCGCTACGGCCCGCGCGATGGCCGTCCGGGCCCGCTCGCCCTGCGAGAGCCGCGAGACGCGCTGTCGCGCCCGCTCGGCCAGGCCGACCGCCTCGAGCGCGGCCAAAGCCGGCAGCCGTGTCTCCTCGACGCCACGCAGCGTGAGCGCGAGCTCGACGTTCTCGAGCGCCGAGAGGTGAGGGACGAGGCCCGCCTGCTGGCCGACGTAGGCGATGTCGCGGCGCCTGAGCGCCGCGCGCGCGTCGCGATCGAGCGTGTCGAGCCGCGCGCCGGCGACGTCGATCGCGCCCGCGTCCGGAAGCTCGAGCCCGGCGAGCAGGTGCAGGAACGTCGTCTTGCCCGAGCCGGACGGCCCGGTCACCGCGTGCAGCCGGCCCGCCCCGAACTCCGCGTCGAGCCCGTCGAGAACGGGCGTGTCGCCGTACGCCTTGCGCAGGCCTTCGACGCGCGCGACGACCTCGCCGTTCTTAACGGAACGTGGTCCGGGACCAGGTTCGGTTAGGAAAGTGTGAGGGACGTCCGCCGGAGGGCCGGCCGGCTCGACGACGACGCCGCCGGAATCGAGGCGCGCGGTCGCGCGCGTGCCGATGCCGGCGCGGAGGAGCAGCTCCTCCGGGAGGCGCAGCCAGCCGCCGCGGCCGACGACGATCGTGTCGCCCTCGTCGGCGTCGCGCGCCCACTCCTCGGACACGCGGCCGTCGCGGATGCGGACGATGCGGTCGGCGATCTTCGCCGACTCGGGGTCGTGGCTCACGATGAGCGTCGTGCAGCGCGTCTCGCGCACGAGCTCCCCGATCAGCTCGTAGACGCGGTCGGCCGTCTCCGCGTCGAGCTCGCCCGTCGGCTCGTCGGCGAGGAACACCTTCGGCCGGTGCGCCAGCGCAGCGCAGAGCGCGACGCGCTGTTGCTCCCCGCCCGAGAGCTCGGTCGGCCGCCGATTGCGGTGCGCGGAGAGCCCGACGCGCTCGAGGAGCTCGTCCGCGCGCCGCAACCGCTCCGTCCGCGCCACGCCGCGCAGGCCGAGCTGGAGCGCGACGAGCTCGCGCGCGCTCAGCTCGGGCGCGAGCGCGCGCGCGTAGTGCTGGTCGGCGTAGCCGAGGAGCGCCGAGCGGTACGACGCGAGCCGGCGGGACGAGAGCTTGCCGATCTCCTCGCCGTGCACGCGCACGATCCCCGCCGACGGCCGCTCGAGCCCGGCGACGATGCGGAGCAGCGTCGACTTGCCCGCGCCGCTCGGCCCGAGCACGGTCACGACCTCGCGCTCGCGCACCGCCAGTGAGAGCCCCTGCAGCGCGGCCGCGTCGCCCTCGGGCGTCGAGTGGACGCGGAACACGTCGCGCAGCTCCATCGCAGGTGCGTTCACGCCGCCGCCTCCGCCGCACGCTCCGGCGCGCGCCCGCCGAGCCGCGTCGCCCACATCACCAGCGCAGCCGCGAGCAGCGCGTACACGACGACCGCGCCGGCGACGAGGGGCCAGTCGACGACGAGCCGCAGCGGCGGCTCCGCGCGCGCGGCCGACGCAGTGAGCGTCACGAGGCCGAGCACGAGCGCCGACAGGATCGCGCCGGCAAGAAGCCCGCCGAGGAGCCCGAACGCCGCGACGAGCAGCGCACGCAGTCGCAGGTGCGTCCGGATCGTGGCGGGCGACGCGCCCTGCGCCTCGAGGTCGAACAGCTCGCCGCGGTCGTCGCGCCGGTCGCCGACGACGCCGAGCACGAGACCGACGAGCGCGAGCCCGAGCGCGACGAGCGCGGTGCCGGCGAGCGTCGCGAGCGCGCCTCGCGCGAGCGGGTCGTCCTGCAGCCCGGCGAGCACCTCCGCGCGCGACTGCACGAGCAACTCGGGCGTGGGCTCGGTCAACCGATCGGTCCACAGCTCGTTCGTCGTGCCGAGGCCGGCGAAGGCCGTGTCGAGGCTCGTCGCCGCCGACTCGCGATCGGCGACGACGGCGTCCCCGGTGATCGACGGGAAGCGCTGCACGATGCCGACGATCCGCGCCGTGATCTGCTCGCCCTCGATCGTGAGCGGCAGCACGCGGTCGCCGCCGGCCGCCTCGGCGATCGCGGGTGTCGCGAGCACCGGGAGCGCGTGCCCGTCGGTGGGCTGCCGCGCGCGGAAGCGTGCGGTGACGTCGGGCGTGATCCCGAACGCGAGCGTCGCAGCGCCGGTGCGCGCCGTCCCGTCGGTGCCGATCCAGTCGTCGAACGCGCCGCGCACCGGCTTGCCGTCGACGCTCGGCACGCCGAGCCGCAGCACGCCGCGCGCGGTCGGCTGGAGACCGGTGCCGGCGTTCGCCGTGAGGCGCCCGCTGTTCACCGTGTCGAGCGCGAGCGCGACGAGGCTGGCGTGCGCGAACGGCAGGCGGCCGTGCAGCACTTTCGTCCGCGGGCCGTCGGTGGCGCCGAGGTCGACCGCCTCGACGTCGCCGAGCGGCGAGCGCACGAGTGCACGGATGCCGACGTCGTCGCCGCGCGTCGAGGCGGCCAGCGTCAGCGTCCGGCCGGGCGGGAGCTGCGACGTGCGCAGCGCCTCGGGGCCGCGCGGTTCGATCCGCCGCGCGAGCGACGCGAGCGAGCTCGACGAGAAGTCGGAGCGCCAGCCGCCGACGTCCCGCAGCGCGCGGGCCGGCACGCCGAGGAACGTGAACGACGCCGACGACGGGACGTTGCCCGACAGGCGCAGCACCTCCGTGCCGCGCACTCTGCGCGCGCCGTGCAGCACGGGCACGAGCTGCTGCAGGTCCTCGGTCAGCACGTACGCCGCCGGCACCGCGTACGCCGCCTCGTCGCGCTGGCCGTCGAGCAGCGTTGACCGGTACGTCGTCGCGAACAGCGCGAGGCCGAGGCTCGCGACGAGGAACGTCGCCGCGACCGCCGCGTGCCCCGGGTGGCGCGCGAGCGAGACGGCCGCGAGGCGCAGCGCGACCGGCCCGCGGCGCCCTGCGCGTCCGAGCCCGCGCAGCACCGGCACGAGCAGGCGCGCGGAGGCGACGGCGACTGCGAACGTGACGAGCGCCGGCACGAGGAGCAGGAACGTCCC
>JBKPLI010000135.1:0-4473 GCA_046731555.1 Actinomycetota bacterium | reverse complement strand
CGCTCGCTGTCGCGGTCGACGGCGAGGCTCCAGAGCCACGGCCCGACGACGAGGAGCAGCGCTCCGATGATCGCGCCGGGGGCGAGGAACGGCACCGACGGCCCGCCGCCGGAGAGGAGCAGAGCTGCGCCGCCGGCGACGAGCACGACGCCGAGGAGC
The DNA here is from genome assembly GCA_046731555.1 of Actinomycetota bacterium. GTDB lineage: Bacteria > Actinomycetota > Thermoleophilia > Gaiellales > Gaiellaceae > PALSA-600. Next base: position 4,314 of record JBKPLI010000135.1, on the reverse strand, counting down.
GGCAGCGGCTCGCCCGGGCGCAGCGAGCCGCCGCGGCGCCAGATCAGCGCGAGCCCACCGGCAATCGCCGCGATCGCCGCGACCGTGCGGCCCGACAGGCCGAACGCGCTGAGCGCGAGGCTGGACGCGACGAGGATGAGCACGATCGGGACGAAAGGCTTGCGGCGCCGGTCCGGGTCGCTCCAGAACCAGATCGCCGCGTAGAGCACGATCCCGGCGCCGCCCGCCAGCGCGAGGAGCGCGAAGACGAGGCGAACGAGCGTCGCGTCGACGCCCATTGCCTCCGCGATCCCGGCGCAGACGCCGCCGAGGACGCGGTTGTCAGTGCTGCGCGCGACGTACGGGAACGGCATCGCCGGTCATCGTACGGCGCGGTCGAGGCTGACCTGGCCCGCGCCGACGGTCGCATGGACGACGAGCACCTGGTCGCCGCTGCCGATCTCGCCGGCGAGGCCGTTGTTGTGGCCGTGCGCCTCCTCGCGGAACGCGTCCGTCTCGCCGTACTTCGCGACCGCGTCGTAGCGCACGGTCACGCCGTGCGGCACCGTGACCCGCAGGTCGCCGATCCCGACGTGCGCGTCGACCCGCGTCTCGCCCGTCGGCAGCGCGAGGTCGGACAGGTCGAGGTCGAGGTCGCCGATGCCGAGCTCGTACTTCGGCTGCAGGTTGTCGACCGTCTCGACGTGGTACTGCCGGTCGCCGACACCGTCGTTCAGGCTCACGTCGAGCTTCGCGAACGCGATGGCGATCGCGCCGAGCGCCGCGATCATGAGCACGGCGCACGCGATGAGGATCGCGCGGCCGACGCGATGCCGGCGACGGCGGCGGACGGGCTGCATCGGCGCGGTCCCGTCGGGGGCCGCGGGGGGCGGCTCGCCGTCGAGGTCGCGCGTGTGCGCCCACAGCACCATGCCGCCCGCGACGAGCACGACGATCCAGAGGAAGTCGTTGTCGGGCCACAGCGAGGCGTGCGAGAGAAGCACGATCGACGCGACCGCTACGAGCGTCAGGCCGATCAGCGGCCAGGGGCGGGTGCGGCGGTTCCGCAGCGCCTCGACCGCGATCGAGTCGCGCTGGCCGTCGTCCGGGATCACGAGCGCGGCGGCGCCGTACACGATGATCCCCGAGCCGCCGAGCAGTGCGAGGACGACGAAGCCAACGCGGAAGAAGACGGGGTTGAGGTCGAAGTAGCGACCAAGCCCGCCGCAGACGCCCGCGAGCATCCTGTCCTCGCGGCTGCGGTGCAGCTCCTTGATCGCCGGGGTTTCTGAAGGTGTCTCTGTCATGCAGCCAGGGTGCCTTCGGAGCGAACGTTCCGCCATCGGTGAAAGCCCCTGACGCACCCTGGGCTACCCTCCGGGGATGAATCTCGAGCTTCTGCGCGCCCTGAACGGCTTCGTCGCGCACCGTGACGCGGTCGAGGACCCGGTCGAGCTCTACATGGCCGTCTCGCAGGTGCTGTTCGCCGGCCTCGTGCTCGCGGTCTTCGCCTTCGGGGGTCGCCGCGGCGCGCGCGGGGCCGTCGCGGCGCTAGCGTCCGCCGGCCTCGCGCTCGCGGTCGGCGTCGTCGTGGCGCACGTCGTGCACGAGCCACGTCCGTTCGTCGCCCACCCGAACAGCGTGCACGCGCTGATCGCGCACAAGCCCGACGCCTCGTTCCCGAGCGACCACGCGACGGCAGCGTTCGCGATCGCCACGGCGATCTGGCTCCGCCTGCGCGGCGTGGGCGCGATCGTGCTCGTGCTCGCGGCCCTCCTCGCCGTCGGCCGCGTCGCTGTCGGGGTGCACTATCCGCTCGACGTCGCGGCCGGCGCGCTGCTCGGAACAGGCGCAGCCGTCCTCCTCTGGTCGCCGCCGCTCCGGCACCTCACCGACGCCGTCGCAGACCGGCTGTCTACCATCGCGCCGTGGCACGCCAGGCCGGAGAGAAGCTGATCGCGGACAACCGCCGCGCGCGGCACGACTACCACCTGCTCGACCGCTTCGAGGCCGGGCTCGTCCTCACGGGGACGGAGGTGAAGTCGCTGCGCGACGGCCGGGCGACGCTCGCGCAGTCGTACGCGGAGGTGCGCGACGGCGAGGCGTGGCTCGTCGGCGCCGAGATCGCCGTCTACGACCAGGGCAACCGCGCGAACCACGACCCCGACCGCCCGCGCAAGCTGCTCCTGCACCGGCGCGAGATCGACTCGCTCTACGGCAAGGTGCGCGAGAAGGGCCTCACGGTCGTCCCGACGCGGCTGTACTTCAAGGACGGCAAGGTGAAGGTCGAGCTCGCGCTCGCGCAGGGCAAGAACGTCCGCGACAAGCGCCGCGACGTGATCGACCGCGAGTCGCGCCGCGACATCGAGCGCGCACTCAAGTCCCGCCGCTGATCGCGGCTACAATGCGCCCCGAAGACATACGGGGGCGCCATGGTTTCGACGTGGTCGGTTCTCCGGTGGAGCTGCAAGCCGAGGTCTCCGGTCGGCCTCGTAAAACAACCGGAACCAGAAAGTAAGTGCGGAAGACAAACTCGCACTCGCTGCCTAGTCACTGACTAGCTAGCGTGTCGCCCCGGGCAGGCCCGCGTCCCGGTGGCGGCATCAACGAGCGGGCTACAGGCGCCGAAGGAGAGCCACTCGCCGGAGGCGCGACACTGCAGGAGGGCTAGTCCGTCGGTTGGTCGGTCGCGTACCGGCCGCCGGGCGAATCTCAATCGCGACCTAAGCTTGTAGAGGTTCCACACGGTGCGTCCGCGGACGCGGGTTCGATTCCCGCCGCCTCCATCAGGACAGTTGCACCAAGAGTTCCCAAAATGGGGAGCTCGAGGTGCAACTCGTCGTTTCAGCGCTCGGTATCGGCGCTCGAGGGTCGTCAGCGAACGCGCGCGGCGCTCGGCGGCCACTTCCGCTCGCGCAGGAACGCGCCAGGCCCGGGGGCTATCGGCCCGCTGGGCGTTCGGTGGTTCGGAGTGAGGTCGGCTCGGCCGGCTAGGTCGGGTCGGCGCGTCGGGCGGCTTCTGGTCCTGCGCCTCGCCGAGGGGGTCGCGTACTTCCGCCGCAAAGGCGATCCGCAGCCTGTGGCCGATGAGTTCGGGCTCTAGTTCTCCGCGCGCGGCTCGTACGGCGGCTCGTCCGGCGGCTCGTCGACGTCCGCACCTGCGTCGTCGCTGCTCGTACCCGGCTCGCCCCCCGGCTCGTCGAATCCGCTCGGGCCCTCTTCGGGAGGAAACTCATCGGGCTCAGAGGCGGCGTGTGCCAGCTGCTCCTCCTCGTAGAGGCGCCGCGCCGCCTCGAGCACGTCAAGCACATTTGGCGGCGGCGGCTCGCGCTGCCGCTGTGCCTCGATGTCGTCGACGACACGGCGGAGCCACTCGTTCGCTTCGGGATCATCAATCGAGCGGTCGCCATACTCGCGGTAGACGGCCTCGAGCTTGCCGATGCGGACATCCTCGCGGGAGACGGGCTTCGGCTCTTTCGCGCGCGTTCGCTCGGTCAGGCTGCTCCCGAGTCGGCCTGTCGCATTCAGGTAGGCGATGACGGCGACCGCGAGCGCCGGCACCGCCAGCACGTCGAGCGGATCCACTAGCCGCCGTTCCCGGACGCCCGGCGAACCAACGCGTAGAAGCGCAGCGCGCGCACGTACTGGACGTCGAGGTCGCGCAACCGGTCGAGCCAGGCGAGCCCGCCGACGAAGCAGATCACGGCCGCGGCAACGTAGCCGACCGCGGCGAGCGGGTGCACGTTCTTCTTCGGGTCGAACACCGCCGCCAGCAGCGGAGTCAGGATCACCGCGACGAGGGCGAACGTCTCGCGCGACTTCGCGACGCCGCGCTCGTGTCGCCATGCGAACAGCTGCTCGAGTCGCTCTTCGCCGCTCGCGAGGCCTCCGCGAGCGAGGTCGATCATCTCGCCGACCGTCAGCGACGAGGGTTGCGGCGGCGGCGAGCCTGGGATCTGCACGGGCGCTAGCTTCCCGGCCGCGGCCGCAACGGTCAAGAAGGCACGAGTCACGCCGCCGCGCAGCTCTCCTCGACAGGCGAAAACCGCGGCCAGACACGGGCGGTCACGGAGGTTCGCGGTCGATGTGCAGCCGGATCGCGACGCTCCTCGACAGAGCGGTCACCGTCTCCGCCAACAGCGCGCACGGTGCGGTGCCGGCTACACCTGCGCCGGCCGTCTCCACTGCGGCCGGGTGCTCCGGAGAGCGCCCAGTCGCTCACGGGCGGCCCGGACGAGCTGCGGTTCATCCCGTAGCGGCTACGGGCTGCCGCGCACGTAGATCGTCGCGTTCCAGGACTGTTGCGGCAAGAGTTCCCAAGGAGAACCCTTGGTC
>JBKPLI010000134.1:0-5943 GCA_046731555.1 Actinomycetota bacterium | reverse complement strand
GACCTGCGGCTCCCAGCCGAGCTCACGACGAGCGCGGTCGCACGACATCAGCGGTACGCCGAGCGCGAGGTCGAGCCAGCCCGGCGGCGTCGGCTGCAGATGCATCCGCCAGCTCAGCGCGGTGAGCGCGCGTGCGGCAGGCGCAGGAACCCGAACCCTCCGGGCGCCGAGCTCGGCAGCGACCGTCGACGCATCGAGGACGGGCTCGGCCGCGACGTTGAACGCGCCCCGTACGTCGCGGACAACGGCCTCGACGTAGGCGCGCGCGACATCCTCGGCGTGCACGGCCTGCACTCGAAGACCGGGTACGTCGGGTAGGACGCGCAGCAGGTCCGGCAGGAGCGGCGTCGGCAGGAGCGGCCCGGCGAAGAGACGCCGGACGCCGCTGGAGGCCTCCCGCTTGAACACGAGCCCGGGCCGGATGCGCACGACGCGCAGGCTCGGGTTGGCCGCCTCGACCGCGTCGAGCCGCCACTCGGCCTCGGCCTTGTGCCGCCCGTAGAAGCTGGACCGCACCCCGTTGCGCGGCCAGCTCTCGTCCACGCGCTCGTGCTTCGGCCCCGGCGAGTAGACGCCGACGGACGACCCGTGCACGAGCGCGCGCACTCCTGCCGCGGCCGCCGCTGCGAACACGCGCGAGGAGCCGTGGACGTTCGTCAGCCACAGCTCGCGTTGACGGTGCGACGGCTGGATGCGCCAGGCCAGGTGCACGACCGCGTCCGCGCCCGCGAACAACGGTGCGAGCTCGTCCCGCCGAACGTCGGCCTGCCGCCATTCGACCTTGGCGGGTCGGGATTCCGGCCGGCGGCGCGCTATGCCGACCACCGACTCGACGCGCCCATCGCCCGCAAGCGCCCGGACGACGCTCGTGCCGACGTTGCCGGTGGCTCCCGTGACCACGACGCGCATGCCGCTGCTCTTCCGCTGTCGTCAGCCGCGAAACGACTCTCCCCGCACGTTTGCCACCCTTCGGCCCGGGAAGGCGCTCAGCTCATCCGGCAGAGGAGAGTGCTTTGAAGGCGTTGACGTGGCACGGCAAGCGGGACGTCCGCATCGAGACCGTTCCGGACCCTGCGATCGAGGAACCGACCGACGTGATCGTGCGGGTCACCTCGACGGGCATCTGCGGGTCGGACCTGCATCTCTACGAGCTGCTCGGCCCGTTCATGGGCGAGGGCGACATTCTCGGCCACGAGCCGATGGGCATCGTCGAGGAGATGGGCTCCGACGTCACCGAGCTCGAGGCCGGCGACCGGGTCGTCGTGCCGTTCAACATCTCCTGCGGCACCTGCTTCATGTGCTCGCAGGGCCTGCAGTCCCAGTGCGAGACGACCCAGGTGCGCGAGGAGGGCATGGGTGCGGCGCTCTTCGGCTACACCAAGCTCTACGGCGCGGTGCCCGGAGGCCAGGCCGAGCTCCTCCGCGTGCCGTTCGGCAACACGCTGCCGGTCAAGGTTCCCGAAGGTCCGCCGGACGACCGTTTCGTCTTCCTCTCGGACGTGCTGCCGACCGCGTGGCAGGCCGTCGACTATGCCGCGATCCCGGACGGAGGCTCCGTGGTCGTGCTCGGCCTGGGCCCGATCGGCGACATGGCGTGCCGTGTCGCCCACCACCACGGGCATCGGGTGATCGGCGTCGACCTCGTCCCGGAGCGGCTCGCCCGCGTCGCGGCGCGCGGCATCGAGGTGCTCGACCTCAACGGCCATGCCGACGACCTCGGCGAGCTGATCCGCGAGATGACCGACGGACGAGGCCCCGACGCCGTCATCGACGCCGTCGGCATGGAGGCCCACGGCGCACCTGCGGCGAAGCTCATGCAGACCGTCACGGGCTACCTCCCCGACGCGCTCGCGGCGAGGCTGATGGAGCGCGTCGGGATCGACCGGCTGAGTGCGCTCTACCTCGCGATCGACATCGTCCGTCGCGGCGGCACGATCTCCATCGTCGGCGTCTACGGCGGCCAGACCGACCCGCTGCCGATGCTCACCCTCTTCGACAAGCAGGTGCAGCTGCGCATGGGCCAGGCGAACGTCCGCCGCTGGGTCCCCGAGATCATGCCGCTATTGCTCGACGGCGACCCGCTCGGCGTGGACGAGTTCGCCACCCACCACCTGCCGCTCGACCAGGGCCCCGACGCCTACGCGAAGTTCCAGAAGAAGGAGGACGGCTACATCAAGGTCCTGCTTCAGCCGTAGCGCCGGTGCCGCCTACGCGAGCCTGCGCAGCTCGAACCGGCCGAAGCCGTGGCCGCGGAAGGTCGCCGTGCCCCTGAACCCGTCGCCGTCGGGTTCCAGGCGGTCGACGAAACCCCGGAACGGGCGCACGTAGCGCAGCTCACGGCCGCTGACGACGAACGGGACGCCGGCGACGCGCCCGATCCTCGTCTCGCCGCGGTCGCCCTGGATCCGCTTGGTGACGCCGACGAGCGGCGGGAGCAGTCCGCCCGTCCGCTTGACCTCCCAGGTGCCGTCGAGCTCGCTCAAGCAAGGCTCATGATGTCAGCGCCGAGACGTCGATCTCACGCTTGAGGATCTTCCCGGTCGGTCCCTTCGGCAGGTCGTCGACGAGCGCGACGCGGCGTGGGTACTTGTAGGCGGCGACGCGTTCCTTCGTCCACGCCTGCAGCTCGTCGGGCGTGACGGTGGCGCCTGGGCGCGGGACGACGAGCGCGGCGACCTCTTCGCCGAGCGTCTCGTGCGGGACTCCGACGACGGCGGCCTCGAGCACGTCGGGATGCGCGTAGAGCACCTCCTCGACCTCGCGCGGGTAGACGTTGTAGCCGCCGCGGATGATCAGCTCCTTCTTGCGGTCGACGAGGTAGAGGCAGCCGTCGTCGTCGAGGCGGCCGATGTCGCCGGTCGCGAGCCAGCCGTCGTGGAGCGCCTCTGCTGTCGCGTCGGGGTCGTTCCAGTAGCCGGGGACGACCGAGGGGCCGCGGAGCTGCACCTCGCCGATGCCGTTGTCGTCCGGGTCGGCGATCCGGAGCTCGGTGTCGCCGAGCGGCATGCCGACAGAGCCGGGTTTGCGCGGCTGCCCCTGCGTGTAGGTCGTCGCGATACCGCTGAGCTCGGTGAGGCCGTAGCCCTCGCGGACCTCGCCGCCGAAGGTGCGCTCGAAGTCCCGCGCGACCTCGATCGGGACGGCCGCGCCGCCGACGTGCGCGACGCGGACCGGCGGCAGCGCATCGGCCGCGCGTGCGGCCTGGCAGAGCGCGATGCACATCGTCGGCACGCCGAGCAGGATGGTCGTGCCGGTCTCGGTCATCGTCGCGAGCGTCGCCTGCGCGTCGAACCGCTCGACGATCGCGACCGCGCCGCGGGCGAGGAACGTCGAGACGAGCCCGGTCGACTGGCCGAGCACGTGCGAGAACGGCGCCGCACCGAGCATCACGTCGTCGGGCCCGAGCGCGAGCGCGTGCGCGGCGTTCTCGGCCGCGGCACGGATCCCGCCGTGGGTGAGCACCGCGCCCTTCGGCCGGCCCGAGGTGCCCGACGTGAACAGGATCACCGCCGGGTCGTCGTCCGCGCGTTCGACGAGCTCGGCAGGCCGGCCGTCGGCGGTGAGCGGCTCGTCGACGACGGCGACCGGCTCGGCGACCGCGAGCCGCTGCTCGACCTCGGCCGGCGCAAGCAGCGGGTTGAGGGGCACGACGATCGCGCCGGCGCGCAGCGCGCCGAAGTACGCGGCGACGAAGTCGGTCGAGTTCGGCAGCCTGATCGCGACCCGGTCACCGGGCGCGGCGCGCAGCGAGCCGGCCGCGACGGCGGCGCGCCGGTCGAGCTCGGCGTAGGAGACCGTCTCGCCCTCGACGAGCAGCGCCGGGCGCGCGCCGTCGGTCGCCGCGGCGTCTGCCAGGATGCGTGCCAGGTTCATCCGGTTCACACAATCGCAGGTCCCCTGACATGATGGAAGCATGAGCCAGCCGGCCGCCGCGTCTCAGCCGGACGAACAGCACCCGGAGCCGAGGACCAGCTACGTCGTCGCGCGGCTCGAGCGCGCGATCCGTCAGGCGATCAGCGTTCGCGTCAAGCCGTACGGCCTGACGACGCTGCAGTACACGACGCTGAGCGTTCTCGGGCACCGCGGCGAGCTGTCGAACGCGCAGCTCGCGCGCCGCGCGTACATGACGCCGCAGTCGATGAGCGAGGTGATCGACGCGCTCGAGAAGAAGGGGCTCGTCGAGCGCAACCAGCATCCGAATCATCGCCGCGTGTTCCCGGCGACGCTGACGGCCCAGGGTCGGCGGGTGCTGAAGGCGTGCAACGACGCCGTCGACGAGCTCGAGCAGGAGATGCTCGCCGACCTCACGCCGCACCAGCAGCGGAGCCTGCGGAACAGCCTCCTCTCGGCCGTTCGCGCGCTCAACGCCGGCTTCCCTCACAGCTGACTGTCAGGTAACCTGATGCTCCCTGAACGAGGAGGAGCGGATGGGAGTGCTGGAGGGCAAGGCCGCGATCGTCACCGGCTCCGCGCGCGGCATCGGGCGCGCGACCGCGGAGCTACTGGCCGAACATGGTGCGCGCGTCGTGATCAACGACCTCGACGCCGACGTTGCCGAACGGACGGCGTCGGAGATCGACGGCGACACGGTCGTGTTCGCGGGCGACCTGACCGAGGACGGCGTCCCGGAGGCGCTCGTGCAGACGGCGGTCGACTCCTTCGGTGCCCTCGACATCGTGGTCAACAACGCGGGCTACACGTGGGACGGCATGGCGCACAAGATGAGCGACGAGCAGTTCCGCGCGATGCTCGAGATCCACACCGTCGTCCCGTTCAAGGTGCTGCGCGCCGCCTCGCCGTACCTCCGCGACGCCGGCAAGGCCGACCGGGAGGCCGGCCGGGACGTCTTCCGCAAGGTCGTGAACGTGACGTCGATCTCCGGCACGCAGGGAAACCTCGGGCAGGCGAACTACTCGTCCGCGAAGGCGGGGCTCATCGGTCTGACGAAGACGCTCGCGCGCGAATGGGGCGCGTTCAAGGTGAACGTGAACGCGGTCGCATTCGGCTTCGTCGAGACGCGGATGACCGCTGACCTGCCGCAGCAGATGCGCGACGCGGCACCGCAGGTCATCCCGCTCGGCCGCGCGGCGAAGCCCGAGGAGGCGGCCGGCGCGATCTTCTTCCTCTGCTCGCCGTGGTCGAACTTCGTGCACGGCCAGGTCATCACCGCGAGCGGCGGACAGACGACCGGGATGACGTCGTGAGCTTCGACCACGCGGCGATGGGGCGGGCAGGCGCCGAACGCCGCTACGACGTGACGGCCGACGCGATGCAGGCGTACGCCGACGCAACGGACGACGTCGCGTGTGGGCCGGTGTTCGCGATCGTCCCCGTGTGGGAGACGATCGCGCCGGCGTCGAGGTCCGTCGCGTCCGACGAGGCGCGCAAGCGCGTTCTCCACTACGAGCAGGACATGTTGCTGCATCGTCCGATCGAGCCGGGCATGACGCTCCTCTCGCGCGCGACGCCGGTCGCGCTACTCGCGCGCCCGAACGGCACGTCGCTCGTGATCAGGACGGAGACGCGGACCGACGACGGTGAGCTCGTGAACGAGCAGTACGTCACCGAGTTCTTCCGCGGCGTCGAGGCCGGCGCGAGCGTCGGAGAGCGGGCGCCGGACCACCGGCTCGAGCCGGACGGCGAGCCGCTCGCGGAGGTCGCATACCCCGTCGCCGACGACCAGACCGCTCGCTACGCGGCCGCGTCGGGCGACGACTTCGCGATCCACCTCGACGATGCGTTCGCGCGCACGGTGGGGTTGCCGGGACGAATCGTCCATGGCCTCTGCACGATGGCCTTCGCCGGCCGCGCCGTCCTCGAGGCTGCCGGCGTGGAAGATCCTCGCGACGTCAAGCGCCTCGCGGTGCGCTTCTCGGCGCCGCTCTTTCCCGGCGAGACGGTCACGACCCGCGTGTGGCGCGTGAACGGCGGTTTCGGCTTCGA
>JBKPLI010000133.1:0-4079 GCA_046731555.1 Actinomycetota bacterium | reverse complement strand
TCCGCTACCGGCGGGCGGGGTGAGGAGCCGATCTTCCCTTAGCCCGCGAGCAGGCTTTCCGCGGCGGACGACGGCTCGGGATCGGGGAGCCGTGTCATCCGGAAGCCGTTCACGAGGCCGAGCAGCGCGGCGAGGAGCGGGACGAGGAGCGCGATTTGCAGTGCGATCGGGCGGGCGTCCTCGTTGATCTGAAGGATCTCCTCGCGGACGTCCGCCGGCTGCCCTGCGAGCAGCTCGGCGAGCGCAGTGTTCGTCATCACCTCGGCGTCGTGCTCGAGCGTGTCCGCGACCTGCTCCTGCTGCGCGGGCGAGAGGACGTCGCTCGACTCGGCCTTCTGCGTGAAGATCAGCGAGAGCGAGGACAGCATGATCGCGCCCGCGAACGCGAGGCCGAACGAGAGGCCGAACGAGCCCCCCGCAGAGTTGACGCCGGCGGCCTCGCTCACGCGCTCCTCCTCGATCGGCGCGAGCGTGTAGTTGTTGAGCTGCGAGACGAGGAGGCCGAGCCCGGCGCCCGCGACCGCGAGCGGCAGCGCCATCGCCCAGCCGGAGTCGGCGCGCGGCACGATCGGGATCAGGACGAGCACGCCGACCGCGAGCAGCAGGAACCCGCCGCGGATGATCTTGCTCGGGCTGTGGTTGCCCGCCTTCCTTCCGGCGACGAGCGCGACGGCGAACATCGTCAGCGACAGCGGCGCGAGCGACACGCCGGCCTCGAGCGCGTCGTACTCGAGCACCATCTGGAGGTAGATCGGGAGCGCGATCATCATCCCGCCGAGCGCGATCTGCTGGAGCGTCTGGCCCGTGATCCCGAGTCGGAAGTACTTCGACGCGAAGAGGCTGATGTCGAGGAGTGCCGGCTTGCCTTCGCGCTTCCGCCGCTTCAGCCACCACACGAGCGACCCGAGCGCGATGAGACCCGCGGCGATGAGCGCGACGACGGCCCCGCCGCCCTCCTCCCAGACGAGGATGCCGAGCACGACGCCGCCCATGCCGACCGCGGAGAGGATCGCTCCCACGATGTCGACGCCCCGCTCACCGGTGTACGGGACGTCGTGGACGAGCTTGATGCCCGAGAGGACGATCGCGATGATCACCGCCTCGCCGAGGAACGCGACGCGCCACGACAGGTACGTCGTGATGAAGCCGCCGAGCAACGGGCCGACCGCCGCCGCGATCGCAGCCGCCGCGCCGACGAGCGCATACGCCTTGCGCTGCATCGGCCCGGTGAAGTTGCCGTGGATCAGCGACTGCATCGCGGGGAGCAGGAGCGACGCGCCGAGGCCGCCGATGATCGCCCAGAAGATGATGATCGACAACAGGCTCTGCGCCAGCGTCATCGAGATCGCACCGATCGCGTAGCCGAGGAGGCCGAGCACGTACGCGCGCTTGCGACCGAACAGGTCGCCGATCTTGCTCGAGATGAGGATGAATGCCGCCGACACGAGCGCCTCGAGCGCGATCGCCGACTGCACGCCGCTCGCGGTCGTGTCGAGGTCGTGCACCACCGCCGAGATCGAGACGTTCATCAGCGACGTGTCGACGACGAGCACGAACATCGCCATCGCGAGCAGGATCGCGAGCCGCTGGTCGCCCGACGACTCCTGGACATTGGCGACGGTGGCTTCGGCGCTCACGGTCGAGCGACCGTCGCGCCCGCGCGGAGCAGCGGCACTCACCCGATGCGGATGAACCGCGCTAGCGCCCTCGCAGGTGGGCGAGCACCGCGTGCACGCGGCGGTTCTCGGCGGCGCCGCGGGGCAGATCGAGCTTCGAGAAGATGTGGCGAACGTGCGTCTCCACCGTCTTCGGCGTGACGACGAGACGCTCGGCGATCCCGCGGTCGCTCAAGCCCTGGGCCATCAGCGCGAGCACGTCGCGCTCCCGTTCGGTCAGCTCGCCGAGGCCGCCGTCGGCCGACGGGCGCCCGACGAGCTGCGCGACGAGGGCCGGATCGACGAGTGAGCCGCCTTCGCCGACGCGGCGCACCGCGTCGCCGAGCTCGGCCACGTCGAGCACCCGGTCCTTCAGGAGGTAACCAGCGCCGCGCTCGCCGCGCTCGAGCAGGCGGAGCGCGTAGTCCGCCTCGACGTACTGCGACAGCACGAGCACGCCGACGCCCGGGTGCCGCGCGCGTAGCTGCTCGGCGGCGACGAGGCCCTCGTCGGTGTGCGTGGGGGGCATGCGGATGTCGACGATCGCGAGGTCGGGCGCGAGCCGGTCGACAGCCTCGAGCAGCTCGGGCGCCGTGCCCACCTGCGCGACCACGTCGAACCCTTGCTCGCGCAGGACGCGCGCGAGACCCTCGCGGAGGATCACGGAGTCGTCGGCGAGGACTATCCGCACGGCAGCACCGCCTGCACGCGCGTCCCGGCGCCCGGGGCGCTCTCCACCGAGAGGCGCCCGCCGAGCGTCTGCGTGCGATCCTGCAGGCCCCGCAGCCCGGAGCCGTGCGCGGCGTCGGCGCCGCCGACGCCGTCGTCCTCGACGGTCACGGTCGCCGTCTCGTCCTCCGCGCGGAGTGTCACCCGCGCGTGTGTCGCGTGCGCATGCTTGACGATGTTGGCGAGCGCCTCGGAGACGATGAAGTACGCCGCGGTCTCGACGGCCGGAGGCAGGCGGCGCTCGACCGCCTCGACGTCCACCGGCAGCGGCACACGGTCGGCGAGCGTGCGCAGCGCGGGTGCGAGGCCGCCGTCGGTGAGGATCGCGGGGTGGATGCCGCGCGCGAGCTCGCGCAGCTCGTCCAGCGCCTCGTGCAGCTCCTGCTCCGCCTCCGCCAGCAGCTCGTCCGCGCTCGCCGTCCGCTCGGGAAGCTCCGAGCGCGCGAGCTGCAGCGCGAGCCCGAGCGCGAGCAGGCGCTGTTGCGCGCCGTCGTGGAGGTCGCGCTCGAGGCGGCGCCGCTCCTCGTCGCCGGCGGCCACGATCCGTGCGCGGGACGCACGCACCTCCTCGAGCTGGGCACGCAGCTCGGCGTGGAGCCGCTGGTTCTCGAGTGCGAGCCGCGCCGTCGCTGCGACCGCGTCCACCAGCTCGGGCTCCTCCGCAAGCGCCGCGTCGTGGACGAGTACGGCGACCGGCTCGTCGTCGCCGCGCACGACGGTCGCCGTGCGGCCTGCCGGCGGCGGCACCTCGACCGGGCCGCCTTCGTCGTCGACGAACGTCTGCGAGCTCGGCAGCCAGTAGCCGACGACGAGCGACGGGTCGCCGAGCGCACGCGCGAGCGCGTCGCGAATGCGTGCCGGTTCGTGCAGGCTCTGCAGGTCGAGCACGAGATCGGCGACCGAAGCGCGTGCGAGCCGGCTCCGCAGGAGGCCGACGAGGAAGCCGGCGGGGAGGAGCAGGAACGTGAGCTGCACGCCCCAGCTCAGCGACACCTGCGACTTGAGGCCGATCAGCGCGCCGACGAGCAGCACGCCGACCGCGACGCCGACGACCGCGAAGACCGGGACGAGCGCGCGTCGCGTGTAGCGGCCGGCGCGTCGCCACCGGCGTGCGACGAGCACGAGCAGCGTCACGATCAAGGCGAGGTCGACCACGGACAGCCAGCGGTCGACGATGGTGTTGAGCTCGGGGTCCGCGCGAACGAGCAGCGGGTTGGCGGGCGCGTCGAACGGGCCCTCGGTGTGCGGGTCGTAGAACGCCGCCGACGGGAAGGGTCGGACGAGCGCGACGTACGCGAAGAAGACGACGACGAAGACCCGGTCGGCGCGCGACTCGAGGCGGCCGCTCGGGAACGCGAGCAGCAACCAGAACAGGAACGCGTAGAAGACGCCGCGCCACTCGTCGGCTGCGACGAACGTCGCGGGCGTACCGATCCAGCCGAGGTCGGTCGTGAAGTACGCGAAGCCGGTCGCGGTCATCAGCAGGCCGACGCGGTTCTCCGGTCGCAACGACCAGGCGACCACGCCGACGAGGACGAAGGACAGACCGACCGCGACGTGACCCGCGATCGCTGCGCCGGTCTTGTCGGCGTAGTCGGAGACGGGGACGTCGCGCGCGCTGACGTACGGCGCGAGCGCCGCGAGCGCGCCGACGCCGATGCCGACCGCGACGACCGTCGCGCGCACCCGCGGCCG
>JBKPLI010000132.1:0-10313 GCA_046731555.1 Actinomycetota bacterium | reverse complement strand
GCCTTGTTGAGGGCGACGACGATCGCCGGCACCTCGACCTGGCGCGCGAGCAGGATGTGCTCCCGCGTCTGCGGCATCGGGCCGTCGGCGGCCGAGACCACGAGGATCGCGCCGTCCATCTGCGCGGCGCCCGTGATCATGTTCTTGATGTAGTCGGCGTGACCCGGGCAGTCGACGTGCGCGTAGTGGCGGTTCGCCGTCTCGTACTCGACGTGCGACGTGTTGATCGTGATGCCGCGCTGGCGCTCCTCGGGAGCGTTGTCGATCTCGTCGAAGCTCTTGACGGTGCCGCCGCCCTGGGCCTCGGCGAGCACCTTCGTGATCGCCGCCGTGAGCGTCGTCTTGCCGTGGTCGATGTGACCGATCGTGCCGACGTTGACGTGCGGCTTGGTGCGCTCGAACTTCTGCTTGGCCATACCGTCTCTTCCTCCGTTGGTCCTGTTACGACCCCGAGCCCTGCTCGGTGATCTCGCTGGCGATCGACGCGGGCACTTCCTCGTAGCGGTCGAACTGCATCGTGAAATCTGCGCGGCCCTGCGTCATCGAGCGCAGATCGGTGGCGTAGCCGAACATCTCCGACAGCGGGACGCTCGCCTTGATCACCTGGGCGTTGCCGACCGGCTGCATGTTCTCGATGCGGCCGCGGCGGCTGTTCAGGTTGCCCATCACGTCGCCCAGGTAGTCCTCCGGCGTCGTCACCTCGACTGCCATGACGGGCTCGAGCAGCTTCGGCTTCGCCCGCTTCATCGCCTCCTTGAAGGCCATCGAGCCCGCGATCTTGAACGCGCGCTCGCTCGAGTCGACCTCGTGGTAGCTGCCCTCGACGAGCTCGACCTTCACGTCGACGACCGGGTAGCCGGCGAGCACGCCGCTGCCCATGGCTTCCTGGATGCCCTCGTCGATCGGCTTGATGTACTCCTTCGGGATCTTGCCGCCGACGATCTTGTCGACGAACTCGTAGCCCGCGCCCGGCTCCTGGGGCGACAGGTTGATGATCGCGTCGCCGTACTGGCCGGAGCCGCCGGTCTGCCGGACGAACTTGCCCTGGATCCGCTCGACGGGCTTCGAGATCGTCTCGCGATAGGCGACCTGCGGCCGACCCACGTTCGCATCGACGTTGAACTCGCGCTTCAGCCGGTCGACGATGATCTCGAGGTGCAGCTCGCCCATCCCGGCGATGAGCGTCTGCCCCGTCTCCTCGTCCGAGGTGACGCGGAACGTCGGATCCTCCTCGGCGAGCCGCGCGAGGCCGTTGCCGAGCTTGTCCTGGTCGGCCTTCGACTTCGGCTCGACCGCAACGGAGATGACCGGGTCGGGGAACGTCATCGCCTCGAGCACGATCGGGGCGTTCTCGACCGCGAGCGTGTCGCCGGTCGTGGTCGCCTTGAGGCCGACGCCCGCGGCGATCTCGCCCGCGCCGATCTCGTCGCGCTCCTCGCGGTGGTTCGCGTGCATCTGGAGGATGCGGCCGACGCGTTCGGTCTTGCCGGTGGTCGTGTTGAGCACGCGGTCGCCGGCCTTGAGCTTCCCCGAGTACACGCGGAAGTAGGTGAGCTTGCCGACGTACGGGTCGGACATCACCTTGAAGGCGAGCGCCGAGAACGGCTGCTCGGGTGACGCCTCGCGCGTGACCTCTTCGCCCGACTTCGGGTCGAGCCCCTGCATGGCCGGCACGTCGAGCGGGCTCGGCAGGTAGTCGATGACCGCGTCGAGCAGCGGCTGCACGCCCTTGTTCTTGAAGGCGGAGCCGAGCAGCACCGGGGTGATCTCGTCGGCGAGCGTGCCCGCGCGGAGCGCGCGCTTGATCATCTCGGGCGTGACCGACGACTCGTCGGTCAGGTACGCCTCGAGCACCTCGTCGTCGAAGTTCGAGATCACGTCGATCAGCTGGTGGTGGTACTCCTGCGCCTGCTCGACGAGCTCGGCGGGGATGTCCGTGACGTCGAACTGCTGGCCGAGGTCGTCCTTGTAGACGATCGCGTTCATCTCGACGAGGTCGACGACGCCCGTGTGCTGGTCCTCCTGGCCGATCGGGATCTGGATCGGCACCGGGTTCGCGCCCAGGCGGTCGCGCATCGACTGCACGGCTGCGAAGAAGTTCGCGCCGGTGCGGTCCATCTTGTTGATGAACGCGATCCGCGGGACCTTGTACTTGTCGGCCTGCCGCCAGACCGTCTCGGACTGCGGCTGGACGCCGGCGACGGAGTCGAAGACGGCGACCGCGCCGTCGAGGACGCGCAGGCTGCGCTCGACCTCGACCGTAAAGTCCACGTGGCCGGGCGTATCGATGATGTTGATGCGATGGTCACGCCAGAACGCCGTCGTCGCAGCCGACGTGATGGTGATGCCGCGCTCCTGCTCCTGCGCCATCCAGTCCATCGTCGCGGCGCCCTCGTGGACCTCGCCCATCTTGTGGGTGCGCCCCGTGTAGTAGAGGATCCGCTCCGTCGTCGTCGTCTTGCCGGCGTCGATGTGGGCCATGATCCCGATGTTGCGGACCCGGTCCAGTGCCACGCGTGTCTCCGTTACAGCCAAGTCTCTCCTGTCCTTACCAGCGGTAGTGGGCGAAGGCCTTGTTGGCCTGCGCCATGCGATACATGTCGTCCTTGCGCTTGAACGCGTTCCCCTGCTGCTCGAGCGCGTCGAGGATCTCCCCGGCAAGCTTGTCCGCCATGTGCTTCTCGCGCCGGTCGCGCGAGAACGTGACGAGCCAGCGCAGCGCGAGCGTGCGCCCGCGGCGCTGCGGCACCTCGACCGGCACCTGGTAGTTCGCGCCGCCGACGCGGCGGCTGCGCACCTCGAGCACCGGCGTGACCGTCTTCACGGCCTGCTCCAGCACCTCGACCGGCGGCCTGCCCGTGCGCTCGCCGACCTTCTCGAGCGCCGCGTACACGATCTGCTCGGCGACCGACTTCTTGCCGTGCAGCATCACGCGGTTGGTGAGCTGCGTGACGAGCGCCGAGTCGTAGACCGGGTCCGGTCCAAGCGGGCGAGGCTGAATCTCTGCGCGCCTCGGCATTACGAGCTCTTCTTCGCGCCGTACTTCGAACGGGCCTGCTTGCGGTCGGCGACGCCGGAGGCGTCGAGCGCCGCGCGGATCACCTTGTACCGGTAGCCCGGGAGGTCCTTCACGCGGCCGCCGCGCACGAGCACGACGGAGTGCTCCTGCAGGTTGTGTCCCTCCCCTGGGATGTACGTGCCGACCTCGATGCCGTTCGTGAGCCGCACGCGCGCGATCTTCCGCAGCGCCGAGTTCGGCTTCTTGGGGGTCATCGTCGAGACGCGCGTGCACACGCCGCGCCGCTGGGGCGCGCCCTGGAGCGCAGGGGTCTTCGTCTTCTCACGCTTCGACGTGCGGCCCTTGCGAATCAGTTGGTTGACGGTCGGCATGCTGAGGCTGGAGTCTCTTTCGGTCGTATAGAAGCGAATGGTCGGCGGGCGCGCGGCACCGGCCGAACCGGCGAGGCATGGTAGCGAACGTGCGTCCGAGGCGTCAAACCATGCAACACCGCTTCGGAACTGGGTTCCCGCAGGGTAGCGGTACTCGAGTTGCCGCGCTTGCGGTCAGCGCTGCGCCAGGTACGGCAGCCAGTCGGTCAGGTCGATCGGCGCGGGCTGCGGAAGCTCGTCGCGCGCGCACGCGAGGCGCGGTAGGGCCTGGTTCTGCTTCTGCGACGACCACGTCTGAAACGCGGCCTCGCGCGCCTGGTCGACGAGCGCGGTGCGGATCGACGGCAGCGCCGACTCCGCCGGGAAGGCGTCGAGCGGGCCTTTGGGGCCGACGACCGTGACGCGGACGCCGTCGACGCTGGTGCCCGCGCCGTCGGCGAGCCGGAAGAGCCGCGCGGGGGCGTTCGCCGCGACGGCTATCCCCGTCGTGCGGCCGCCGAGCCACGCGAGCGGCGCCGCCGCCTGCACCAGGCGCGCCGGCTCGTTTGCGTAGGTCGTGCGGAAGTCGGCGATCTGCCGCGCCGACGGTGCCTTCACGTGCAGCCGCGCCTCGACCTTCTGATGCCGCAGCTCGTCGCCGAGGATCGCGCGCGCCGCCGCGAGCGTCGTGTGCGCGCGCCGGAGCGCGGCGAGGTACGCCGTCCGGCTGCCGCGGAAGTGGTCGAGGATCGCGATCCGCTCGGCGGCGAGGACCTCCCTGGTGGTCACCGTCGCGGCCTGCGCGAGCACGAGGCGCTGCAGCATCGCGGTGTAGGCGATGTCGCGGTCGCCCGTCACGCGCGCGAGGTCGTCGACCTCGGACGTGCGGATGAACGTCTTGTCGAGTGCGCACAGCGCGTTTGCGGGCAGGGTCGTGCCGAGCTGGAGCGAGGTGTCGAACCCGCGGCCGGCTGCAGCGGCCGGGGCATCGCAGAGCGACCGGTCGCGCGTCCAGAGCCAGACGCACGCGGCGATCGGCTTGTCGGGGTCGGCGCCGGCGGCGGCCCAGTGCGCCCAGCCCCACGACCAGACGCTCGCCATCTGCGTCTCGGCGGCGATCGCCTTCGCGGCGAGCGCCTCCCACTTCACGACGTCGAGCCACGCGGAGACGGGCTGCAGCCGCTCGCGCCCGCCGGCGCCCGGCGTCGAGCTGAACGTCAGCATCACGCCGAGCCGCGACGGCGGGATCCCTAACGCGGTAATGGCGCCGATCCGCGAGCGCATCGTCGCGCGCATGCGCTTGCTCGCCGCCGCCGCGCCCTGCTTCGCGAGCGACGGGCCGCTGAAGTACACCTCGAGCACGACGTCGGAGACCTCGGCGACCTGGCGCCACCAGTCGTCGGCGCTCTTCTCGCCGGTGAACGGGTTGTTCGCGACGAGCAGTACCGGCCGCGCGCCGCGCTCCGCGAGGCGCTGCACGAACGCGAGCACGTTGGCGCGGTACTGCGCGATCGTCGGCGTCCACGGCGTCGGCGTCTGGCCGCCCGCGAGCTCGTTCAGCGTGATCACCGGCTGCGCGCAGTCCGAGGACTTCACCGCCGCGTTGAAGACCGTGTCGGCCTTGCCCTGGATCGTCGAGGGGTCGACCGGCTTCGACGGCGTCCCCATGCGCACGTGGAAGTTGAGGTCGAAGTAGACGGTCTTCGCGCCTGCCTGCCGGAGCTGCGGCGGCACGATCTGGTTCGCGGCCGCGCCGACCACGCCGGGACGCGCGAAGACGCTCTGCCAGAACGGCACCGAGCCGTCGGCGTAGTCGACCCACAGCGGCTGCTGCTCCGGCAGCCCGCACGGCCAGGCCGCGGGGGTGGGCGCCTCGCCCGCGCCGTCGGCGTGCCGGGCCGAACCGCCTGCGAACGCGAGCAGGCCGACGCAGAGCACGAGGAGCCGCTTCACCGCCGAACGTTCTAGCAGCGCCTCCGGCGACCGTCCGCCGGCCCGAACGAAGCCCTTACAGTTCGGCCATGCGGCGCGCCTCGGTCGTCCTCCCGCTCGCGGCGGCCACGCTCGCCCTCGCCGGGTGCGGCGGCTCGTCCGGGCCGAAGCTCGCCGACGTGCGTCCGTGCCTCTCGAAGCTCGGGCTCCTCGTCGTCGCGAAGCCGCCGACGAAAGGCCCCGACGGGCGGCCGATCACGGTCACGCAGCCGACGCTCGACAACGCCGACATCGCCTACCGGCACGAGCGCGTCGGCGCGAACGCCGTGCACATGACCTTCTACGGCAGCAAGGACGGAGCCAACGCGGCGCTCATGCAGGCGAGGTCGTTCGCGGCGACGAACCCGCGCGCGAACTTCGGCGTCGAGCGCACCGTCCTCGACGGCAGCGTGCTCGTCTTCTGGTCGTCGAAGCCGTCGCGCGCGCAGTCGCGCGCGCTCGCGGCCTGCTTCGGCTGAGAAACGGCGAGGCCGGGTCTCCCCGGCCTCGCCAGCGATTCGATCGAGCTTGCTCGGCTAGTCGTCGAGCGGCGAGTCGACCTCGGGGATCTCCTCGGCCTCGCCGGCCTCGTGGCTCGTCGGGGCGTCCGCGCCCGGCTCGCCGCCGAAGGTCAGGTCGAGACCGGAGAAGTCGAGCGACCCGCCGTCCTGGCCGATCTCCTCGAGCGCCTGGAGGAGCGTGTCGCGCTCGTACGCCTCGCGGGTGACCGGCTCGCTCGGCGCGATGTCGATCTGCCGGTACCGCTTGAGGCCCGTGGCCGCCGGGATCAGCTTCCCGATGATCACGTTCTCCTTCAGCCCGAGCAGACGGTCGATCTTGCCCTCGATCGACGCGTCCGTGAGCACCTTCGTGGTCTCCTGGAACGACGCCGCGGAAAGGAAGGACTCCGTCGCGAGCGACGCCTTCGTGATCCCGAGGATCAGCGGCTCGTACGTCGCCTGCTCGCCCTTCTTCACGCGGTCGTTCTCGCGCTCGAGCACCACGCGGTCGACGAGCTGGCCCGGCAGCAGATCCGTGTCGCCGTTCGACTCCACGCGGACCTTCTTCAGCATCTGCCGGACGATGAGCTCGATGTGCTTGTCGTGGATCTCGACGCCCTGCGACTTGTAGACCTTCTGCACCTCGGCGACGAGGTACAGCTCGGTCGGCGTGGAGCCCTTCAGCGCGAGCAGCTCGGCCGGGTTGCGCGAGCCCTCGTTGAGGGCGTCGCCGGCCTCGATCTCGTCGCCGTGCCGCACGAGCAGCCGCGTGCGCCGCGGGAGCTGGTATTCGACCGGATCGGCGGGCTCGCCGTCGGCCCCGAGCTCCGTCGGGTTGATCGTCAGCTTGAAGCCGCGCTCGTTCTGCTCGACCTCGACGCGACCGCTGATCTCCGCGAGGGTCGCGGCACCCTTCGGGTTCCGCGCCTCGAAGATCTCGACGACGCGCGGCAGGCCGTGCGTGATGTCGGCTCCGGCCACACCGCCGGTGTGGAACGTCCGCATCGTGAGCTGCGTGCCCGGCTCGCCGATCGACTGCGCGGCGATGATGCCGACCGCGTCGCCGATCTCGCAGAGCTCGCCGGTGGCCAGGAAGATGCCGTAGCACGTCTGGCACACGCCGGCCTCCGCGCGGCACTTCAGCACCGAGCGGACCGGGACGAGGAACTCGGGGCCGAGCTCCTCCTCGAGCGCGACGAGCGTGTCCGGCGTGATGACCTCGCCGCCCTCGGCGACGACGGTCTTGCCGGGCTTCCCCGAGGCGAGCGGGCGGTGGATGTCCCCGGCGATCACGCGCCCGAACAGCGACTTGTTCAGCCCGTCGCTCGTCCGGATCGGCAGCTCGATCGCCTCCGCCGTGCCGCAGTCCTCCTCGCGGATGATCACGTCCTGCGACACGTCGACCAGGCGCCGCGTGAGGTAGCCCGAGTCGGCCGTGCGCAGCGCGGTGTCGGCGAGGCCCTTGCGGGCGCCGTGGGTCGAGATGAAGTACTCGAGCACCGACAGGCCCTCCATGAAGTTGGCCTTGATCGGGCGCTCGATGATCTCGCCCTTCGGATTCGCCATCAGACCGCGCATGCCGGCGAGCTGGCGGATCTGCTTGAACGATCCGCGGGCTCCCGAGTTGGCCATCATGTAGACCGGGTTCAGCTCGTTGAGGTTCGCCTGCATCGCGTCGGCGACCGTGTCGGTGGCCTCCGTCCAGATGTTCACGATCGTCTCGTGCCGCTCGTCCTCGGTGATGAGCCCGCGGTCGTACTGGGCGTGCACCTCCTCGACGCGCTTCTCGTACTCGGCGAGGATCTTCTCCTTGTCCGGCGGGATCACGATGTCGTTCTTCGACACCGTGACGCCGGCCGACGTCGCGTGGCGGAAGCCGAGCGACTTGATCGTGTCGAGCACCGGGGCGAGCGTGTGCGCGCCGAACCGGTCGGACAGCGAGAGCACGAAGCGGTCCGTGTCGGGCTTCGTGAGCGTCTGGTTGACGAACTCGAAGTCGTCGAGCGCGCCGTCCTCGGTCCCGACGATCCGCGCGAGCTCGCGGTAGACCGCCGAGTTGAAGAGGACGCGGCCCGGCGTCGTCAGGTACAGCTCGTCGCGGAACCGGAACTCGATCGGCTGCTGGAGCGCGACGCCGCCGCCCTCGACCGCGAGCTCGACCTCGTCGGCGTGGTCGAACCGCTTCGGGCGCGGATCGAGCTTCGTCGAGTCGGTCGTCTGCAGGTCGCCCTCCGCGTACGTGAGGAAGTAGATGCCGAGGACCATGTCCTGCGTCGGGGTCGCGAGCGGGCGGCCCGAGGCCGGCGACAGGATGTTGTTCGCCGACAGCATCAGGATCCGCGCCTCGGCCTGCGCCTCCGCCGAGAGCGGCAGGTGCACGGCCATCTGGTCGCCGTCGAAGTCCGCGTTGAACGCGTGGCAGACGAGCGGGTGGACCTGGATCGCCTTGCCCTCGACGAGCACCGGCTCGAACGCCTGGATGCCGAGGCGGTGCAGCGTCGGCGCGCGGTTCAGGAGCACCGGGTGCTCGGCGATGACCTCCTCGAGGACGTCCCAGACCTCGGGCGTCATCGAGTCGACGTACTTCTTCGCCGCCTTGATGTTCTGCACGGACTTCCGCTCGACGAGCCGGCTCATGATGAACGGCTTGAAGAGCTCGAGCGCCATCAGCTTCGGCAGGCCGCACTGGTGGAGCTTGAGGTACGGCCCGGCGACGATCACCGAGCGGCCGGAGTAGTCGACGCGCTTGCCGAGCAGGTTCTGGCGGAACCGGCCCTGCTTGCCCTTGAGCATGTCGGACAGCGACTTGAGCGGCCGGTTGCCCGGGCCGGTCACCGCGCGGCCGCGGCGGCCGTTGTCGAACAGCGCGTCGACGGCCTCCTGCAGCATGCGCTTCTCGTTGTTGACGATGATCTCCGGCGCCCCGAGGTCCAGGAGCCGCTTGAGGCGGTTGTTCCGGTTGATGACGCGGCGGTAGAGGTCGTTCAGATCCGACGTGGCGAAGCGGCCGCCGTCGAGCTGCACCATCGGGCGGAGCTCCGGCGGGATGACCGGGATCGCCTCGAGGATCATCCACTCCGGCTTGTTCTCCGACTTGATGAAGGCGTTGACGACCTTCAGGCGCTTGATCGCGCGCTGCTGCTTCTGGCCCTTCGACGTCTTGATCGTGTCCCGGAGCGTCGCCGCCTCGAGGTCGAGGTCGAGGTCGCGGAGCAGGTCGCGGATCGACTCCGCACCCATGCCGCCGCGGAAGTAGACGCCGAACCCGTACGGCGATCCGAAGCGGTCCTTCAGCTCGCGGAAGAGCTGCTCGTCGTTCACGACCATCTTCGGCTCGAGGTCGCGGAACAGCTGCCACGTCTGCTCGAGGCGCCGCACCGAGTCGACGGCCGCCTCGCGCGTGTCTTCGCGGCGCGACTCGATGTCGAGGTACATCTCGCGCACCTTCAGCGCCCACTGGATGAGCGCGTCGAGGTCCTCCTTCTGGATCTTCCCGTCCGTCCGGAGGCAGAGGTCGTTCGTCAGCTCGCGGACGTCGGTGTCCTCGTCCGCCTGGTCGACCACCTCGGCGAGGAGCCCGTTGCCGAGCTCGCGCGCCTTCTCGAGGTTCTTCGCGTCGACCTGTGCGACGAGGTCGACGTCCTCCTCGTGCGCCTCGACGGCGTCCAGGAGCGAGTCGAGCACCCGGTTGATGTGCTTCGAGATCGCGCCCTTCTTCGAGCCGGACGCCTTCTCCTGCTCCTTCCGGAGCGGAGCGAGCGCGCCGAGGATCTGCTCGGCGGCCGAGGCGACCTGCTCCAGCTCGCGCGGCGTCAGCTTGCGGTCCTCGCGGATCGCTGCGTTGCGGACGAGCTCGCGGATCTTCTTCGCGTCCTCGGTCGTGATCTGCGGGACGAGCTCGACGAACATGCCGCCGACCAGCTCGCGCGCCTCCTCGAGGGTCGGGAGCACCTGCTCCTCCGCCCACGTGTTGAGACCGCGGACCCAGAAGTCGTCGTCCTCGTCGAAGCCCTTGTCCTTGCCCTTCGCGAAGTAGTCGCGCCGGCGCTGCAGCCGCTGCTCGAGGGCAGCCATCTGCTCGTCGCGGTCGACGTAGATCCGCTCGGACTCGGCCTTCACCTTGTCCTCGAGGTCGTTCAGGTCCTTCGCGCGCGCCTCGTTGTCGACGTTCGTGACGATCGACGCCGCGAAGTACAGGACCTTCTCGAGCTCGCGCGGGGCGATGTCGAGCAGGTACCCGATGCGGCTCGGGACGCCCTTGAAGAACCAGATGTGCGAGACCGGAGCGGCCAGGTCGATGTGACCCATGCGCTCGCGGCGCACCTTCTGCCGCGTCACCTCGACGCCGCAGCGCTCGCAGATGATGCCCTTGTAGCGGACGCGCTTGTACTTGCCGCAGTAGCACTCCCAGTCCTTCGTCGGACCGAAGATGCGCTCGCAGAAGAGGCCGTCACGCTCGGGCTTGAGCGTGCG
>JBKPLI010000131.1:0-6854 GCA_046731555.1 Actinomycetota bacterium | reverse complement strand
GCTCGCGCGTCAACAGGCGCTCGTGCGCACCGCGCTCGCGCGGGGTGCGTCGCTCCCGCCGCGCTGGCGCAGCGCCGCGCAGACGTCGGCCGCGACGCTCGAGCTCACCGCGGCCGAGCTCGAGGAGCTCGGCGAGCGGTTCGAGGCGCTGCTCGACGAGCTGCGGACGCGCGGCAAGCGGCGCGGCACGCAGCGCGTGGTCGTCTCGTTCGCAGCCGCGGCGCAGCCGGATCAGTGACGAGCGCCGGCGACACCTCGCTCGAGGAACGCGTCGCGGAGCTCGAGCGCGAGCGTGAGCTCCTCAACGCGATCGCAAACTACGCGCCGAGCCTCCTCTGCATCGTCGACGGCGAGGGTCGCGTGCGCCCCGCGGCGTCGAACAAGGCGTTCGAGCTCGCGCTCGGGTACACGACGGACGAGACGGGCGGCGTGTACTTCTGGGACCGGTACGTGCCGGAGGAGGACGCGGCCGGCGTGCGCGAGGCGATCGAGCGCGTGATCGCGACCGAGGAGGCGACGTCGCAGGACGGCCGCTGGGTGACCCGCGACGGGCGCGTGATCGACGTCGAGTGGTCCTGCACGCCGCTGCCGATGATCGCAAGCGGCCCGCTGTACCTCGTCTCGGCCACCGACATCACGGACCGGAAACGCCACGAGGAGGAGGTGCGCGAGTCGCGCAGCCGCCTCGTCGCCGCCGCCGACGAGGCACGCCGGCGGCTCGAGCGCAACCTGCACGACGGCGCGCAGCAGCGGCTGATCGCGCTCCTGCTCGCGTTGCGCGTGACGCAGCGGCG
The DNA here is from genome assembly GCA_046731555.1 of Actinomycetota bacterium. Lineage (GTDB taxonomy): Bacteria > Actinomycetota > Thermoleophilia > Gaiellales > Gaiellaceae > PALSA-600. The sequence continues at coordinate 6,060 of JBKPLI010000131.1, read as the reverse complement.
CGTGCAGGACGACCCGATGCTCGCAGCACTCGTCGACGGCGCGGTCGACGAGCTCTCGGGCGCGCTGCAGGAGCTGCGCGAGCTCGCGCGCGGCATCCATCCGGCGACGCTGACCGAGCAGGGCCTCGCCGCGGCGGTGCGCACGCTCGCCGAGCGCGCGCCGTTGCCGGTCGACCTCGAGGTCGAGGAGGAGCGCTACGCCGAGGCGGTCGAGGTCGCGGCGTACTACATCGTCTCGGAGTCGCTCGCGAACATGGCGAAGTACGCGCAGGCGACGCGTGCGGCCGTGCGGACGCGCGTGGACGCCGGCCGGCTCATCGTCGAGGTCGAGGACGACGGCGTCGGCGGCGCGCGCGCCTCGCGCGGCACGGGACTGCGCGGGCTCGTCGACCGCGTCGAGGCGCTCGACGGCGCGCTCGCCATCGTCAGCCCGGAGGGCGAGGGCACCCGCGTGCGCGCCGTGCTCCCGCTCTAGCCGGGCCAGAGCTCCCGCAGACGCCGGCACGTGTCGGCGAGCGCCTCCGGGATCACCTTCACGTCCGCGAGCACCGGCATGAAGTTCGTGTCGCCGGCCCAGCGCGGGACGACGTGCAGGTGCACGTGGTCGACGATGCCGGCGCCCGCGATGCGGCCGAGGTTCCAGCCGACGTTGTAGCCCTGCGGCGCGTACGCCTGCGCGAGGACGCCGATCGCCGTCGACGCGAGCCGGTGCACCTCGAGTGCCTCGTCGTCCGACAGCTCGCCGAAGTCGCCGACGTGCCGGACGGGAGCCACCATCAGGTGGCCCGACGCGTAGGGGTACTTGTTGAGGATCGCGAACGCCCGCTCGCCGTGCGCGACGACGAGGCTCTCGTCGGGCGCGCAGAAGATGCAGCCCTCCTGCTCGTCGGCCTGCTGGATGTACTCGAGGCGCCACGGCGCCCACAGCGGCTTCGGCATCCCGCGATCGTAATGAGGCACGCCGCAGGTTCGGCGCCTGGGGAGTGTCCATCCGGTCAAGGGGCGGCAGCGCGCTCCGGGGGCGGCCCGGAGACTGACGGCGGTCGCGCGCCGCCCCTCCTAGGCCGCTAGAGCGAACGCTTCTCCGCCCGCAGGCCTGTTGTCACGGAGGCGGTCAGAGCTTCCACCTCGCCGAGAACGCGGGGCTGTTCGTGTTCCCGTTGCGCCAAACGAGGACGCTCGTGCTGAAGAAGTCCACGGTGTATCGCCCGCCCCCGATGCGGGTGCAATAGAGACGCGGACGTCCGCGGCAGGTCTCGCCCATCGCAGTCTTGCGTAGCATCCACGCGCGTGGACGCAAGAGTTCGCACCGGCGGATGTCTCTGCGGGGCGGTCCGCTACAGCGTTCGCGGTGACCCTGTGCATGTCCGGCGTTGCCACTGTGCGGGTTGCAGAAAGGAGTCCGGCAGTGCGTTCACCGTGTATGCGCACTGGCCCGTCGAGGCGTTCGAGATCAGCGGCGAGATCTCGAGCTATGACGGTCGCGGCTTCTGCCCCGGCTGTGGGTCTCGGCTGCTGGACACGAGCGACCCCGGCGGCACGCTCGTCGAGATTCGGCTCGGCAGCCTGGACGAGGCGCCCTTCGAGCTGAAGCCCGAGGATGAGATCTGGGTGAAGCGGCGCGAGAGCTGGATCCCGCCCGTCGAGAGCGCAGCGCAGCACGACGAGAGCTGACGCAGGCAAGCTGCGCGGTTTCGTTCAGAGCCAGCGCTTCCAGCGGAAGAACGCGAGCAGCCCGGACAGGCTGAGGACCATCACCGCGACGATCGTCCAGAACGCGGCCGCCGTGCCCTCGCCCGGGAACCCGACGTTCATGCCGAAGAAGCCGGTGATGAGCGTGAGCGGGAGGAGTACGACGCTGAACACGGTCAGGATCCGCAGCACGTCGTTCTGGCGGTGCGAGATGACCGACTCGTTCGTGTCCTCGAGCGCCTCGACGACCTCCTTGTAGTTGTCGAGGATGTCCCAGATGCGCTCGGCGGCGTCGACGATGTCGTCGAAGTAGAGCTCGAGCTCCTCGGGCAGGAACCGCTCGACGTGGCGCTCGAGCAGCCGCAGCGTCGACCGCTCCGGCTTGACGATCTTGCGGTAGGAGATGATCTCCTGCTTCACGTTCGAGATGTCGCGCACGACCTCTTCGGAGCGGCCTTCGAAGACGTCGTCCTCGAGCGCGTCGAGCTTGTGGCCGATCTTGTCGAGGATCGGGAAGCAGTAGTCGAAGAGATCGTCGAGCACCTCGTACAACAGGCGCCCCGAGCCCTTGGAGAAGAGCTGCTCGCGGAACGCCTCGTCCTCCTCGCAGCGGCGGAAGAGGCGCGTCACCGGCAAGAGCTCGACGCCCGGCAGCGTGACGAGGTAGTCGGGGCCGACGAACACGTCGAGCTCCGCAGCGTTCAGACGCTGGATCGTGCGGTCGTAGACCGGGAAGTGGAGGACGGCGAAGAGGTAGCCCTCGTCGGCGTAGTCGTCGACCTTCGGACGCTGGCGCTTCGACATCACGTCCTCGACGTCGAGCGGATGCCAGCCGAAGCGGTCCGCGAGCGCCTGCGCGTGCTCGGTCGTCGGCGCGTCGAGGTGGATCCAGGTCAGCCCGGCGGCTTCGAGCTCAGCGGGCTCGTGCGTCCGAGGCGCGACGACCGCGAGGTCGCGGGTGCGCGTTCGACGGATGCGAGGGAGGCTCGGCACCGGTACTCAGCGGGTCGTCGATCATCGCCGTCGTCGTCACGTTCGCGATTGTACCCCGGCGTCCTTGCGCCGAACGGCTCTGATGCTCGGCAGCGAGAGGATGACGAGGTTCGACGTCGTGATGACCGAGGCCGCGAGCAGCAGTGTCGTCTCCTGTCCCACGCCTGCGACGAGCGGTCCGACGAGCGCGAAGCCGAGCGGCTGGCCGACGAGCGAGCCGAACCAGTCGTACGCGGTCACACGCGAGAGCACCGCAGGTGGGATCTGTTCCTGCAGCGTCGTCTCCCAGATCGCGTTGCCGATCATCAGCCCGGCGCCGGAAACGAGCGCAGCCGCCGCGACCGCGCCCGCGCTCCCGCCCGCCGCGAGGAGCACGCTCGGCAGGCCGAACGGCAGGTAGCCGAGGAAGCTCGCGACGAACGGCCGGCTCGGCCGGAGGTGGAGCGCGACGAACCCGCCCGCGAATGCGCCGATGCTGAACGCCGAGATGATGAGCGCCCACGCGCCGGCGCCTCCGAGCGACTCCTTCGAGATCGCCGCGCCGACGACGAAGAACGGCGCGGCCATCATGTTCGCGACGCCGGCTCCGGTGACGCCGGCCCACAGCCACGTGCGCGAACTGAACTCGTGCCACCCGTCGCGGAGGTCGCGCAGAAAGCGTTGAGGCGGCAGGTGCTCGTGCGGCGGCAGGTGAAGGAGCGCGAGACAGCCGGCGCTGACCGCGAACGTCAGCGAGTCGATGCCGAGCGCCCATCCGGAACCGACGGTCGCCACGAGCACGCCCGCGATCGCGGGACCGGCGATGCCGCCGGCGCCCTGCGCGATCCCGCGCAGCACGTTCGCCTGCTGCAGGTGCTCGCCGGTGACGAGCAACGGCGTGAGCCCTGTCAGCGCCGGGTTGAAGAACGCGGTCGCGCTGCCGCGCACGAACTGCAGGACGATCAGCTGCCACAACTCGGCGTGACCCGTGATGAGCAGCAGCGCGCACGTCGCCTGCGACCCGAAGCGAACGAGGTCGGCGCCGACCATCACGGCACGCCGCGGCAGCCTGTCGGCGAACACCCCGCCGATTACGAGGAACGCGATCATCGGCAGCGAGCCGGCAGCGAGGACGAAGCCGAGGTCGGCCGCCTTGCCGGTCAGGTCGAGGACCGCGAACGCGAGCGCGACCTGGCTCATGCCGTCGCCGACGAACGACGTCGCCTGTCCGAGGAAGAACAGCCGGTAGTCGCGCGTCGTCAGCGCGCCGAGGCCGAGGCGCGCGGCGATGCTCAAACGGGCGCGGGCTCGGCCAGCCCGGGGATGTCCGCCTCCTCGCGCGGAATGCGTCGGAGCCCCGGCGGGATGTAGCGCTCGATCGCGAGCGCTCCGCCGGCGGCGACGAGGCACACGGCCGCCGCCAGCGGCCAGAGCGCGAACGGCGCGGCCGCGAGGATGAAGCCGCCGACGGCGGGACCGACCGTGCCCGCGAGGCCCCACGACATCGAGTGCACCGCGAAGTAGCGGCCGCGGAGGTGGGGCGGACCGATGTCCGCGACGAGCGCCTGGTGCGCGGGCCCGTGGAAGCACTCGCCGACGCCGAAGATCAGCCCGGCGATCATCAGCAGGACGAATGCGGCCGTCGCCTGGAGCCACAGCCCGCTCGCGTCGACGAGCAGCCACGCGATCGCCCACAACGTCGGCATCAGCGCGAGCGCGCGCATGCGTCGCTTGCCCTCGATCCACCGCGACATCGGCAGCTGCGCGAGCACGATGGTGATCGTGTTCACCGCGAACACGACGCCGATCTCGCGCTCGCTCAGGCCCGACTCGTCGCGCGCGAACTGCGGCAGCAGGTTCAGCAGCGAGTAGCCCGCCATCACGAACAGGAAGTTCAGCGTCCAGAGGCCGAGAAACGTCCTGTGCCGCAGCACCGCGCGGTACGACGCAGGCGCGGTCCCCTCGTGATGCTCGACGCCGGGGTCGTGCACGAAGAGCAGCACGACGAAGTAGCCGAGGAACGTCAGCGCGTCGAGGACGAAGAGCACGGTGAACGTCGTCGGGTCGGAGACGTGCGCGATGAAGCCGCCGACGATGCCGCCGAGGCCGATGCCGAGGTTCATCGTCACGCGCTGCTGCGCGAACGCCGCGTGTCGGCGCGCGTCGGGCGTGAGCCGCGAGACGAGCGTCGACTGGCTCGGCCAGAAGCCCGAGCTCCCCGCTCCCTCGACGATCATCAGCGCGAACGCCTCCCACGGGTGGCGCACGAGCGGGAGCAGCCCGAAGCCGATCGCCTGCAGGATCAGGCCGCCGCCGAGCGTCCACTTCGGGCCGAGCCGGTCGATGAGCGGGCCGGCGCCGATGCCCGCGAGCAGCTGCGCCGCCGACGCCACCGCGACGACGAGCCCGGCCGTGCCGAGCGAGAACCCGCGCACGTCGTGCAGGTAGATGACGAGGAACGGCAGCACGACGCCGTTGCCGAACGAGTTGACGACGCCGCCGACCTGCAGCAGCCAGACGTCGTGCGGCAGCTGCGGGTCGAACGAGCGGAGGAGCCGCCTCACGGAATCACAGCACCTCCGCCACCGTCTGCGGCGGCGGGGGCGCCGTGTACGGCGTCCGGCGGACGCCCACGGGCAGGAAGCGCTCGAGCAGGAGCGCGTACGCGCCGCCGGCGAGCGCGATGATCGCGGCGGCGATCCACAGCAGGTTGGGCGCGGCGGCGAGCATGAAGCCGCCAGCCGCGCGCGCGACTGCGGTGCCGACGACGATCCCCGCGGCGTCGAGCGCGAGGTACCGGCCCAGCAGGCCCGGCTTCGCGAGGTCGGCGGTGAGTGCGTTCTTCACCGTCCCGTGGAAGCACTCGCCGATCGCGAACACCCCGAACGCGACGGCGAACAGCACGGCCGCGTCCGTCCCGACGAACCAGACGCCGGCGACGGCGACCGTCAGCCACGAGAAGGCCCAGATCACCCCTTCGATCGCGTACGCGACCATGCGTCGCTTGCCCTCGAGCATCTGCGCGACGGGAAGCTGCGCGATCACGATCACGAGCGTGTTGGCGAGGAAGATGAGGCCGATCGCGGTCTCGCTGACGCCCGCCTCGTTCTTCGCGTACGCGGGGAAGAGGTCGCCGAGCAACGCGAAGCCGATCCCCATCACTGCGGCGTTCAGCACGACGACGCCCAGGAACGTGTGGTGCGCGAGCACCTGGCGGTACCCGCGCGGCGCCGCATCGGGCTCGTGCGGGTGCAGCTGCGGTGACGAGACGAAGCCGAGCAGGCCGAGGTAGATCACGAACGTGACGGCGTCGATCACGAACAGCAGCTCGTACGTGCGCGGATCCGCGGTCGTCGCGATCACGCCGCCGACGAGCCCGCCGAGGCCGATGCCGAG
>JBKPLI010000130.1:0-4503 GCA_046731555.1 Actinomycetota bacterium | reverse complement strand
TCCTGCTCATCTCGTCGGAGCTGCCGGAGATCCTCGGCATGAGCGACCGCGTCCTCGTCATGCGCGAGGGTCAGCTCGTCGCCGAGCTCTCGCGCGAGGAGGCGACGCAGGAGCGCGTGATCCAGGCGGCGGCCGGCGTGGCGGAGGTCGCGTGACCGCGCTCGCGGGCCGGCTGCGCGCGCAGCAGCTCGCCGAGGCGGCGTTCCGGCTGCGCGAGCTCGGGATCGGCGCCGCGCTGCTCGTCGCGATCGCGTTCTTCGCGATCCGGGCCGAGAACTTCCTCACCGCCGGCAACTGGCAGGACATCGCGAAGGACGTCGCGATCGTCGTCGTGGTCGCGATCGGCGAGACGATGGTCATCCTCACGCGCAACATCGACCTGAGCGTCGGGTCGATGGTCGGCCTCAGCGCGTTCGTCTGCGCCGACACGCTCGCCAAGCACAACGGCCTGCCGCTCGTCGTCGTCGCGCTGCTCGCGATCGCGGTCGGCTTCGGCCTCGGGCTCGTGAACGGCCTGCTCGTCGTCGTCGCGCGGATCCCGGCGATCATCGCGACACTGGCGACGCTCGCGATCTACCGCGGCATCTCCTTCGAGCTCACGCACGGCCAGGCGATCTCCGCGTTCCAGCTGCCGGACCGCTTCCTGAACCTCGCCTCGACGCAGCCGCTCGGCCTGCCGACGCTCGCCTGGTTCGCGCTCGTCGTCGCGCTCGTCGGCGCGGCGATCCTGCGCTGGGCGCCGTGGGGCCGCGACTTCTATGCGATCGGGTCGAACCCCGAGGCCGCTCGGCTCGCCGGCATCCCGGCCGGCCGTCGCGTCGTGACCGCGTTCGCGCTCTGCGGCGCGCTCGCCGGGCTCGGCGGGTTCATGTGGGCCGCGCGCTTCCCGAACGTCGACGCGGTGGCGGCGACGGACTTCGAGCTCGACGTGATCACGGCCGCGGTGATCGGCGGCGTGAACGTCTTCGGCGGCTCGGGCAGCGTGCTCGGCGTCGTGCTCGGAGCGGTGCTCGTCGCGACGATCCAGGACGGCTTCACGCTGCTCCAGCTGTCGGAGTTCTGGAAGATGTTCTTCAACGGCTTCGCAATCGTCGTCGCGGTCGCGCTCGACGCGCTCGTGACGCAGCGGCTGCAGGAGGCGCTGCGCCGGCGGCGCCGCGCGGAGGTGCTCGAGCAGCGCTACGCGGAGGCGCGCACGTGAGGCTCGTCGTCCGCGTCCTCGTGCGCTGGGAGACGCTGCTCGTCGCGGCGATCGTCGGCGTCGGGATCTGGAGCGTGACGCTCTCGCCGTTCTTCCTCGTGCGCGCGAACCTGCTCGACCTCCTGACGCCCTACGTGTTCATCGGGCTGATGGCGTTCGGCCTCACGTTCGTCGTCATCGCAGGCGAGATCGACATCTCCGTCGCCTCGACGCTCGCCGTCTCCGTCGTGACGTTCGCGCAGCTGTTCGCGGCCGGCCTGAACGTGTGGCTCGCGGCGCTCGTCGGACTCGTGGTCGCCACGGCGCTCGGCCTCGTGAACGGACTGCTCGTCGGCATCCTCAACCTCCCGTCGCTCGCGATCACGCTCGGCACGCTCGCGGCGTACCAGGGGCTCGCGTTCGTCATCCTCTCGGGCGAGGGCGTCGCGGAGTTCCCGACGAGCTACACCGACCTCGGGGGCGGCTACGTGTGGTCGAACCAGCTGCCGATCGCGCTCGTCGTCCTGCTCGTGTTCGCGCTCGTGCTCGGCGTGCTGCTGCACGCGACGCGCTTCGGCCGGTACCTGTTCGCGATCGGCTCGAACAGCGAGGCAGCGCGGCTGTCGGGCATCCCGGTCGCGCGCACGCGTGTCACGATCTTCATGCTCTCCGGGCTGATGGCGGGCATCGCCGGCGTCGTCTACGTCGGCTCCTTCGGCTCCGCCCGTGCCGATGCGGCGCAGGGGTCGCTGCTCGACGTCGTGACCGCCGTCGTGCTCGGCGGCGTGAACATCTTCGGCGGCGCAGGCTCGCTGCTCGGCGTCCTCCTCGCGCTCGTCCTCGTCGCGGAGCTCCGCAACGGGATGCAGCTCGCCAATCTCGGGGGCGACACGCAGAACATCGTCATCGGCGTGCTGCTGCTCGCGGCGATCGTCGCCGGCAACGTCATTCGCGGCATCGAGGCGCACGGCTTCCCGCGCCCCGAGCTGCGGCGCTCGCGAAGGGAGGTGGCGACCGGACAGAGAGCGGAGGCATCGACGTTTTCCAACTCCCCGAAAGGAAGGTAGGAGATGCATCGAAAGAGGCTGCTCGTCCTCCTCGGCCTCGTCGCAGCCGCCGTTCTCGCCGTCGGTCTCGCGGCGGGCGGCAGCTCGGCCCGGACAGGTCAGAAGCAGGCGGGCTACAAGATCTTCGTGCTCCCGAAGCTGATCGGCGTGAACGTGTTCACGGAGAACGGCAAGGGCGCCAAGGAGGCGGCGACGGAGCTCGGCGACTCGGTCACCTACAACGGCCCGACCGAGGCCTCCGCCGCGAAGCAGGTGCCGTTCATCAACGCAGCGGTGCGGCAGGGCTACAACGCGATCATCATCTCGGCGAACGACCCGAACGCGGTCGCGCCTGCGCTCAAGCGCGCCGCGCAGCGCGGCGTGAAGGTGATCGCGTACGACGGCGACGTCGCCAAGGACGCGCGCACGATCTTCGTCAGCCCGCCGACCGCGTCGTCGATCGGCGCGTTCCAGGTCGAGTGGATCGGCGCGCAGACGGGCTACAAGGGCGAGATCGCGATCCTCTCCGCGACGCCGACCGCCGCGAACCAGAACACGTGGATCAAGTTCATGAAGGCCACGCTGAAGAAGCCGAAGTACAAGAACCTGAAGCTCGTGAAGGTCGCGTACGGCAACGACAACCCGACCGACTCGGCGAAGGAGACGCAGTCGCTGCTGCAGGCGTACCCGAACCTGAAGGGGATCATCTCGCCGACGACCGTCGGCATCTCGTCCGCCGCGCAGGTCCTCCAGCAGGAGGGCAAGTGCAAGACGGTCGCGCTGACCGGTCTCGGCCTCCCGGACCAGATGCGCAAGTACGTGAAGAAGGGCTGCGCGAAGAAGTTCGGGCTCTGGAACGAGCGCGACTTCGGCTACCTCGCCGCGTACGTCGCGCACAACGTCCTCGAGGGCAAGCTGAGCGGCAAGCTCGGCCAGTCGTTCAAGGCCGGCCGGCTCGGGAACCGGACCGTCGTGCGGAGCGACGGCAACAGCCCGGTCGTCGTGCTCGGCGACCCGCTCGTGTTCACCCCGCAGAACATCGACAAGTACCACTTCTGAGAAGGAGCGAAGGGAGGGCGGCGGCTCAGGCCCCGCCCTCCCGACCACATGGCCGGCAAGCGCACCTGGTTCGTCCCGGACGCGTACCTCCCCGCCTCCTCGACGGGCGGCTTCGAGAGCCACGAGGCCGCGTGCCTCCTGAACGCGGGCGACCGCGACGCGCACGTCCGGTTCACGTTCTACTTCGAGGACCGCGAGCCGCTCGGCCCGGTCGACCTCGTGCTCGGCGCGAGGCGCACGTGGCATGTCCGCCTCGACGACGCCTCCGCGCTCGGCGGCCTCGAGCTCCCGCGCGGCGTGCCCTACGCGTACGCGGTCGAGAGCGACGAGCCGATCGTCCTGCAGCACTCGCGCCTCGACACGTCGGGCGGCTACGCCCTCTTCACGTCGCTCGCCTACGGCGAGTAGTCGCCCGATGCGGGTGATGGCGCGCCGGGCGCGCATCGATTAGAAGTAAAGGTGGGTCCCCCGTCCACGATCTCTTATTGACGACCGCCGTACCTCAGGCCGACTCCGAGGCGACACAGCTCGTCGGCCTGTACGAGCGGCACGGGCCGGCGATCCTCCGGTTCTGCGCGCACCGGCTCGGCGACCGCGACGAGGCCGAGGACGCGACCCAGGTCACGTTCCTCCGCGCGCTGCGCGGGCTGCAGCGCGGGACGTCGCTCGAGTTCGAGTCGGCCTGGCTGTACAAGATCGCGCAGAACGTCTGCCTGAACACGCAGCGCTCCGCGTTCCGGCGCCGGCGCCTCGAGCAGCCGCTGGGCTTCGACGAGCTCGAGCAGCTGCACCAGTCGGTCGAGCGCGACGCCGACGAGCTCTTCGGCCTGTCGGCCGCGCTCCGGTCGCTGCCCGAGCGGCAGCGGACGGCGATCGTCCTGCGCGAGTGGCGCGGCTGGTCGTACGACGAGATCGCCTGCGCGCTCGGCCTGTCCCAGGCGGCGGTCGAGACGTTGCTCTTCCGTGCGCGGCGGACGCTTGCCAAGGCGCTGCGCGGCCCGCGCCGGCTCGCATCGGAGCTGGGCTCGCTGCTCACGTTCGCGAAGAGCCTGCTGGTCGGCGGCGGCGTGAAGGCCGGGGCCACGATCGCCGGCGCCGTGGTCACGAGCGTCTGCGTCGCGACGCCGGCGGTGCGGCATGCGGTCGTGCCCGACCGCGCGACGCCCGAGGTCGAGGTCGTCACACCCGTGGCTGCGGTCACGCCGCTCGCGGCGGCGC
>JBKPLI010000129.1:0-19183 GCA_046731555.1 Actinomycetota bacterium | reverse complement strand
TCGCGAAGGTCTTCGGCTTCGACACCCGCGCGCGCCGCTGGTCGACGCTGCCCGACCTGCCGACGCCGCGGCACGGGCTCGGCGTCGTCGCCTCCGGCCCGGCGGTCTACGTCGTCGGCGGCGGCCCGGAGCCCGGGCTCCACGTGAGCGGCGCGAACGAGTCGCTCACGCTCCCCTGAGTGCTCACCGTCGTCGCGATCGTCCTGGCGGTGTTCGTCCTCGAGGGCCCGTGGCGGATCGTCGTCGTGGCGACCGGTATCGCGCTCGATGTCGCCGAGAACGTCGGCCTCCTGTGGTGGTCGCGCAGGCGCCGCGCGACGGTCGGCGTCGAGACGCTCGTCGGGCAGACCGCCGTCGTCGTGACCACCTGTCGGCCGCGCGGGCAGGTCCGCGTCGCCGGCGAGCTGTGGCAGGCGGAGTGCGCCGACGGCGCCGATCCCGGCGAGCGGGTCGAGGTCGAGGCTGTCGACGGCCTCCTGCTGACTGTCCGGCGACGCGCCGACTAACAAAGCTCGGCACCGATCCGAAGCCTCTGTCAGAAGTCCGTAAAGCGTCCGTTAGAAACGGGGTTTTTGTCCGCTGAGAAGTGGATTCCCGGGTACCGAACCCGAGTCGAAAACGAGATGGAGGGAGTCCACGTGAACATGCAACGGCTGGCAAACAGCTCGCTGAAACGTATTCTCGCGCCGCTCGCCACCGCGTGTGTGGTGGCCGGCGCGATCACGGCCGTCGCGCTCGCGCGCGCGAATGCCGCGCCGACGAACACGGCGGCACCGACGATCAGCGGCACCGAGCGCGAGGGCCAGACGCTGACCGCGTCGAACGGCACGTGGGGCGGCAGCCCGACGACGTTCGCCTACCAGTGGCAGCGGTGCACGAACGACGGCCTGAGCTGCGGCGACATCGCCGGCGCGACGGAGAAGACGTACACGCTCGCCACCGGCGACGTGACGCACGCGGTGCGCGTGATCGTCACGGCAGGCAACGCCGACGGCAAGACGGCCGCGCCGTCCGACCCGACCGAGACCGTCTCGGCGAAGAACGGCCCGACGAACAGCGTCAAGCCGGCGCTCAGCGGCCCCGCGCAGGTGGGCGAGGAGCTGTCGGTGACGAACGGCACGTGGTCGCCGACGCCGACGGCGTTTGGTCGCCAGTGGCAGCGCTGCGAGGACGACGGCACCGCGTGCCGGAACATCGTCGGCGCAACCGGCAGCACGTACGGCGTGCGCACGGCCGACGTCGGCCACCGTCTGCGGGCCCGCATTGCGGCGCGGACCTCGGGCGGCGTCGCCTACGCCCTGTCCGGCACGACCGGCGTGATCGCCGGCACGCCCACGAGCACCACGACGACGACGGTGCAGGGCAACCGCGCGCCCGGCATCACGTTCATCTCGCTCAAGCGGGTCGGCGCCCGCGTCTTCGCACGCTTCCGCGTCTGCGACGACCGGCCCGGCCGCGTGACGATCATCGAGCGCGACAACAAGGCGCGCGCGCTGGCGTACACGCGTCGCTTCACGGTGATCCGTGCTGCGTCGTGCTCGACCTTCTCGCGCAGCTGGATCCCGGCGCCGCGGTTCCGCACGAAGGGCCGCTACGTCGTGACGCTCCGCGCGCAGGACACCTCGCGTGCGCTGAGCAGGATCGTGTCGAGGTCGCTCGTCAAGCGCTAACCCGGATCGAGAGCGCGACACCGACGGGGCTGCCCCAGGGCGGCCCCGTCGTCGTTCTAGAGGCCCGCGCCGATCGCCGCGCCGACGACCGCGATCACGGCGCCCGCGGCCGAGACGTACCCGAGCGACCTGACGAAGCTCGTCTGGAAGAAGCGCCAGCGGATCCACGCGAGGGCGACGAGTTCGAACCCGACGACGATCGCGGCCGTGACGAGCGCCGCCTCGTAGTGCGGGATCAGGAACGGCAGCGTGTGCAGGATGCCGCCGAGGAACGTGCCGAGCCCGGTGATCGTGCCGCGCGTCACTGCGCTGCCGCGGCCGGTGAGCTCGCCCGTGTCGGAGAGCCCTTCGGAGAACGCCATCGAGACGCCGGCGCCGATCGAGGTCGCAAGCCCGGCGACGAACGCGTAGTGCGGCTTGTGGCTGACGATCGCCACCGAGAAGATCGGCGCGAGCGTCGACAGCGAGCCGTCGATGAGGCCGATCATCGCCGGCTGCACGCGCTGCAGCAGGAAGTGGCGCTCGCGCTCGGTCACACCTAGAGTGTAACGGACGGATACCAAGTGATAGAGTATAAGGCACTCCTTACAAACGAGAGCAGGAGCGCCTGACGTGCGACTGAAGCTAACCGTCGCCTACGACGGCACCGCGTTCCGCGGCTGGGCGCGGCAGCCCGGCGAGCGCACCGTCGAGGGCGAGGTGCGCCGCGCGCTGGGCGCGCTCTACGGGGAGGTCGACGGGCTCGCCGTCGCGGGCCGCACCGACACGGGGGTGCATGCGCTCGCGAACGTCGTCGCGTTCGATGCGGACGGCGGGCCGCCGCCAGTGCGGGCGGCCGAGGCGCTCAACGCGGTACTGCCGGACGACGTCGCCGTCGTGGGATCCGAGGAGGCGGCGCCCGACTTCCACGCACGCTTCTCGGCGCGCTCGCGCTCGTACCGCTACCGCATCTGGCGCCGGCGGCTGCGGTCGCCGTTCGAGTCGCGCCGCTCGCTCTTCCACCCGCGGCCGCTCGACCTCCAGCGGCTGAACGCCTCGGCCGCGATGTTCGTCGGCGAGCACGACTTCCGCGCCTTCACGCCGACGGACACGCAGCACGACGTGTTCGTCCGCGTGGTGCACGACGCGCGCTGGTACGACCGCGGCGACACGGTCGAGCTCGAGATCACGGCGGACTCGTTCCTGCGCCACATGGTGCGAACGCTCGTGGGCACGATGCTCGAGCGCGATCCGGACGAGCTCCTGCCGCTTCTCGAAGGCGCGCCGCGCTCCGCGGCCGGGCAGACCGCGCCGCCGTGGGGCCTCTACCTCGTGGGCGTGGGATACGAGTGAGGCGCAGGCCGCCGCCGGACATGGGCGACTACCTCGCGGCCGCACGGGCCGCGCGCTTCGTCTGCGACATCGTCGCCGGCCGGGCGGCGCAGCCGCACCACCTCGTGTACGAGGACGAGGTCGCGATCGCGTTCCTCAACCGCTTCCCGACCGTCGAGGGCTACACGCTCGTCGCGCCGCGCGAGCATCGCGAGCAGGTGACGGCCGACTTCGAGCGGGACGAGTACCTGGCGCTCCAGGCCGCGCTGCATCGGGTCGGCGAGGCCGTGCGGCGCGCGTTCGGCGCCGAGCGGCTGTACCTCCTCTCGCTCGGGTCGCAGCAGGCCAACCGGCATGTGCACTGGCACGTCGTGCCGTGCTCGCCGGGCCTTCCCTTCGAGCGCCAGCAGGTCGCACTGCTCGACTGGAGCGACGGCGTGCTCGACCTGACGGAGGAGGACATGGCCGCGATCGCGGGCCGGATCCGCGCCGAGCTGTGACCGGGACCGGCGCCGCTACGATCGCCGGGTGCGGTTCCCCGTCGTCCTCTTCGACCTCGACGGCACGCTGATCGACTCGGGGGCGATCATCCTCGCGTCCTTCCGGCACGCGACGCAGAGCGTGCTCGGGCGCGAGATCCCGGACCGCGACCTCGTCGCGTCGGCGCCCGGCTCGACGCTCGAGGTGCAGATGAGCGCGTTCGACGCGGACCGCGTCGACGAGCTCGTGGCCGCATATCGCGCGCACAACACGCCGCTGCACGACGAGCTCGAGTGCTGCAGGGGGATGGAGGACGTGCTGCGCGAGCTGAAGGCGCAGGGCCGCAGGCTCGGCGTGGTCACCGCGAAGCGGCGCATGACCGTCGGGCTCGCGTTCAAGCGGCTCGGGATCGAGCCGTGGTTCGACGTGGTCGTGACCTGCGACGACACCGCGACGCACAAGCCGGACCCGGAGCCGATCGAGCTCGCGCTCGAACGTCTCGGCGCGCGGCCGGAGGACGCCGCGTACGTCGGCGACTCGCCGTTCGACGTCGCCGCCGCGCGCGCCGCGGGCGTGTTCGCGGTCGCGGTCTCGTGGGGCGGCATGCACGAGGTCGACGACGCCGACGCGATCGTCCACGACGCGGAGGAGCTGCTTGCCGTCCTCTAAGACGTCCGTCGCGGACCGCGCCGCGGAGCTGCGCGCGCAGCTCGCGACGTGGAACCACGCGTACCACGTCCTCGACGACCCGGCCGTCGAGGACGCCGTCTTCGACCGCGCGTACGACGAGCTCGTCGAGCTCGAGGAGGCGCATCCCGAGCTCGTCACGCCGGACTCCCCGACGCAGCGCGTCGGCGGACCGCCGTCGGACAAGTTCCGCAAGGTCGAGCACCTCGCGCCGATGGGCTCGCTCGAGAAGGTCACGACCGACGAAGGGCTGTTCAAGTGGGCCGAGGACGTCCGTAAGCGGCTCGACTCCGACGAGCCGGTCGCGTACGTGATCGAGCCGAAGATCGACGGGCTCGCGATCAACCTCACCTACGAGGACGGCATGCTCGTCCGCGGCGCGACGCGCGGCGACGGCGTCCAGGGCGAGGACGTGACCGTGAACCTGCGCACGATCAAGGCGATCCCGCTGCGCATGCTCGGCGAGGATCCGCCCGCGCGCCTCGAGGTGCGCGGCGAGGTCTATCTCCCTCTGTCCGGGTTCCGCCGGCTGAACGAGCAACTGGCCGGCACGAACCAGAAGCTCGCGCCGAACCCGCGCAACGCGGCGGCCGGCTCGCTGCGGCAGAAGAACCCGGCGATCACCGCGTCGCGCCCGCTCTCGCTGTGGGTGTACGGCGTCGGCGTGCGCGAAGGGCTCGACGTCTCGTCGCACTGGGAGACGCTCGAGCGGCTGCGCGAGCTCGGCTTCCCGACGAACCCGCACGCCGAGCGGCTCGAGTCGATCGAGGACGTCGCGCGCCGCTGCGCCGAGTGGGAGAAGGGCCGCATCGACCTCGACTACGAGATCGACGGCATCGTGATCAAGGTCGACTCGCTCGAGCAGCAGGCGACGCTCGGCTCGCTGCACTCGCGGCCGCGCTGGTCGCGCGCGTACAAGTGGGCGCCGATGACGGCGATCACGCGGCTGAACAAGATCGCGATCCGCGTCGGCCGCACGGGGGCGCTGAACCCATGGGCGATGCTCGAGCCGGTCGAGGTCGGCGGCGTCACCATCTCGCGCGCGACGCTGCACAACGAGGAGGACATCAACCGCAAGGGCATCCGCGAGGGCGACGACGTGATCGTGCAGCGCGCGGGCGACGTCATCCCCCAGATCGTCGGGCCCGCCGGCGCGCACCGGAAGGGGACGAAGGAGTTCCGCATGCCGGAGCGCTGTCCGCTCTGCGACACGCCGATCGTGAAGCCCGAGGGCGAGGTCATGCACCGGTGCCCGAACCGCGCCTGCCCGTCGCGCGGGCTCGAGACGCTGAACAACTGGGTGATGGCCGCGGCCGACATCGAGGGCGTCGGCGAGCAGTTCGTGTGGCGCCTTTGGGAGCTCGGCCTCGTGCGCTCGCTGCCCGACCTCTACCGCCTGACGAAGGAGCAGCTGCTGGAGCTCGACGGCTTCCAGGAGAAGAGCGCCACGAACGTCATCTCGTCGATCGAGGCGTCGCGCACGGGGATCTCGTTCTCGCGCGTGCTCTTCGGGCTCAACATCCCGGACGTCGGGTGGGTGACGGGGCAGAACCTCGCACGGCACTTCGGCTCGGTCGACCGGCTCCTAGAGGCCACGCAGGAGCAGGTCGAGGAGGTCGACGGCATCGGGCCCGACCGCGCCGAGTCGATCGTCGAGTGGTTCGCGGAGGAGGACAACCGGCGCCTCGTGGAGGAGCTGCGCGCGCTCGGCCTGCGCTTGGAGGTCGGCGAGGAGGAGCGTCCTGTCGAAGGCCCGCTGACCGGGAAGCAGTACGTGATCACCGGGACGCTCGAGTCGATGTCGCGCGAGGAGGCGCGCGCAGCGCTCGAGGCGTTCGGCGCGAAGGTGAGCGACAACGTCTCGAAGAAGACGACGGGCGTCTTCGTCGGCGAGAGCCCGGGCTCGAAGGTCGCGAAGGCGCAGAAGGCGGGCGTGCCGCTGCACACGGAGAACGACCTCCAGGCGCTGCTCGCGAATCCCGACGCCGGTTAGGGCCGTATTGAGGACCTCGTCCGGGACGAGGTTCCTCAACAAACGCGCAACACTAGGGCGCGGCGAGCACGGAGTCGGCCGCGAGCGCCTGCGCGAAGCGGTCCTGCGCGGTGCGTGCCCAGAACGTCGAGACCGGGTAGCCGTTCTGCAGCACGGCGAACGCGAAGCGGTCGCGGACGTAGCCCGAGAGCGCGGATGCCACAGCCGTCGTGCCGGTCTTCGCGCGCACGGCGCCGCGGGCCGGGAAGCGGCGTAGCCGGTCCTTCAGCGTGCCGCTCACGCCGCCGACGGGCAGCCCGTCCCAGAGCCAGTCGCGCACGTCGGGGTCGGTCCATGACACGACGAGCAACGCGGCGAGCGAGCGTGCGGTCAGCCGGTCGCCGTGCGAGAGGCCCGAGCCGTCGACGATGCGCACGCCGGCCGTCGGGACGCCCGCCTCACGCAGCGCGTCTATGACGACGCGCGCGCCGGCTGCCGAGGTGCCGACGCCCTCGATCTCCGCGCCGAGCTGCTTCAGCACGAGCTCCGCGGTGTAGTTGTCGCTCTCGCGATCCATGTCCGCGAGCACCTCGGCGAGCGGCTCCGAGTTGACGGTCGCGAGCGCGAACGCACCGGCAGGCGCGCGCCCGACCAGCGGCTTGCCAGCCTCGATGCCGCGCTTGTGCAGCAACTCCTGGAAACGCGCGGCCGCGGAGAGCGGCGGCATCGTGCCGACGAGGCCGTGGTACCGGTCGCGGTCGACCGCGAGCGCCGAGAGCGGTGGCGACTCGTTCACGTAGTAGCCCCGCAGCCAGCCGGCGACCATGCGCTTCGAGTCGAACCACGACTCGTCGCCGATCACGCGCCCGGTCACCGTCCGTATGCCGTCGGCCTTCAGCTGTGCGGCGAGTCGCTCGAGCTGGAGCGACGTGAGCGTCGGGTCGCCGTACCCCTTCAGCACGAGGTCGCCGTTCCAGACCGGGCCGTCGCGGGAGCCGACGCCGAGCACCTCCGTACGGAAGCGGTAGTACGGCCCGAGTTCGCGGAGCGCCGCGAACGTGACGGGCAGCTTCTCGTTCGAGGCGGGCCGGAGCGAGCGGTCGGCGTTGTGCTCGTAGACGACCGAGAACGTCGTGAGGTCGATCGCGACGGCGGCCGACGCGGCGGGCGCGACGTGCGGCACGGCGAGCGCCTTCGCGAGCCGGACGGGCAGCGGCGGGGCGGCTGCCTCGGCGGCCGGGGCGGCGAGGAAGCACGCGACGACGGCGACGAGGAGGCGGCGGCGCACCGGCGTCATTGTGACCCACGACACGGCCGTGGGTCCGACCCGGAGCCGAAATGGGCCTCCCGGCCCATGTATTGCAGGGCGACTGTGCCAATACTCGACTCTCGGTGGAGGGCGAGTCCGTCTACAACGACATCCGGGAGCTGCTGGACGAGCCGCAGGCTGCGGACCTGCCGCGCATCGAGCGGACGCTGACCGACGGCTATGCGAGGGCGCTGTCGCTGGAGGCCGAGCGCCTGCGGATCGAGAAGCAGATCGCGGAGATCGCGAACGCGCTCACGCGGGGCGAGGACAACACGGGCGACCTCTCGGCGCTCGCGCGGCGCCTCCAGGCCTCCGACGACGCGCTGACGAAGCTGCGGACGCTGCTCGCGTCGCTCCGCACCCGGGCCGACGAGGCCCGCGACGTCGCCTAGACGATCCCCGACCGCACCGCGTAGACCGCGGCCTGGATGCGGTTGTCGATCTGGAGCTTCATGAGGATGTTCGAGATGTGGTTCTTGACCGTCTTCGGGCTGATGTGCAGCTCGCCCGCGATCTGGGCGTTGTCCTTGCCGTTCGCGATCAGCTTCAGCACCTCGATCTCGCGGTCCGAGAGCTCCGACTGGATCGTCTCGGCCTCGCGCTGCGACGAGCTCGACGCGCGGACGCGTTGCAGCACCTTCGCGGCGATCGTGGGCGACACGAGCGACTCGCCGATCGACGCGGCGCGGATGCCCTGCATCAGCTCCTGGATCGACGCGTCCTTCAGGAGGTAGCCGCACGCGCCGGCGTAGATCGCGTCCATCACGTCGCCGTCCTGATCCGAGATCGTCAGCACGAGCACGCGCGTGAGCGGCGCGATCATCGAGATCTGCCGCGTCGCCTCGACGCCGCTGATCCCCGGCATGTTGAGGTCCATCACGACGACGTCCGGCGCGACTTCGCGGACCTGCTTCAGCGCTTCCGTCCCGGTGTCGGCCTCGCCGACCACGAGCACGCCTTGCTCCTCGAGCAGGTTGCGGAGCCCTGTGCGAAACAGGTCGTGGTCGTCGACGAGCAGAACTCGCGGGGACGGCTCCTGTGTGTCCAAATCGTCGCTCAGCTCGGCCTACCTGGGCGCCTGTGACCGGGCCGTGCCAGTCTATAGCGCCGCCTGTACGGCGACCGGGGGGCCGTCACCGAAGCGAGATCGTGACCGTGCGCCGACCCCACGCCTGCGCCTGCGCGGTCGACGGGAACCAGAGGTCGATCGACGAGCCGACGACGGCGCCGCCCGTGTCGGCGGCCACCGCGTCGCCGTAGCCCGGGATCGTCATGTGCGTGCCGAGCGGGATCACCGATGGGTCGACGGCGGCGACGCCCCAGCCGACCGGCAGCCCGCTCGCGGTCTGGCCGGACAGCGAGTAGCCCGTCGCGCTGACGGTGATCGTGCCGCCCGCCGGCGCCGCGCCGAAGGCCGTCGTGGCGACCGTGTCGGCCTCGGCGGGAACGCTTGCGACGCCCTGCGAGCGCTGGGTCGCGGCGCGCGCCTGCGCCTCGAGACGGGTGATCGCGGCCGAGTTCAGGCTCCGCTGCTCCGCGAGCTGCGAGATGTACACGCTCCGCGCCGCCTTCGCCTGCTCGAGCGACGCGGCCGTGGCTGCCGCCGCCTCCGTCGCGCGCTGGAGGCTCACCGCGCGCGCGGCGAGGGAGCGTGTCGCGGTGTGGAGCTTCCGCTGCGCGGTCTTGAGCTCTGCGAGCACCGCCTCGTCCTGCGAGACGACGCGGTCGAGGCTCTCGAGGCCGTTGAGCGCGTCGTCCAGGTTCTCCGAGCCGAGCACGATCTCGATCGTGCTCACGCCGTCCTGCTCGTACAGCATGCGCAGGCGGGTCGCGAGCCGGCGCTGCGAGATCGTCATCCCCGAGCGCGCGACGCCGAGTTGCCGAGCGAGTGACGTGCGCTCGCGGCGCAGCCGCTCCATCTGCGCGCGCAGGTCGGCGAGCCGCGCCTGCGCCGACGCGAGGCGCGAGTCGAGCGAGTACAACGAGAGCACCGCTGCGCGCGACTTCGTCTCGAGGTTCGCGTTCGCGCGACGCAGCGCGTCGGGCGACTGCGGATCAGCGCCGACTACTCCCGGAAGGGTGAGAACCGCGAGCACGACCGCAGCAATGCCTAGCGGCCGCCGAAGCGGCGTGTGTGCCTGCCCAGACACCCGGCGGAACGTACCACAGCGTTGTCGCCGATCAGACGCTTCGCACAACAGGTTCTTATAAGTTCGATGAGGTTCCCTGGTCCGATGTCGGTTGCCGACATCCTTACGGGTTGCTAACCTCCCGCACTTGTGACGTACCGGCCCCTCCCGGTGCGCCCGTCCCGGCCCCTACCCAAGGGCCGTCATTAGTTCGCGTAAGGGACTGGCGCCGTACATCGTCTTGGGGATTCTTGCGGCCCTGCTGGCCGCTGTCCCCGCGTTCGCCGATCCGTCGATCTCGTCGAAGCAGGCGGAGGCGCAACGTGTCATGGGCGAGCTGCAACAGCTCGACTCGAGCCTCGAGCGCGCCGTCGAGCAATACCACTACGCGACGCTGAAGCTCGAGCGCATCCGGCGTGCGCAGAAACAGAACGGCTACGAGCTCGGTGTCGCGCAGCGCAACCTGAAGCGCAGCCAGCAG
Source organism: Actinomycetota bacterium (assembly GCA_046731555.1). Taxonomy (GTDB): domain Bacteria; phylum Actinomycetota; class Thermoleophilia; order Gaiellales; family Gaiellaceae; genus PALSA-600. Next base: position 9,144 of record JBKPLI010000129.1, on the reverse strand, counting down.
GTGATCGCGCAGCGGCTCGTCACGCTGTACACGTCGGATCAGAACTCGACGCTCGAGGTGATCCTCGGTGCGAAGAGCCTCGACGACATCCTCTCGCGCGTAGACGCCGCGACGCGTGTCTCGTCGCTCGACACGCGCGTGCTGCGCGAGGTACGCACGTTCAAGACCGCGGTGAAGAAGCACCAGCGCGAGCTCGCCGCCGCGAAGAAGCAGCAGGACCATCTCGTCGCCGAGCGCGCCTCGCAGCGCAACGCGATCGAGAGCAGGCTCGCCGAGCGCCGGCGCTTCCTCGCGTCCGTGAAGAGCGAGATCGTGCAGCTCCAGGCACAGCAGCACGCGCGCGAGCTGCAGATGGCGCGCGCGGCGGAGGCGCGGCTCGCGTCGCACCAGCGCGAAGCGCAGCAGGCCGCGGAGTCGACCGTCGTCGGCGCGACGGCCGAAGCCGTCGGCTCGACGGCCGAGACCGAGGGCGTCACGGTCGCGCCGCCGCCGACGCACGGAGGGGTGGTCGGCGTTGCGATGTCGTACCTCGGTACCCCGTACGTCTGGGGCGGCGGCTCACCCGGCGGCTTCGACTGCTCGGGCCTCGTCGCGTACTCGTACGCGCAGGTGGGCGTCTCGCTCCCGCACTCGTCGTACGCGCAGTACTCCGCGGGCGTGCCGGTCTCGCGCGACCAGCTCCAGCCCGGCGACCTCGTGTTCTTCGACGGGCTCGGCCACGTCGGCATCTACATCGGCGGCGACCAGTTCGTCCACGCGCCCCACTCGGGCGACGTCGTGAAGGTCTCGAGTCTCGGCGAGAGCTGGTACGCGTCGACCTACGTCGGCGCGCGCCGCATCCTCTAGCGACTACTCGTACAGCGACGCGAGCTCGCGCGCGAAGTTGCTCATCGCGACCTTGCGCTTCAGCTTGAGCGTCGGCGTGATCTCGCCGTGCTCGGGCGAGAAGTCGCGCGGGAGAATCGTGAAGCGCTTGATCTGCTCGTAGCGCGAGCGGTCGGCGTTCACGGTGTCGACGGCCTCCTGCACCGCGGCCCGCTTCTCGTCGTCGCTCATGCCCGCGGTCGCGTCCGGATCGAGCGTGATCAGTGCAGCGACGTACGGCTTGCGGTCGCCGACGATCAGCGCGTGCGAGATCACGCGCGCGGCCTTGAGCTCGTTCTCGAGGTTCTGCGGCGCAACGTTCTTGCCGCCGGCGGTGACGATGATGTCCTTCTTGCGGTCGGTGATCGTGAGGAAGCCGTCGTCGAGGTGGCCGACGTCGCCCGTGTGCAGCCAGCCGTCGCCGTCGAGCACGTCGCGCGTCGCCTCCTCGTCGCGGTAGTAGCCGGCGAAGATCGTGTCGCTGCGGAGCAGGATCTCGCCGTCGTCGGCGATGCGGACCTCGACGCCCGGTAGCGCGCGGCCGACCGTGCCGAAGCGGAACGCGTCGGGCATGTTCACGGTCGCGGCGGTCGTGCACTCCGAGAGGCCGTAGCCCTCGAGAATCAGGATGTCGAGCGCGTGGAAGAATTCCGCGACCTCGCGCGCGAGCGGCGCGCCGCCCGAGTTCGCGATGCGCAGCCGGCCGCCGAGGCGCTCCTTCACCTTCGAGAACACCAGCCGGTCGGCGAGCCGGTGCTGCAGCGCGAGCGTGCGCGGCACGGGCCGGCCGGCTTGGCGCAGGCGCGACGTGCGGTAGCCGACGTCCATCGCCCAGTCCGCAATCCTGCGCTTCACGCCGGTCTCGTCCGCGAACTTCGCGAGCACCGCGGCGTGCACCTTCTCGTACACGCGCGGCACCGACGGGAAGAGCGTCGGGCGCACGCGTGGCAGCTCCTCGGCCGCGCGCATCGGGTCGGGCAGGAACGCGATCGTGTACCCGACGTGCGGCGCGGAAAGATGCAAAAGCCGCCCGTAGTTGTGCGCGAGCGGGAGGTAGAGCAGCATCACGTCGCCCGGGCGCGTGAGGCGCGGCTCCATCAGGTCGCCCTTCGTGACCATCGAGTGGTAGTTGCGGTGGCGGATCATGCAGGCCTTCGGCGGGCCGGTCGTGCCGGACGTGTAGATGAACGTGAAGAGGTCGTCCTCGCCGATCGAGTCCGCGCGCACGTCGAGTGCGCCCGGGTTTGCCTGCGCATGCTCGCGGCCGCGGGCGCGCAGCTCGTCGAGGTCGCCGTAGCCGATCACGTGCGGGAGCCCCGCATGCGCGACCTTCGCGCGCTGCTCGTCGTCCTCCACGAGCACGCCGACCGCCTGCGCGTGCTCGAGCACGTATGCGACGTCTCGCGGCGAGCTGTTCGCGTAGATCGGTGCGCCGACGGCGCCGACGAGGCCCAGCGCGAAGTCGAACAGCGACCACTCGAGCGTCGTGCGCCCGAGCAGCGCGAACGAGTCGCCCTTCGCGACGCCGAGCGCCAGCAGTCCGTTCGCGAGCTCGTCGACCGCACGGGCCGCCTCCGCCCAGGTGACCTCGACCCACTCGCCGTCCACCTCGTGCAGATACGCGGGATCGGTGCGTCCCTCGGCGATCGCGTTGCGCCAGAGGTTCGCAATCGTGCGGCGACCCCGGACGTCGTCCGGCTGGGCGTGGGGCGCGGTCTCGACCTGGGCCAATCCGAATCTCACTGTAGCGGGAGGATCCGCACGCAAAACCGCGAATTCGGCCGGTCCTTCTCTAGAATCGTCAGAGGTCATGCGGACTACCTGGAACGGCTCCCTCAGCTTCGGCCTGGTCAACATCCCCGTCGGGCTCGCCCCGGCGACGAAGCCGGCCGCGCGCCAGTCGGACGTGTCCTTCCGGCAGCTGCACCGCGAGTGCGGCACGCCCATCAAGCAGAAGCGCTGGTGCCCCGTCCACGACGTCGAGGTCGAAGCGGACGAGCTCGTCCGCGGCTGGGAGGTCTCGAAGGGGCAGTTCGTGATCATCGAGGACGCCGATCTCGAGGCGCTCGAGCAGCACGACACCTCGCGCTCGATCGACATCACGAGCTTCGTCAGGCTCGAGGAGGTCGACCCGGTCTTCTTCGACCGCACGTACTTCCTCGTGCCCGCGTCCGCCGAGGCGCAGCGGCGCCCGTACTCGCTGCTCCTGCAGGCGATGAAGGAGGAGGAGGTCGCCGCGCTCGGCAAGTTCCGGCTCGCCGGCAAGGAGAAGCTGTGCCTCATCCGGCCCAAGGGCGACGCGCTCGCGCTCGAGACGCTGTTCGTGAACGAGGACGTGAAGTCGCAGGCCGAGATCGACGAGGCGGTCTCCGACGCCGAGGTGAAGGAGCCCGAGCTCGACCTCGCGCGGCAGATCATCAACAGCCTGTTCGCGAGCTTCGAGCCGACCGACCTCCACAGCGACTACCGCGACTCGCTGCGCCAGATGCTCGAGGCGAAGCTCGACGGCCGCGAGATCGAGATGCCCCAGGAGGAGGAGGCGGCGCCGGTCGTCGACCTGATGGAGGCGCTGCGCGCGTCCGTCGCCGCGTCGAAGAAGCCGGCCGCGAAGCCCGCCGCGTCGAAGAAGACGGCGAGCTCGCGCAAGAAGGCCGCGGCCGGCGGGCGCAAGTAAGAGAGCCGCCTCGCGGCGGCTCCCTCGGGACGTTCAGGCTTGCCCGCGCCGGCTAGTGCGGCTGCGGCGTTGCGCCCAGCGCCTGAAGCTGCGCCTGGAACAGCGACTTGTCGATCTTCCCGTGGTAGATCGGGACGTGCTCCTCGAGGCAGATCCGGATGACCTCTTCGCGGTCGATCCCGACCTCCTTCGACAGCTCCTCAGGCGTCAGGTGATTTGCCATGTGGCTCCTCTCTTGGGCACAAAAAAGCCCGCCGCGCACGCGCTGACGGGCTAGCTCTCAAGCTCCTCTCCGCAGTCGGTGGGGATCTTCATTCGCCCCACCGTGTCCGGACAGTGCACATAGTGCTGCAAACGATAATCGATTTCCGTGACGGACGTGTTAGGGCTCCTGGAAGGCTTCGAGGAGCGGGTGCTGGAGCGGCGCGGAATCCGGCTCAGGTACTTCGCCGGCGGGACGGGGCCGCCGCTCCTCCTCGTCCACGGCTTCGGCGGCTGCGCCTGGAACTTCGCCGAGCTGGCACCGCGCCTCGCGCTCTCGCGGCGGCTGCTGATCCCGGATCTGCCCGGCCACGGCGGCTCGACGGCGCTGCCGGCCGCGCCGAACCTCGCCGCCTACGCCGATCCGCTCATGGCCCTGTGCCGCGTGGATGACGCCGTGCCGGCCGACGTGGTGGGCCACTCGCTCGGCGGGTCGGTCGCCGTCCGGCTCGCCGTGCGCCATCCCGGGCTCGTGCGGCGGCTCGTGCTCGCCGCCGCGGCGGGGATCTCGTCGGGCACGCGCGTCGCGCAGGCGTTCCTCATGACCTTCGGGATCGTGCAGCCCGGCCGGCTCGCCGCCCGGCGACCGAGCCTCGTCGCGCGCTCCGCGAGGCTGCGGCGGCTCGTGTTCCCCCGCTTCTCCGCCTCCGACCCCCAGGCGCTCTCCGAGCGGGCGATCCTCGGCCTGCTGAGCGGCCCGGCGCTCCACACCGACGTGCTCGCGGCGGCGCAGCCGCTCGTGAGGGAGGACCCGCGCCCGGACCTCGACCGTCTGACGGCGCCGGTCCTGTGCCTCTGGGGCGCGCGCGACGAGCAGGTGCCGATGGAGGACGCCTTCGACTACGCCCGCCGCCTCCGAGCCCCGCTGCGCACGATCGCCGACTGCGGCCACCTCCTGATCGCAGAGCGCCCGGACGCCTGCGCGCAAGCCATCGACGCCTTCCTGCAGTGACGTGGATGCCGGCTCAGCCGGCGTCCACGCCGCGTCCGCCGTCGGTCGCGTTGGCCGGTCGGATCAAACCGCGGTCGAGTCCCTCGCGAGAACAAGAAGGGGGCGCGCGGGGGAAACATGGTTTCCCCCGCGCTAAATCGGGGTGCCCAGATTTGAACTGGGGACCTCTCCGACCCGAACGGAGCGCGCTACCAGGCTGCGCCACACCCCGGAAGCGGAAATCGTAGCGTGGGTGCTCAGGCGTCGCGGGCAAGATGCTGGGCATGCAACGCGGCGGTGCATGCGTCCTCGACGTACGCGAGGCCGGCCGCCTCGGCGACGCGGCGCGACTCGTCCGAGCGGATGCCGAGCTGCAGCCACAACGACCGCGCGCCGACCTCGACAGCTTCGCGCGCGTGCGGCGGGCAGAACTCGGCGCGGCGGAAGACGTCGACCATGTCGATGGGCTCGTCGATCTCGTGCAGCGAGCGAACGCAGGGCACGCCGAGCACCTCTGCGCACTCGTCCGCGCGCACCGGGATGACGCGGTAGCCGGCGCCGAGCAGGTAGCGCATCACGCCGTGGCTCGGCTTCGCCGGGTTCGGCGAGGCGCCGACCATCGCGATCGTGTGCGAGTCGCGCAGCAGCTGTAGGGGGTCCGTCACGCCGCCATTCTCACTTGCCGAGACGTGAGCGGGACGAACCAGAGGATCATCGCGACGACGGCGCCGAAGGCGATGATCGCCGAGGGCGCGATCGCGGCCGCCGCCGCGCCGGCGAGCGCGTAGCCGACGGGCGTGAGCGCGAACGAGCCGAAGTAGTCGAGGCTGAGCACGCGCGCGAGCAGCGACTCCGGCACGAGCTCCGTGACCATCGTCATCCACGACGTGATGCCGATGCCGATGAAGAGGCCGCGCCACACCGCGCCGACCGTCGCGAGCCCGAACCACGGCGACAGCGCGATCAGCAGCAGACCGAGGTCGTTCAGGCCGAAGGCGCCGAAGCAGATCCACACGCGGTGCCGGCGCGGGTTCACGCGTGCGTAGAGCAGCGAGCCGGCGACCATGCCGACGGCGGAGAGGCTGAAGAGCGCGCCGTACGCACCGACGCCGCGGTCGTACTCGTCGCGCACGAGCTTCGGCAAGAGGGCCGTGAAGGGCGTCATCGCGACCATGAGGACGAACGTCGCCATCGCGATCCCGGTCCAGATCCACGGCACGCTGATCACGTAGCGGAAGCCGGCCGCGAGCTCGCGGAACGCGCCTTCGCGCGGCTGGGCCGCAGCGGTGCGCGGTCGCGCGAGCCACAGCGCGAGCGCCGAGAGTGCGAACGAGAGGACGTCGAGGCCCCAGACGACCTCGGGGCCGGTCGCGTGGTAGAGCAGTGCCGCGATCGCAGGCCCCACGATCAGCGCCGAGTGGCGCGCGACGTTGAGCCACGAGTTCGCCGAGGCGAGCATCGGCTGGTCGACGATCAGCGGCACGATCCCGCCGAACGCCGGGTGGAAGAAGCCGTCCGCGAGCCCGAACAGCGCGGCGAGCACGAGCACGCTCCCCATCGTCAGGTTGCCGGTCGCGTCGAGGACGAGGAAGCCGACGAGGACGAGCCCGCGTGCGACGTCGGAGCCGATCATCAGCAGCCGTCGCGAATGGCGGTCCGCGAGCACGCCGCCCCAGAGCAGCGTCGTCAGCAGCGCGAGCGACTCGACCGACAGCACGTAGCCGAGCGACCCGCCCATCTCCGTCACGCGCCAGCCGAGCGCGACGAGGAACGCGGCGTCGCCGAGGAACGAGACCGTCTGACCGCCCCAGATCAGGCGGAAGTCGCGGCTGCAAAAGGCAGCGAAGGTTCCCGCCCTCACGGATGGCAAAGCTATCCTCGCCGCCCGATGCTGCGCGCAGTTGTCTTCGACGTCGACTTCACGATCGCGAAGCCGGGACCCGATCTCGGCCCGGAGGGCTACCGCCGGCTCGGCGAGCGCTTCGGCCTGTCGCTCGACCCCGCGCGGCACGACGAGGCGCGCGCGGCTGCGATCGCCGAGCTGAAGCGGCACCCCGAGCTCGACCACGACGAGGAGATCTGGGTGCTCTTCACCGACCGGATCATCCGCGGCATGGGCGGCGAAGGCGCGACGTACGACTGCGCGGTCGAGATGACGCGCGCGTGGGAGCACGCGCACCATTTCGAGCTCTACGAGGACGCGCTGCCGACGCTCGCCGACCTGCGCGGGCGCGGGCTGAAGCTCGGCCTCCTCTCGAACACGTCGCGCGACCTCGACGCATTCGTCGCGCACCACGGCCTCGACGTCGACGCCGTGCTGACCTCGCACGTGCACGGCAAGACGAAGCCGCACGAGACGATCTTCCGCGCGCTGCTCGCGCGGCTCGAGGTCGAGCCCAAGGAGGCGGCGATGGTCGGCGACCAGTTCCAGGACGACATCGAGGGCGCGCGGGCGGTCGGGATGCAGGCGGTGCTGCTCGACCGTGACGGGCGGTTCCCGGAGGTCGAGGATCGGCTCGACGACCTGCGCGGGCTCGCGGCCGCACTCGGTCTCGCGTGAGCCGCCGCCCGCTGTAGCGTTAGTACGAGATGCCTGGGTGGCTCGTCTGGGCGATCGTGGCGGTGGCGCTCGCGGTCGGCGAGATCCTCACGCCGGGGCTGTTCTTCCTCGGCCCCGTCGCGCTGGCGGCCGTCGCGGCCGCGGTCGTCGACGCACTGGGCGCGGGCACGGCGGTCGCGCTGATCGTCTTCATCGCCGGCTCGATCGCCTCGCTCGCGCTGCTGCGGCCGATCGCGAAGCGGCACGTGCGCATGCCCGCCCTCGCGCGCACGGGCACCGATGCACTCGTCGGGCGCAAGGCCCTCGTTCTCCGGAAGGTGGACGCCGTCGGCGGCCGGGTCCGAATCGGCGGCGAGGAGTGGACGGCGCGTGCATACCTCGAGGGCGAGTCGTTCCCGGAGGGCGCGCATGTGGAGGTCGTCAAGATCGAGGGTGCGACAGCCCTCGTCGTCGATTGAGGAGGCTGAAGACGTGGATGCACTCGCTCCCCTGATCGTGCTCGCCGTCGTCGCGCTGTTCGTGCTGATCGTGCTCGCGAAGACGATCCGCGTCATCCCGCAGGCGCGCGCCGGGGTCGTCGAGCGGCTCGGCCGCTACTCGCGGACGCTCACGCCGGGTCTCACCATCGTGATCCCGTTCATCGACCGTGTGCGGCCCCTTCTCGACCTGCGCGAGCAGGTCGTGACGTTCGCACCGCAGCCGGTGATCACCGAGGACAACCTCGTGCTGAGCATCGACTCGGTCATCTACTTCCAGATCACCGATCCGAAGGCGGCGACGTACGAGATCGCGAACCCGGTCGACGCGATCGACGTGCTCACGGTCACCACGTTGCGCAACGTGATCGGCGGCATGACGCTCGAGGAGACGCTCACGTCGCGCGAGACGATCAACGACCAGCTGCGCGGCATCCTCGACGACGCGACCGGCAAGTGGGGCATCCGCGTGCACCGCGTCGAGCTGAAGGCCGTCGACCCGCCGTCGTCGATCCGCGAGACGATGGAGAAGCAGATGCGGGCCGACCGCGAGAAGCGCGCGGCGATCCTGCAGGCCGAGGGCGTCAAGCAGGCGGCGATCCTCAGCGCCGAGGGCGAGAAGCAGGCGGCGATTCTCAGGGCGGAGGGGCAGAAGGAGGCGTCGATCCTCGCCGCGCAGGGGCAGGCGCAGGCGATCGGCACGGTGTTCCAGGCGATCCACGACGGCAAGCCCGATCCCCAGCTGCTCGCGTACCAGTACCTCCAGATGCTCCCGCAGATCGCGCAGGGCGAGGCGAACAAGATGTGGATCATCCCGAGCGAGCTGACCCAGGCGCTGAGCCGCTTCAGCAGTCAACTCCCCCAATCGAGGGAGGGATCCGATACAAAGTGAGGGATGTCGGCGGGCCGCGGGCCCGCCGATTGCTTTGTCTACGTGTCGCCCATTCTGAAGCGCACCCTCAACGCAGCCGCCGTCCTCGCCGCCCTCGCCGTGACCGGCCTCGTCGCCCGGCACTTCGCCCGCGAAGGCTGGCCCATCCACCACGCGAACCCGTGGCTCGTCGCGCTCGCCGCCGTCATCTTCCTCGCCGCCTACGCCGCGAAGGCGTGGGGCTGGCAGAAGCTCTTCCGGCGGGAGGAGCAGCCCGCGATGCTGACGCTTGCCGCCTCGGCCGGCGCCGCGTCGGTCGGCGGGATCGCGCTGCCGGGCCGCTGTGACGAGGTGGTCCGGTTCGCGGTCATCCGCCGCTGCCGTCGCCGCCGTCCGAGCCTCGGCGCCGTCGCGCTCTCGATCTTCCTCCTCGGCCTCATCGACGCGGCCGCGCTCACGCCGCTCGCCGGAGTCGCCGCCGCCGTCGGCGCGGTCGACGGCCTGATG
>JBKPLI010000128.1:0-5605 GCA_046731555.1 Actinomycetota bacterium | reverse complement strand
GCGATCCTGCGCGAGTTCATGGAGGAGCACCCGCGCGCCGGCGTCGTCGGGCCGCGACTCGTCTTCCCGGACGCCGGCATGCAGCCGTCGCGGCGCCGCTTCCCGACCGTCGGCGGCACGATCGTGCGCCGCACGCCGCTCCGCAAGCTGGTCCACCAGCAGCGGCACTTCCACCTCGAGGAGCCGCCGCCCGAGGTGCCGGTGCAGGCGGACTGGATGCTCGCCGCGTTCCTGCTCCTGCGCCGCTCGATGCTCGACGAGCTCGGCGGCTTCGACGCGGGCTTCCGGCTCTACGGCGAGGACATCGACCTGCAATACCGGGCGCACCTCGCCGGCTGGGAGCGGTGGTACGTCCCGGCGGCCGTCGTGCACCACGAGCACCAGGCCGAGACGGACAAGCACTGGCTCACGCGCCGCACGCTGTGGCACTGGGCCGGCATCGCGCGGTTCGTGCGCAAGCACCCCGAGCGCCTGCGCGCGCTGCGCTAGCGCTTCGGCGCGAAGTCGTAGTTGATCTGCACGCTCAGGTCGCGCGTGTCGTTCAGCGGCCGGAACGTCTTCGCCGCCGTCACGTCGACGAGGAACGGCGGCTTCGCCCGGAACCTGATCGGGGTCGAGTCGCAGGGCGTCGACCGGATGCGGACGCGGCGCGTCGCGAGAATCTTGCCGGGCGCGGGCTGCGCGTTCTCGTCGATGCGCACGCGCGCCAGGCGGACGGTGAGCGGCGCGGCCGGCACGTCGCCGCACGCACCGCGGCGGGACGCGACGACCGTCGCCGTCCCCGGGTCGCCGGAGTACTGGATGAACCGGCTGTGATCAACCATCCAGCCGTCGGGCGTGACGCCGCTCACCGCGCGCTCGATGCGCAGCGGCCGCGTGACGCGGACGACCCGCAGGCCGGGCGACGGCACCTGTTTCCCGACGATGGTCACGTCGCCGCCGCTGACCGCCCACTTCGCGGGGATCTGCGGATCGACCGTGCCGTCCGTCTTCGCGATGTTCGGCGTCACGCCGGGTCCCGGCGGCGGGACTGACGCATCGACGCTCCACACGTCGCCGATCGAGCGGTTCCAGAACTCGAGCGACCAGAGCGCGTTCGAGTTGCCGAGGTTCTGGCCGATGAACAGCGTCCGCTCGCCGCCGGTGATCTTGTCGACGTAGTCCGGCGGGTCCGGAAGCGCAGCACGGAAGTCGCGCGCGAAGGCGTTCGACGCGTTCGCGGCCGTGATCTCGCCAGTCACGTTCCACGCGCCGACGGCGACGACGACGAGCGCGAGGAACGCGATCGCGGGCGTGCGCCAGCGGCCGAGGTCGATGCGCCGCCGGGCGATCACCTCGCGCCCGATCAGCAGCACGGCTGCGAGGGCGAGGATCCCGAGCAGGAGGCGCTTCGCGTCGGTTGGCGTCCAGAACCACGTGCGGTTGAGCCACGAGAGGATCGCGAGCCCGGGTGCGTCGACCGTCAGGTGCTCCTCCATGTGGAACGGCGTGTGCGTGATGAGGTACGCGATCGCAGCGAGCGCGCCGACGACCGCGACGATGCGCACGCGAGCGCCGACGAGCCAGCGCGCGGTGACGGTGAACACCACCGGCGCGAGGTAGATCAGGTTGCGCTCCTCGACGCGCACCGCGAAGACGGTCGAGATGTACGACGCCTTCACGGCCGTGTAGAGCCCGAACGCGCCGACGGTCCCGATCAGCAGCCCGAGCAGCACGCGGTCCTGCCGCGTCCCGACGCGGGCGCTGAAGCCCCACGCGAGCGCGACGGCGACCGGCACGACGCCGACCGCGATCGTGAACGCCCCGGCCGCCCAGAGGCCGTACTCGAGCATGCGGTGCGAGTACGCGGTGCCGACCTGCCAGCTCGTTGAGTGGTGCGTGAGGTACGCGTTGACCCAGATCCCGGCGAGGACGAGCAGCACCCCCGAGCCCACGTAGTCCCACGCCGACCAGCCGCGCCGGATCTCGTTCGCGCGCTCGCTCGTCACGAGCACCACCGCGAGCGCGACCGCCGCCGCGGCCGCGATCACCGCGAGCTGCGACCGCACGAGCGGCGCGATCGCGATCGCCGCGACCGCGAGCGCCACCGAGCTGCGCGTCGGCCGCAGCAGCGCACGCGCGATGAGCCACAGCGCCAGCGTCGACCAGAAGTACGCGAGCGGCTCGGGAATGAGCATCGACGAGTACGAGACGGCCGGGATCAGGCCCGCGAGCACGGCGGCCGCGCGTGCGCTCCACCCGCTCGCGAACAGCCGCGCGAGGCCGTACGCCGGGAAGATCGTCGCCGTCATCACGACGGCGTTCAGGTACTTCGCGGCCGCGTAGCCCCCGCCCGTACCCGACAGCCACCACGCCGGCGCGAGGAAGTACGTGTAGAGCGAGTCGAACGACGCGTCGTGCAGTCGCAGCTGCGGGTGGCCGGTTCGCGCCACGCCGCGCGAGAGCTCGGCCCACTTGAGCTCGTCGATGAAGTTCCACGGCGTCGCGTGCCGCGTCGTCTGCCACGTCGCGAGGATCAGCACCCCGACGTACGCGACGACGAGCGGGTAGGCCGCGAGCGCCCGGTCGAGCAGCGACGGGCGGGAGGCGGTTGCGGGGCGGGCGACCTCGGCCGTCGTCAATGCGGGACACCGAGCACGGCCGCGGGGTCGTCGGTCGTGCGGACGACGAAGCGGCACGTCACGGACGCGTCCTCGCAGGCGCCCACGACCTCGTCGAGCCGGTCGCGCGGCGCGTCCGCGATCGTGACGACGACCGTCTCGGGATGCGCGCGCTCGAGTACCGACGCGAAGCCGTTCGTCCCGCCGAGCACGCCGACGCCGTTGATCCGCCGGCCCCACAGGCGCGGGTCGTCGTCGACGAAGCCGACGACGCGCTCGCCGCTCTCGCGCAGCTCCCGCAGCAGGCTCCGGCCGCTGACGCCGGCGCCGACGATCACGACGCGGCTGCCGCGCTCGCGAACACGCTTCCAGCGCAGCGCGTGGGCGATCGCACGTTCGAGGAACCGCGAGCCGCCGATCAGCATCGAGCAGATCAGCGCGTCGACGACGAAGATGCTCGTCGAGAAGTCGCCGAACGGCGGCTGCGTCAGCGCCAGCACGCCGACGGTGAACACCTCGGAGATGCCGACGCCCGCGACGGCCGCGACGGCGTCGCGCGTGCTCGCGTAGCGCCACACGCCGCCGTAGAGGCCGAGCGGGATGAACGCGAGGTAGCGGCACGCGAGCAGGATCGGCAGCGTGAGCAGGAAGAAGTGCCGCTGGTTCGGCGTGCCCGAGCCGTTGAAGAGCAGGAGGTACGCGCCGAGGAACGAGGCCGTGATGAGCGCGCCGTCGACGAGCACCTCGACGAGCCGCCGAGTGTGCGCGACGAACGCGCCGAGGCCTTTCGTCGCCGGCTGCGAGCCGCGGTCGACCGCGGCGAGGAAGCTGCCGAGCTGCACGAGCAGCGCGAACGTGAGCAGCACGCCGACCGCCGCGATGCGCCCGCTCCCGAGCACCTCGTACGCGAGGCTCGTCGCGCCGAGTGCGACCGACACGAGTGCGAGCAGCACGACCGCGGTCGTGTCGGAGAGGCCGAGGTAGACGAGCCGGTGCGACGTGTGGTCACGCCCGCCCTGCGACACGGGCCGGCCGTCGAGCAGGCGGACGGCCGTCACGAGCGTCGTGTCGAGGATCGGGACGGCGAGGATCAGGATCGGCAGCATCAGCGTCGCGACCGTCGTCCCCGCGGCGGTGTAGCTCGATGCGAGGCCGAGTGCGGCGAGTGCGAAGCCGATCGGCTGGCTGCCGCCGTCACCCATGAACACCAGCGCGCGCCGGCGCGGGCGCAGGTTGAACGGCAGGAACCCGACGCACGCGCACGCGAGCGCCAGCGCGACGACGACGATCATGTCGTCCGGGTGCTGCCACACGGCGGCGATCGCGAAGAAGCCGGCGGCGATCGCCGCGAGCGACGCGGCGAGGCCGTCGATGTTGTCGAGCAGGTTGAAGGCGTTCGTCATTCCGACGAGCCACACGACCGCGAGCACGGTCGCGAGCACGTCGCTGCCGACGATCTCGACGCGCGTGCCGGTCGCGAGCACGATCGCCGCGGCCGCGAGCTGCAGGACGATCTTCGCCGCCGGTCGGACGTGCGTGACGTCGTCGACGAGGCCCGCGACGAAGAGCAGGGCGCACCCCGCGTAGATGCCGGCGAGCTGGGTGTCGAGCGGGATCGCGCCGAACGCGACCGCAGCGCCGATCCCGGCGGTGAACCCGGCGAAGATCCCGATGCCGCCGACGACGGGCGTCGGCACGTCGTGCCAGCGCTCGGCCGACGGCGCGGCGACGATCAGGCGCGCGACCCGCGTGCGGAGCAGGGCCCAGATCGCGAGCGCGGCTGCCGGCAGCGCGATGACGGCCACGACGGTGGTCATAGCGGCCGTATCCTCGCGGCGTCGCAACTGGGTTGGAGGCACGTGCGAGAAGAACGTCCTTCCCGAACGCAGAGCGTGGTCACGGCCGAGGAGGGTAACGGAGCCCTGTTAGCGCGGTGTTTGGCGGCTGCACGCGCTCCTACACTACGGCTCGACCGTGACGGTGTACGCAGACCTCCTCCGCTACCGCGAGCTCTTCGCGAACCTCTTCCGCCGCGACTTCCACGCGAAGTACAAGGGCTCGGTCCTCGGCGTCTTCTGGTCGCTGCTGAACCCGCTGGCGCTCCTCGGCGTCTACCTCGTCGTCTTCGGCCTCCTGTGGAGCGGCGGCGACATCCCGCACTACCCGCTCTACCTCCTCGCGGGGCTCGTGTGCTGGATCTTCTTCTCGACCTCGCTGCAGGCGTCGGCCCGCTCGATGATCGACAGCGCCGAGCTGATCAAGAAGGTGCGCTTCCCGCGGCAGCTCGTCGCGCTCTCGGTCGTCGCGACGCAGGCGGTCACCTTCGCCGTGATGCTCGGCGTGCTCGTGGTGCTGTCGCTGATCTTCATCCCGGAGGCGCGGACGACCGTGTGGCTCGCGCTGCCGCTCGCCGTGCTGTTCGCCGGGTTCGTCGCCGGGCTCGCGCTGCTCGTCGCCTGCCTGAACGTGCTGTTCCGCGACGTCGAGCACATCCTCGCGGCGGCGCTCCTGCCGTGGTTCTTCCTCACGCCGATCTTGTGGAGGTTCGCGCAGCTGCCCGCCGACGTGCGCGAGCACGAGACGCTGCTCCAGGTGCTGCGCTGGGGGAACGTCGCCACGCCGCCGATCTACGCCGTGCGCGACGCGCTGTGGCTCGGCGACCCGCCGCGGCTCGCCGACGTCGTCTATCTCGCGGTCGCGGCCGTCGTCGCGCTCGCGCTCGGGTCGTTCGTGTTCAGGCGCGTCGACGACCGGATCGCGGTGGAACTCTGACCACGATTCGCCCGTCGTAGAGCCACGGCTCCTCGGCCGGCGCGGCGACGGCGGGCAGTCCGTCGACCTCGAGCTCGTCGACCGCCACGCCCTCGAGCACCGACGGGAAGACCAGCGGGTGCGGGAAGCCGGGCACGCGTCCGGTCCCGGGCCTGTACGGCTCGAGGCTGCGCGGCCGCGGCTGCAGCCCGCCGCCGCCCCAGTCGACCGCGCCCGCGACGACGGCGTAGCCC
>JBKPLI010000127.1:0-17308 GCA_046731555.1 Actinomycetota bacterium | reverse complement strand
GGCTCGAGGAGTCGGTCGACCTGTTCGCGGTCGCCGAGGCGCCGTACGAGCACGCCCGCGCGCAGCTTGCGCTTGCGCAGGTCCTGTTCGCAGTCGGCCCGCCGACGCGTGCGCGGGCGGAGGCGCGCGCGGCGCGCGACGCGTTCCGGAAGCTCGACGCCCGCGGCGGTGTGCTCGCGGCGACGCGCCTGCTCGACCCGAACGCCGGCCCGCTCACGAGACGCGAGCGCGAGGTGCTCGCGTTCGTCGCAGCCGGTCGCAGCAACCGCGAGATCGCGACCGAGCTCGTCGTGAGCCAGCACACGGTGCACCGGCACGTCGCGAACATCCTGCGCAAGCTCGGCGAGCCGACGCGCGCGGCCGCGGCGGCGCGCGCGGCGCGCGACGGCCTGGTATAGCCCGATCGGGCCACGAGCCCCGAGGCGTGAAGATGGCCCGCTTTCGCGAAGTTGCGCGCGTGCTTTCGCCCGAGACTGGTGTCACCGAGTCACGAAAGGAGCACAGGGATGCCACTCATCGAGGTGAAGCTGGTCAAGGGCGTGTTCAGCCCGTCGGAGAAGCGCGAGATGATCGAGCGCCTGACCGACACGATGGTCGAGATCGAGGGCGAGAGCATGCGCTCGGTCACGTGGGTGACGATCGAGGAGACCGAGAGCGGCGATTGGGGGATCGCCGGCAACGTCCTCACCGCCGAGGACGTGAAAGCTCTCCGGGCGAGCGTCCCCGCGTAGCCGGGGTGAGCCGGGCGCGCGGGGCGGTCTCCGTCCCGCGCCCGGCTAGCCGTCGGGCGCGCCGGACCGGCCGCGCGCCTCGTGCGGGATCAGCGGCTGCTCGCCCCGCACACGCAGCTCCTGCACCGCCCACGTGTTGCCGTCGGGGTCGGCGAAGCCGAAGAACGTGCCGCCGTCCCGGTCGTCGAAGACGGTGATGTCGCTCGCCTCGACCCCACGGTCGAGCAGCTCCTGCCGCGCCGCCCGCGCGTCCGGGACGACGAGTTGCAGGCCTTTCATCGCCCCGGGGCTCCATCTCGCGCTGTGCCGGCAGGTCGCCGAACACGATCGAGCAGCCGCAGCCGGTCGGCGTCAGCTGCACGACGTGCATGTGCTCGTTGCGCGTGTCGTGGTCGAGGTGGAAGCCGACCTTGTCGCGGTAGAACTCGATCGAGCGCGCGATGTCGCTCACCGGCAGCACGACGACCTCGAGCGTCCAGTCCATCACGCCTCCTTTCCGTGCGCGAGCACGTCGAAGGTCTCGGGATGGACCGTGACACCGTAGTCGGAGCGCGCCTGCTCGACGCTCACGTAGCCATCGAGCACGTCGGCGAGCACCGCGTCGGCCGGCCGTTCGCGCGGGTCGCCCCAGCCGCCGCCCGTGCCCGTGACGATGCTCACCACCTCCCCGCGCTGGAGCCGATAGCGCGCGACCTTCCCCATCGCGACGACCCGGCCGTCGGCGTGCTCCAAGCGCACCTCGTTGCGCGACCCTTCGGCGCCGCCGGCCGCGCCCCACGGCGGGTACTTGTGGCGGCCGCACGTCGCCGTGACGAAGAGCTCCTCCGAGGTCGCGCGATAGGACCGGATGCAGCCGCGCCCGCCACGGTGCCGGCCCGCGCCGGCCGCGGGCGACGTGTCGAGCGCGAAGTGGTCGAACAGCACGCCGTAGCGCGCCTCGGCGATCTCCACCGGGATCACGTATGTCTCGCCGTCGGCGACGCACATCAGCCCCTGCTCGCCGTCCTTCGCGGCGCCGGCGCCCCAGCCGCCGGTCTGCGCCTCGACGCAGAGGAAGAGCTCGCCCGTGTTCGGATGCGTGCCCGCGAGGACCGAGCCGCACACCGACAGGAAGTGCCCGGCCGACAGGCGCTCGGGCAGCTCCGGCGCGAGTGCCTTCCACACGAGGTCGCTCACGTAGTTCAGCGTCTCCCAGTAGGTCGACACGGGCGCAGGGCGCTCGGCCGTGAAGATCGTGCCGGGCGGGCACTCGATCCGCACCGGCCGGAAGCAGCCGTCGTTCACGGCCATGTGCGGATCCGTCACCGCCATGAAGAGCGTCCGCACGCCCGAGTGCAGGCCGGTCGCGGTGCAGTTCACCGGCCCGGGCACCTGCGGATGCGTGCCGGTGAAGTCGCAGACGAACTCGTCGTCGGTGATCGTCACCGTCACGCGCACCGGAAACGGCCCGTGGCCGATGCCGTCGTCGTCGATCGTGCTCTCGGCCTCGAACACGCCCTTCGGGAGGCCGGCGAGCGCGACGCGCGCAAGCCGCTCGCCGTGCTCGAGCAGCGCGTCCATCGACCCGCGCACGACGTCGACGCCGTACTTGCGGCACAGCTCGTGGAAGCGCCGCTCGCCGAGCCGCAGCGCCGCCGCCTGCGCGTGCATGTCGCCGAGCGTCATGTCGGGCAGGCGCACGTTCGCCTCGATCACGTCGATCACGCCCTGCACCGGCCGGCCCGCCTCGTAGAGCTTCACGCACGGGAGCTGCAGGCCCTCCTGGAAGATCTCCGTCGAGTCGGTCGTCCACGAGCCCGGGTCCTTGCCGCCGACCTCCGTCCAGTGCGCCTTCGACGCGGCGAACGCGACGAGCTCGCCGTCGAAGAACACCGGCACGACGAGCGTCACGTCCGAGAGGTGCGTGCCGCCGCCCGTGTACGGGTCGTTCGTCATCACGACGTCGCCCGGCTCGAGCCGGCCGCCGAACTTCTCGATCGTCGACCGCACCGCGTGCGTGAGCGTGCCGATGAAGACCGTGACGCCGTTTCCCTGCGTGATCAGCTGCCCGTCGGCGTCCGTGAGGCCGGAGCCGAAGTCGAGCACCTCGTAGATGATCGGGCTCTTCGACGTCCGCTGGAGCGCGATGAACATCTCGTCGCCGATCGCGATCAGCGAGTCCTTGACGATCTCGACGGTGAACGGGTCGAGCGCGGCAGCCGTCACTCGATCACCAGGTTCCCGAACCGGTCGACGTGCAGGCGCTGGCCGGGGAAGACGACGGTCGACGCAGCCTCCTCCTCGACGACGGCCGGGCCGTCGACGGTGTCGCCCGCGCCGAGCAGGTCGCGCTCGTACACGCGCGCCTGCTGCCGGCCGAGCTCGTCGAAGTCGACCTCGCGCTCGCCCTTCAGCGCGCCTTCGCCGCCCGCCGAGACCTCGACCGGGCGAACCTTCTGCACCGGCGCCGAGCCCGTGACGCGGAAGTTGACGAACTCGACGGGCGAGTCGAGGCGGAACGTGTACTGCTGCTCGTGCAGGTCGTGGAAGCGCGACTCGATCGCGTCGGGGACGGTGACGGTGTGCTCCTGCCCCGCGTAGCGCATGTCCGCCGAGCGCGCGAACGAGACGCCCTGGGCCGCGATCCCCTCGTCGCCGAACGTGTCGAGGAGCCGCGCCTCCAGCTCGCGCCAGATCCCTTCGAGCTCTGCGGGCGCGAGGTCGGCGACGCGCGCGAAGCGCGTCTGCACGACGTCGTGACGGAGGTCGCTCGCGAGCATCCCCCACGCCGAGAAGTGCCCCGGGTGGCGCGGCACGATCACGCGGCGCGTTTGCAGCTCGCGCGCGAGGGCGGTCGCGTGCATGGACCCGCCGCCGCCGAACGCGACGAGCGCGTAGTCGCGCGGGTCGCGGCCGCGGCGCACCGACACGAGCTTCAGCAGGTGGATCATGTTCGCGTTCGCGATGCGGATCACGCCGAGCGCGGCCTCGTCGACCGACACGCCGAGCGCGTCGGCGATCCCGGCGAACGCGGCGCGCGCCCGCTCGACGTCGAGCTCGATCCGTCCGCCGAGGAAGTAGTCCGGGTTGATGCGGCCCGCAATCACGTTCGCGTCGGTGACGGTCGGCTCGTCGCCCCCGCGGCCGTAGCAGGCCGGGCCGGGATCGGCGCCCGCGCTGCGCGGCCCGACCCGCAGCGCGCCGGCGGCGTCGAGCCACGCGATCGACCCGCCGCCCGCGCCGATCTCGACGATGTCGACGACCGGGACCTTGATCGGGTAGCCCGCCGTCGACGGCGTGCGCTCGATGTGGTACTCGCCCGTGAGCCGCAGCTGCCCCTGTTCGACGAGCGACGCCTTGGCAGTCGTGCCGCCGATGTCGAGCGTGATGAGGCTCTCCTCGCCGATCTCGAGGCCGACCGCGGCGGCGCCGATCACGCCGCCGACGGGACCGGACTCGACGAGGTTGATCGGCGCGCGCGCCGCGACGTCGAAGCGCGAGACTCCGCCGTTCGACCGCATCGCGTAGCGCGCGGGCGCCGGCACGCCCGCGTCCTCGAGCCGCTCCGCGAGCGCGCCGAGGTAGCTTGCCGCGACCGGTTTCACGTACGCGTCGAGCACGGCCGTCGAGGTGCGCTCGTACTCGCGCCACTCGCCCGTCAGGTCGTGCGACGCGGTCACCGGCACGTCCGGCCACTCCTGGCGCACGAGCTCCGCCGCGCGCCGCTCGTGCGCCGGGTCGGCGTACGAGTGGAGGAAGCAGATCGCGACCGCCTCCGCGCCGTGGCGCCGCAGCTCGGCGACGGCGGCGCGGACGTCGTCCTCGTCGAGCGGCACGAGCTCCTCGCCGCGGTACGAGACGCGCTCCGTCACCTCGACGCGCAGCCGGCGCGGGACGAACGGGCGCGGCTTCGCGTAGAGCAGGTTGTAGAGGTCGGGCCGGTTCGAGCGCGCGATCTCGAGCACGTCGCGGAAGCCGCGCGTCGTGATGAGCCCCGTGCGCGCGCCGCGCCGCTCGGTCAGCGCGTTGATGATCACGGTCGTGCCGTGCGCGAGGAACGAGATCGCGCCGGCGTCCGCGTCGGCGAGCACCTCCATCACCCCGTCGTCGAAGCGCCGCGGCGTCGTCGACGCCTTCGCCACCTTCACCTCGCCGCGCTCGTCGAGGGAGACGAGGTCGGTGAACGTGCCGCCGATGTCGACCGCGACGCGCGCGCTCACATCACATCTCGAACCCGTATTCGCGCTTCGCCGCCTCGGGCGACACGAACCCGTCGAGCACGTCGGCGCGGACGCGCTGCGGGTCGCGCTCGCGCGGGTCGCCGAACCCGCCGCCGCCGCCGGTGCGCAGCTCGACGACGGAGCCGGGTTCGAGGTGGTGCGCGTTCGCCTTGAGCATGTGCCGCTCGTCCTCGCGGCCGGGGTTCACGACGACGTCCGGGCCGACCGCGTCGCCGCCGCCGAACAGGCCCCAGCCCGGCGTCTTCGAGCGCTCGAACCAGAGGTAAAGGTACGCCTCGGGTTCGACCTCGAACGTCCGGTAGAGGCCGCAGCCGCCGCGGAACCGACCAGGCCCGCCCGTGTCGGGGCGGAACCCGTAGCCGCGGATGAGCGCCGGGTGCTTCACCTCGAACACTTCGACGGGATAGTCCTTGAAGCCGCCGTTCACGTTGTTGATGAGGCCGTCCTCGCCGTCGCCGCCTTCGAAGCCGCCCCACCCGCCGGCGTGCGGCATCACGTAGAGGAACGGCTGGTTGCCGCGGCGCGGGTCGTTGCCGGAGAGGAAGAGCACCATCGAGTCGCCGAAGTGCGCGGCGGCGACCTCGTTCGGCAGCACCGGCGCGAGCGCGGTGACGACCAGGTCGATGAGCAGACCGAGCGAGCTGAAGTACCACTGGCACGCTGCGGGCTCGCGCGCGTCGAAGATCGAGCCCTCCGGCGCCTTCACGTCGAGCGTCTTGAACGTGCCGCCGTCGACCGGCCGCTCGGGGTTGATGAGCAGCTTGAACGCGACGCGGCACGCGGACACCGTCTGCGCGAAGCCGCAGTTGACCGGCCCCTGCGCCATCGGCGCCGAACCGTCGAGGTCGATCGTCATGCGGTCGCCTGCCACGTCGAGGCGGACGTGCACGGGGATCGGGCCGTGGCCGAGGCCGTCGTCGTCGAGGAAGCCCTCGGCGCGGTACGTCCCGTCTGGCAGCGCCGCGACCGCCGCGCGCTCGAGCTCCTCGGACTGGCGGTAGATCTCGTCGCGCGCTGCGACGTACGTGTCGTAGCCGAAGCGGTCGAGGATCGCCTGGAAGCGTGCCTCGCCCGTGCGGCACGCGGCGACCTGGGCGTTCATGTCACCGACGAGCGAGTAGCCGAAGCGGCCGTTGCGGCGCAGCAGATCGATGATGTCCTCGCGCGGCTCGCCGCCGTCGTAGATGCGCGTCGGCGCCCAGCGCATCCCCTCCTGGAAGATCTCGCGCGAGTCCATCGGCCCGCCGGGATCCTTGCCGCCGACGTCGAGCCAGTGCGCGCGCGTCGCAGAGAAGCCGACGAGCCGGTCCTGCCAGAAGATCGGGCCGAAGATCGTCGCGTCGTTCAGGTGCGTCCCGGTCATGTACGAGTCGTTCATGTAGAAGACGTCGCCCGGCTTGAACGCATCCCACCCGAACATGTCGGCGGCGAGCTTCACGCAGATCTCGAGGTTGCCGAGGAAGAGCGGGAGGCCGAGGGACTGGCCGAGCACGTCGCCGTGCTCGTCGAGGATCGCGACCGAGCAGTCCTTGCCCTCGTAGATGATCGGCGTATAGGAGCTGCGGATCAGCGTCGCGTTCATGTCCTGCGCGCAGGAGACGAACGCGTTGCGGATGATCTCCGTCGTGATCGGGTCCGCGCGGAGCGTGGTGTCGGTCATGACCCTCCGTTCGCCGTCGTGATGAGCAGGTTGCCGTGCTCGTCGACCGTCATGGTCGAGCCGGGCGGGACGACCGTGGTCGAGCTCTGCTCCTCGACCACCGCCGGGCCTTCGTGGGTGTCGCCCGGCCCGAGGCGGTCGCGGTACAGGACGACGGTCTCGACCGCCTCGCCGTCGAAGACCGCGCGCCGCCTCCCGGCGACCGGGTCCGCGCCGTCCTCGGGCGGTCGGAACGGCGCCGTTTCCCCTGCGATCCGGCCGAATCCGGCGAGTCGCAAGTTCACGAACTCGACCGGCGCGCCGGGCGTCGAGTGGCCGTAGCGGATGCGGTGCGCCTCGTGGAACGACTCGTCGACGGCGCCGAGGTCGACGCCGCCGTTCACCGCGACGTTGACCGTGTACTCCTGCCCGACGTAGCGCATGTCGGCCGTGCGCGCGAAGTAGTGGTCGGCGGCGGCGATCCCCTCGCCGGCGAGCAGCTCGCCCGCCTCGCCCTGCAGCTCGACGAACACGTTCTCGACCTCGCCGCCGTCGAGCTCCGCAAGCGGGCGGTAATAGCTGCGCACGACGTCGTGGCGGATGTCGGTCTGCAGCATCCCCCATGCCGAGAACGTGCCGGGGCTCCACGGCACGATCACCTCGCCGATCTCCAGCTCCTGCGCGAGCCAGACGGCGTGCATAGGACCGGCGCCGCCGAACGCGACGAGCGAGAAGTCGCGCGGGTCGATCCCCTGCTTCACGGTGATCGTCCGCATCGCGTCGGCCATGTTCGCGTTCACGATCGCGAGCATCCCCTCCGCAAACGCCGTGTCTTCGAGGCCGAGCTCCGACGCGATCGAGCGCAGCGCCGTCGCGGCCGCGTCCTCGTCGAGCCGCATGCGCCCGCCGAGGAAGAACTCCGGGTCGAGGCGGCCGAGGAACAGGTTCGCGTCGGTGACGGTCGGCTCCGTGCCGCCGCGGCCGTAGCAGGCCGGGCCGGGGTCGGCGCCCGCGCTCTGCGGGCCGACGCGCAGGCCGCCCGCCTCGAGCCACGCGAGCGAGCCGCCGCCTGCGCCGATCGTGTGGATGTCGACGAGCGGCATGAGGATCGGCAGCCCCTCGAGCTCCGTCTCGGTCGACACGGTCGGCCGGCCGTCGACGATGAGGCTGAGGTCGAACGAGGTGCCGCCCATGTCGACGCAGAGCAGGTTCGGCCGGCCGGTCGCGCGCGACAGTGCGGCGCCGCCGATCGTGCCGCCGACCGGCCCGGAGAGCAGCGTCTGCACCGGCTGCTGCCGCGCCTTCTGCGCGGTCGTGATGCCGCCGTTGGACTGCATCACGTGCAGCGTCGCCCCGACGCCGCGGTCCGAGAGCTCGCCCTCGAGGTTGCGCAGGTAACCCTCGACGCGCGGCGCGACGTAGGCGTTGAGCACGGCGGTCGACGCGCGCTCGTACTCGCGCCACTCGCGCGCGATCTCGTGCGAGAGCGTGACGGACAGGCCGGGGCACTCGCGCTCGAGGACCGTGCGCGCGCGCAGCTCGTGCTCGGGGTTCACGTACGCGTGCACGAGGCACACGGCGACCGCCTCGATGCCCTCGCGCTTCACGGCCTCGATCAGCGGGGCGAGGCTCGCCTCGTCGAAGTCGGTGTCGACGCTGCCGTCCCAGCGCAGGCGCTCGGTCACCTCGTACACGTCGCGCCGCGGCACGAGCCGCTCCGGCTTGCGGTACCGGAGCGTGTACAGCTCCTTGCGGTCGTGGCGCGCGATCGAGTAGGCGTCGCGCAGGCCGGCGGTCATGACGAGCAGCACGCGCGTGCCCTTGCGCTCCAGGAACGCGTTCAGGCCGACGGTCGTCCCGTGGACGATGAAGCCGATGTCCGGCAGCTCGGGCACGACCTGGAGGAGCCCCTCCATGACGCCCTGCTCGGGGTTCGCAGGCGTCGTCGACGTCTTGCCCGTCGACGTCGCCTGCTCCTCCTCGTCCACGACCACGAAGTCCGTGAACGTCCCGCCGATGTCCATCGCGACGCGAAACATCACACCTCCTCGAAGAGCTCGCCTGCGGGGACGTCGCCGTCGATCAACGGCAGCAGGTGCTGGCCGACCTCGGCGCGCACCGGGTTGTCGAGCCAGCCCTGGTAGGCGCCCGCGCTCTCCCACTCGGCGACGACGAGGTACGGCCCGTCTCCGACCGCGCGCAGCAGGCGACCGCCGCGGAAGCCGCCGCTCGAGCGCGCGAGCTCGAAGATCCGCAAGTCGTCGTAGAGCCGCTCGAGCTCCTCACCGGCGCCCTTTCGCACGTTGAGCCGCAGCACGGACACGATCGTCATACGCGCCTCCTTCTCGCCCACGCGTCGAGCGACACGGCGCCTGCCAGGATCAGGCCCTTGATCACGTACTGCCACTCCGGCGTCGTGCCGAGCAGGTTGAAGCCGTTGCCGATCATCTGCAGGAAGAACGCGCCGAGGACGGCGCGCCAGATCGCGCCCTCGCCGCCGAGCAGCGACGTGCCGCCGAGCACGATCGCCGTGATCGCGTCGAACTCGATGCCGGTGTTCGCGTTCCACTGCGCCGTGCCGACCTCGGAGACGAGGATCACGCCCGCGATGCCGGCGGCGAGGCCGGAGATGCAGAACGTCGCCGCGCGCACGACGTTCACGCGCACGCCCGAGAGGCGTGCCGCCTCGGCGTTGCCCCCGGCGGCGTAGACGTACCGGCCGAACGCGGTCCGCGAGAGCAGGAAGCCGCAGGCGAGCGCGAAGCCGAACCAGACGAAGATCGGGTAGTTGATCCCCCAGACCGTCCCGAGCCCGAGGGTGGTGAACCGCTCGTCGGACACGGAGACGAGGTTCCCCTTCGTCCAGACCTGACCGAGGCCGTTGATGATGATCGCCGTCGCGAGCGTCGCGATGAATGCGTTCACGCGGCCGAGCGTGATCAGCAGGCCGTTGCCGAGCCCGAACGCGAGCCCGACGAGCGCGCCGAGGACGAGCGCGCCCCAGAGGCCGATGCCGGTTTCGTTGAACGCCTTCGCAGCCGCGATCCCCGCGAACGCGGAGATCGCGCCGACGGACAGGTCGAACCCGCCGGCGATGAAGACGAGCGTGCCGCCGGCCGCGATGATCCCCACCGGCGCGGTCTGGAACGCGAGGTTCTTCATGTTGTCCCAGGAGAGGAAGACGTCGCTCGAGATCGAGAGCGTCACGAACAGCGCGACGAACGCGATCACGACGCCGTAGTCGCGGACGATCGCGAGGTCGAGGCGGCGCGTGAAGCGCCCGACGGCCGTCGCCTCGCTCATGCGACGCGCTCCTCCGCCGTCGTCCCGAACGCCGCGTGCAGCACGGCGTCCTCGCTCATGCCTGCCTCGTCGAACTCGGCGACGATGCGCCCCGCACGCATCACGAGCACGCGGTGCGCGAGCCCGAGCACCTCCTCGTGCTCGGACGAGATCAGCAGCACGGCGATTCCGCGCTCGGCGAGCGACTGGATCAGCTCGTAGATCGCGCGCTTCGCGCCGACGTCGACGCCGCGCGTCGGCTCGTCGGCGATGAACACGCGCGGCGTGCGGAACAGCCACTTCGCGAACAGCACCTTCTGCTGGTTGCCGCCCGAAAGCGTGCTCACGGCCGCGGCGTTCGAGCGCGTGCGCACGTCGAGGCTCGCGATCAACGCGGACGTGCGCCGCCGCTCGCGCCGCGTCGAGAGCACGCCGCCGGTGGCGACGTCGGAGAGGTGCGGGAGCGTCACGTTGTCGACGATCGAGCGGAGCATGAGGAGACCCTGCCGCTTCCGGTCCTCCGGCAGCATCACGACCCCGCGCTTGATCGCGGCGCGCGGGGAGCGCGCGTCGAGGGCGCGTCCGTCGACCTCGACGCTGCCGCCCGTCGCGCGGTCGGCGCCGAAGATCGCGCGCGCCACCTCCGAGCGGCCGCTGCCGATGAGCCCTGCGAGCCCGACGATCTCGCCGGCGCGCACCTCGAACGACACGTCGTGCACGGTCGGCGCGGACGAGAGCCCGCGCACCGAGAGCACGACCGGTGCGTCGTCCGCGACCGGCTGCTTGTCGGGGAAGGCGAGGTCGAGCGCGCGGCCGAGCATTGCGGAGACGAGCCGCTCGGGCGTCTCGTCCTTCGCCGCCGACGTGCGCACGACGCGGCCGTCGCGCAGCACCGTCACGTGGTCGGCGAGGCTCAGCACCTCGGGCAGGAAGTGCGAGACGTAGATCACGGTCACACCGCGGTCGCGCAGCCGCCGGATCAGCTCGAACAGCCGCTCGGCCTCGTCCGTCGTCAGCGCCGAGGTGGGCTCGTCCATCACGACGAGCCTCGCGTCGCGCGCGATCGCGCGCAGGATCTCGACCTTCTGCTGGTCGGCGACGCGCAGCGTGCGCACGAGCCGGCGGCCGGGCAGCTCCATGCCGGCCTCCCGCACGAGCGCGGCGAAGCGGCGCGACACGCGGCGTTCGTCGAGCACGACCGGCGGCTCGAGGCCGAGGAAGACGTTCTCCTGCACGGACCGGTGCGGGACGAGTGTCGGCTCCTGCGCGATCATCGTGATCCCGTCCGCTAGCGCGTCGCGCGGCGAGCGGTACGCGACCGCGCGCCCCTCGACGACGAGCTCGCCGTCGTCGGGACGGTGGATGCCGGCGAGCACCTTGCCCAGCGTCGACTTCCCCGCGCCGTTCTCGCCCACGAGGCCGTGGATCGACCCGCGCGCGATCTCGAGGTCGACCTCGCGCAGCGCCTGCACGCCGCCGAAGCGCTTCGACAGGCCGCGCACCTCGACGTGCGCGCTCACGCGACGGCCTCCGCGACGCGCGGGTGCGCGACGACCGCGCGCCCTTCCTTGAACACGCCCGTCGCCGAGAGCGCCGACAGGTCGCCGGGGTCGTCGTCGAGCAGCAGCGCGTCGAACACGTAGCCCTCGGCGATGCGGCCGCGCTCGTGCGCGACGCCGCAGAGCTCCGCGCCGCCCGCCGTCGCGACGAGCAGCGTCTCCTCGACCGTGAGCCCCGCGCGGTGCATGAGGTCGAGCTCCTCGAGGTTGCCGCCGTGCTGCTCGCGCGTGATGTAGTCGGTGCCGGAGGCGAGCGGCACGCCGTGCGCCTTCGCGACGCGCACGCACTCGCCGATGTCGAGCCCGAAGTCGAGGATCTTCCGGCACTGCGTCGGCGTGAGCGCGCCCTCCTCCGCCCACTTGAGGCAGTCGCGCATCGCCGACAGCGTCGGCACGAGGAAGCAGCCGCGCTTCCCCATCGCCTCGGCCTGCTCCTCCGTGAGGAACCCGCCGTGCTCGATCGAGCGCACACCGGCCTCCACCGCGTTCGTGAGCCCCTCGCCGCCGTAGGCGTGCGCGGCGACGTGCTTGCCCTTGCGCCCGGCCTCGAAGACGGCGACCGCGATCTCTTCCGGCGTCAGCTCGGGGATCAGCGGCTCGTCGTGCTCCGAGACGAGGCCGCCCGTCGTCGCGAGCTTGATCCAGTCCGCGCCCGCGCGGAGCGTCGCGCGCACGACGTGCCGCATCGTCTCGGGCCCGTCGACGCGGAACGGCGGCCGCCCCGGATACTCGGGTGCGAGGCTCATCTCGAGCCCGACGCCGCGCTGGTAGCCGTCGCCGTGGCCACCCGTCTGGCAGATGAGCGTGATCGAGACCTGGAGCGTCGGTCCCGCGACGGCGCCGGCCGCGACGGCGTCGCGCATCCCCGGGTCGGCGCCGCTCAGGTCGCGCACGAACGTCACACCCGACTCGAGCGTCACGCGCGCGTTGCGCGCGGACTCGAGCGCCCAGCGGCTGATCGGCATCGCAAGCAGCTCGCGAACGTCGACCGTCGAGAACGAGAGGTGGTCGTGGCAGTCGAAGATGCCCGGCAAGAGCCACAACCCGGAACAGTCCACGGGCGGCGCGTCGGCGCTCACGCCCTTCGCCACTGCCGCGACGCGGCCGTCGCTCACGTGCACGTCGAGCGGCCCCGAGAACCCGCCCGACTCGTCGAGCACCATCGCCTCGCGCAGGACGAACGAGCTCACCGCTGCTCGCCCGCGATCGCGTAGTCGCTCGTGTGCAGGTGCTCCACGAGCGCTCCGAGTGCCGCCTCCGGGTCCCGCCGGTCGAGTGCGTCGACGATCCGCTCGTGCTCGGCGCTCACCTGCTCGAGCACGCTGGGCGGCCGCGAAGCGTCGAGCCGCGCGACGCGCACGAACCCGCGCAGCTGCCCGAGCAGCGCGTGCAGGATCGGCAGCTGCGCCGCCTCGACGATACGGAGGTGAAACTCCTCGTCGAGATCGAGGAACATGTCGTCGGCGCCGTTCCGCGCGGCGCGGCGCTGCCGGATGATGATGAGGCGCAGATAGTCGACGTCGTCGTCGGTCATCACCTCGCAGGCGCGGCGCACGGCGACGCCCTCGAGCGCCTCGCGCAGCATCAGGATCTCCTTGCGGTGCTCGGGCGTGAAGCCGCGCACGATCAGCTGCCGCCGCGACCCGACCTCGAGCAGTCCCTCCTTGAGCAGCAGCCCGAACGCCTGGCGGACGGGCGTGCGGGAGCTGCCGAGCGTGCGCGCGATCTCGATCTCGGCGAGCACGCTGCCGGTCGGGAAGTCGCCGTGCATGATCGCGTCGCGCACGTAGTGGTAGGCCTCGTCCGTGCGGCGGCCGCGCCCGAGCGAGCCGGCGACCCTGGGCTGGTTCGGCGTCGTTCCGTTCACGATCGTCGGGACGCGGGGACCGCGGCCTCGGCGGCGGTCCCCGGCCCGCCTGTCCCTTACGAGTGGAACTCCGGTGTGAACTTGCTGATGTTCGCCTTCGTGCCGAGGCCGCCGATCGGGCTGCGCGGCGTCGGGTCGATCGAGACGCCGGTCTTGCCCTTCCCGTTGACCGCGTCGACGAGCGCCTGCACGACGAGCCGTCCCTCCGTGCGCGGCAGGTAGACGGTGCAGCCCGTCTGCTTGCCCTGGAGGATGAGCTGCTTCGCCTCGAACGTGCACCCGTTCCCGTACATCTTGATCTTCCCGGCCTTCCCGGCCGCCTGCGCGGCCTTCACGGCACCGGCGATCATCTGGTCGCCGCTCGAGACGATCACGTCGAGGTTCGGGTGCGCGGAGAGCGCATCCTGCGTCGCCTTCAGCGCGGGCGCCGCGAGGTAGCCGCCCGCGACGACGCCGACGACCTTGATGTTCTTGTGCGGCTTCGTGATCGAGTAGAGGCCGTCCTGGCGCGCCTTCTCGAGCGGGAGCGTCGGCAGGCCCGGCAGCCACAGGACCTCGCACGAGTCGTTCCCCTTGCAGCCCTGGACGACGAGCTTCCCGAGTAGCTGCCCGTTCGGGTAGAAGCCGAGCCCGGCGAACATGGTCTGTCCCGGGATCTGCACCCTGGTACTGCGGATGTTCGGCCCGCACGGCACGAGGGAGCAGCCGACCTTCACGCCCGACTTGATCGCGGCCTTGATGGTGGGCGTGAGCGGGCCGCCATCGTTTGGGCCGACGTACCACGCGTCGAACTTCTTCGACACGAGCGCGTCGCGCAGCTGGCTGAGCTGCTTGTTCGTGTTGAACTGGCCGTCGAAGACGGTGAGCTTCACGTTCGGGTTCTTCTTCTGGACGTCCTTTGCCCCGGCGAGCGATGCGGCCCAGTACGTGTTCGCGGACGAGGCGAGGAAGACCGCGATGTTGATGTCCGCCTTCCGGCTGCCTGACGCCGACGACGCGAGCGTGGCCGGGATCAGTCCGGCGAGCACGACGGCGATGCCGACGAACGCGAGTCCCCTCTTCATCCGTGTCCTCCTTCGCGAGTCGTGGATCCCTGACGAGTGCGGGGATACAAGTCGGTCCGGCGCGATGTTACGGCGGCCGCGCGCGCCGAGTCAATGCGCGCAGCCGGAGGCCGCGGGCGGGAGCGAGGCTCCGGCCCGCGGGGACCTCCGGTCGGCTATCTCGCCGCCACGCGCGTGACGTCGATCTGGTACTGCGGGTTGAACACCGCGTTGCGCAGGTCCTTCGTGGACACGAAGACCTGCGTCGGCTGGATCAGCGGGATGAACGGCCCGGTCTGGTTCAGGCGGTTCTGGATAGCGCGGTAGAGCCGCGTGCGCGCGCCGTTCGACGTCGTGCGCCGCGCGACGGTTCCAAGGCGTTCGAGCGCCTTGTCCGACCCGGCCGGCCAGCCGGCGCGGAGGCCGACGAGCTGACCAGGCAGGAACACGAGGTAGTCGGACGGGTCGGGGTAGTCCGGCCCCCAGAGCGAGAGGCCGAACGCCATCTTCCCGTCGCGGTACTTCTGCAGCCACGTGCCCGTGGTCGAGCCCGCGAGCTCGACGTTCATGCCCGCGGCCTTCAGGTTCGCCTGCACGCGCTGGGCCATGCTCGTGAACGGGACGCCGTTGATCGTCAGGTCGCTCGGGTACTCGAGCGTCACCTGCTCGCTGCCCACCCCCGATGCGTCGAGCGCGGCCTTCGCCTTCGAGAGGTTCTGGTTCACCCGCGCCGTCTGCGGCAGCGAGCCGAGGAACATCGACGGGATCATCCCCGGCGCCTGGATCGTCCCGGGACCGCCGACCTGAACGACCGAGCGGTAGTCGACGCCGTAGCGCACGGCGCGCTGCCAGTCCTTGTTCGACGTGACGCTCGACACCTTGGCGTCGTTGTTCATCAGCAGGAAGAACACCCACGTCGACGGCGTGAGGACGACCTTCAGCTTGCTGTTGTTCTTGATGCTCTGCGCCTGCGACGACGAGAGGTCGATGGCGACCTCGTGCGAGCCGCGCTGGATGTTGATGAGCTGCGTCGGCGCGATCATGTTGCGCACGACGACGGAGTTCCACTTCGGCTTCACCGCACCCCAGTACTGGTCGTTCGGGGCGAGGACGATCTGCGACGTCGTGCTGTAGGCCTGCAGCACGTACGGCCCCGAGCCAGCGCCCTTCGAGTCGGGCGAGTTGAACCACTTCTCCGCCTTGTCCGCCTTCGCGGCATTCGCCCCGTCGGTGCCGCCGTGCGCCTTCACGAGCTTCGAGTTCACGACGCCGAGCGACGTGTTCGCGACGATCGCGGGCAGCGCCGTGTTCGGCGTCTTCGAGCGCAACACGACCCCGTACTTGCCGGCCGCGGACACCGTCACGCCGCCGAGGAGGAACGACGGGTTCCCCTTCAGGTTGATGAGGCGGCGGAAGGAGAACACGACGTCCGCCGAGGTGAGCGGCGTGCCGTCGGCAAAGTGCACGTCGCGCCGGAGCGTGAACGTGAACCGCTTCGCATCCTCCGACGCGCGCCACGAGCGGGCGAGCAGCGGCACGGGGTGCGCCACGTCGCTGCCGCGGTACGTCATCAGCGTGTCGTAGACCCCGCGATTCACGATCGAGGCCGTCGGCTCGAACGCGCGCTGCGGGTCGGCCGTCTTGATCTCGAACGAGCGGTCGACCACCAGCGTCCCCTCGGCGCCGGCGACGCCGCTCGACCCGCTGACGGTCGAGGCGCCGTACGCGCCGACGCCCGCGACGAGCACGATCGCCCCTGCGACCGCGAGCGCCCGCGGCCGCCGGAATCCTCTGAGAGCCATGACCCTCCTTTGTGTCCCGGTTTGCGGAGCGACCCTACCGGGGCGGGTCCGCGACCGATAGTGCGCGAGCGCGTTCACCCGGCGGCGCGGGCTCGGCGCCGGGCTCCTGCAGCCAGCACGCGGCCGTCCGCCCGTCGGCGACGGCGATCGGCGGCGGCTCCTCCGCGACGCAGCGCGCGAACGCGTACGGGCAGCGTGGGTGGAAGCGGCAGCCGCTCGGCGGGTTGGCCGGGTCCGGCACCTCGCCCGGCAGCGCCTCGGGCAGCAGGCCGGCGCCGTCGGCGTGCGGCACGGCCGCGATCAGCGCCTCCGTGTACGGGTGGAGCGGCGTCCGCCACAGCACGCGGGTCGCGCCGGTCTCGACCATCGTGCCGAGGTACATCACCGAGACGACGTCGGCGACATGGCGCACGATCGCGAGGTCGTGCGAGATCAGGAGCAGGCTCAGCTCGAGCTCGCGCGAGAGCTCGACGAGCAGGTTCGCGAGCTGCGCCTGCGCCGACGCGTCGAGCGACGCGAGCGGCTCGTCGAGCACGATCACCGTCGGGTCGGCGGCGAGCGCGCGGGCGATCGCGATCCGCTGCCGCTGCCCACCGGAGAACTGGTGCGGGAACCGCGACGCGGCGCCCGCGGGCAGGCCGACGAGCTCGAGCAGCTCGCGCACGCGCACGTCGCGGCCGGACGCGGCCGGCGGCAGCCCGTCCGCGAGCTGCGAGCCGACCTTGCGCCGCGGGTTCAGCGACGAGTACGGGTTCTGGAACACCATTTGCAGCCGCACGAGGTCGCGCGGGCGCGCGCGGCGCGTGAGCGGGGTGACCTCGCGCCCTTCGAACAGCACGGTGCCTGCGGTCGGCGCGACGAGTCCGACGGCCGCGCGCGCGAGGCTCGACTTGCCGCAGCCCGACTCGCCGACGAGCCCGACGATCTGCCCGCGTTCGAGCGTCAGGCTCGCGCCCGCGACCGCGCGCACGCGCCCGCCGCCGCGCCGGTCGTACTCGACCTCGACGTCGCGCAGCTCGAGCGCGCTCACGTCGCGAACGGGTCGACGGGACAGGCCAGCCGGCGGTCGCCGACGTCGGCGAGCAGCGGCACCACCACGGCGCAGGACACGACCCCCTAACGGCCCCGCGGGTGGAACGCGCAGCCCGGCGGGTTGCGGCCGGTC
>JBKPLI010000126.1:0-12366 GCA_046731555.1 Actinomycetota bacterium | reverse complement strand
CGGTCAGCTCGTAGCCGAACGTCCCGCGGAAGACGAGGTCGCGGACGAGCGAGAAGTGGCGCGCGTTCGGCACCGACACGTGCGCGAGCGCGCCGGGCGCCGCGAGCCCGCGCAGCCGTGTCAGCACGCCGGCGGGGTCGTTCAGATGCTCGATCACGTCGTAGAGGAGGACGGTGTCGAACGGCCCACGCGCCTCGTCGAGCCGCTCCTCGACGCGGCCGACGAGCACGGTGTCGTACACGCTCCGCGCCTGCTCGGCCGCGACCGGGTCCATCTCGATCCCGGTCAGCTCGTCGGCGCGGTCGCGGATCGCCTTCCCGACGCCGCCGGCTCCGCAGCCCACGTCGAGCACCCGGCCGAGCCGTGCGGGCAGGAGCGCGACGAGCTCCGGGCGCCCTTGCCCGTAGTACGTTTCGGGCTTGGCGCCGAGGGTCAGACCCGACGTCTTCACGCGTCGGCAGCGTAACGCGGCGTGCAGCGCAGGTTGACGTAGCCCTCCGACGACGGCTCGGCGAGCGTGCGCAGCTCGCGTGCCTCCTCGTCGATCCAGCGGACGTCGTAGTCGAGCGCCTCGAGCTCGGCGACGAGCTCGTCTACCGACGAGCCGGCCGCCTCGAGCGCCTCGGCATTGCACTCCGCGAACACGACCGGATGTGAGCGCTCGAGCAGGACGCGCATGCCGCGCAGCGCGTCGACCTCGCCGCCTTCGACGTCGAGCTTCACGACGGAGACCGTGGCGTCGCCGAGCAGCGCGTCGGCCGTGTCGACGTCGACCTCGACGACGTCTGGGTCTCCCGGCGCCGCGTGCAGGCTGCTCGCGTCGCCGCCCGGAGTGACGAAGAACGACGCGCGCCCACGGCGCGAGCCGAGGGCGACGGGGACGATCTCGACGCGCGAGGCGAACCCGTTCGTCTCGACGTTCCGCCTGAGGACGGGCAGCGTGCGCGGGTTCGGCTCGAATGCGACGACGCGGCCCGCCGGGCCGACCGCCCGCGCCGCCTGCAGCGTGACGTAGCCGATATGCGCGCCGGCCTCGAGCACGGTCGCACCGGGCCGCGCGGCCTCGCGCAGCAACTCGACGAAGTACCCCTCGCGGCCGCTCTCGAGCACCTCGCGCACGTAGTAGAGCTGGCCGATGTGGTCGCCGGACAGGCGGAGGCCGTCGACCTCGACCTCGAAGTCGGTCGACGCGACGCGCGCGCCGACCGCGTCGACGACGCGCCCGAGCCCGACGCGGCGGAGGACGGCCGCGCCGCGTTCCATGACGGCCAGCCGCCTGAGGGAGCCGGAGGAGCCTGCGATGCCCGGAGCGTAACGACGCTCCTCGCTTTCTCCGAACAACACGGAGCTAGGCTTCTGCCCGATGCCGGACGAGCACATCTGGAGCCCGGGCGCGCTCGACAAGCTGCGTTCGGAGTTTGCGGACGTCTACGGCGGGCGCACCGTCGTCGTCACCGGCGCCGACGGCTTCATGGGGTCGCACCTGACCGACGCGCTGCACCACATCGGCGCGAACGTGATCGCGTTCGTGCGCGCGACCTCGAGCGGCGCGCTGAACAACATCGGACACCTGCGCGGCCACATCCGCGTCGTCTTCGCCGACCTCACCGACAAGACGTCGATCGACTACCTCATTCGCGACCATCTGCTGACCACAGCCGATCGGCCCTACCTGTTCCATCTCGGCGCGCAGGCGCACGTCGGCGAGTCGTGGCACCGCCCGTACGAGACGGTGATGGCGAACACGGTCGGCACACTGAACCTCCTGCAGTCGATCGTCGACCACGGGCTCGAGCTCGAGAAGTTCGACACGGCCGGCACGTCGGAGGAGTACGGCAACGTGCGCGAGACGGTGGCGCACCACCACGACTTCGACGAGGCGGGCAGCCTCATCCTCCACGAGCGCTCGCCGATCAACCCGAAGTCGGTGTACGCGACCGCGAAGGTCGCCGCCGACTTCCTCACGATGAACTACCACGACGCGTACGGCATCCCTGCGGTCGTGACGCGCATGTTCAACAACTACGGTCCGCGCCAGAACCCGCGCTACGTGACCGGCACGATCGTCACGCAGGCGCTCGTCCGTCCGGAGGTGGAGCTCGGGGCGCTCGAGCCGCTGCGCGACTTCTGCTTCTGCACCGACGGCGTGCGCGGGCATCTCACCGTGACGGCGCACGGCATCCCCGGCGACCTCTACGTCTACGGCCAGGGCGAGAACATCTCGATGCGCGACTGGAGCGACACGATCCTGCGCCTCGGCCGTGAGCACGGCTTCTGGGGCGACGACCGCCACGTGGTGGTCAACGAGGCGCGCCTGCGGCCGGGGGCCACGGACGTGATGGCGCTGCGCGTGGGCTTCGAGAAGCTGCACGAGGAGACCGGCTGGGAGCCGCTCGTGTCGTGGGAGGAGGGCATCCTGCGCACGATCAAGTGGTACGCCGAGCACCGCGACCGCTGGATCGGCCGCGTCGACTGGCTGGACCCCGCGCCGGTCCAGGTGCAGTGAGCGTCGTCCTCGACGAGCGCGTGCACGTCCGCGACGGGATCGCGTACGCGGAAGAGTCGCCGTCCGCCTACCGCGCGCGGTGGGAAGGCGAGGCACGGTCCGACCACGTCGAGTCCGCGCTCGCGACACCCGACGCGCACGACGACCTCGCAGCGCTCACGGCGAAGGTGACGGCGGTCTGGGATCGGTTCCCACCCGCTCATCGCGTCGGAACGCTTGTCGATCTCGGCACGGGCTACGGGCGGATTCCGTTGCACCTCTCCCACAACCGAGGGCTCAGATGCGACACGTTCTGCGGCGTCGACATCTCGGAGGCGATGCTCCACCGCCTGCTCGAGTACAGGGAGCGGTTCGACGTCTTTCTCGGAGCGTCCGTCCACGCGATCTGCGCGTCGGCGGATCGGCTTCCGCTTGCGACCGGCTCCGCCGACCTCGTCGTCTCGAGCGCGGTCTTCCTGCACATGGGGAAGTCCTACGTCCGGCAGGCGCTCGTCGA
Source organism: Actinomycetota bacterium (assembly GCA_046731555.1). Lineage (GTDB taxonomy): Bacteria > Actinomycetota > Thermoleophilia > Gaiellales > Gaiellaceae > PALSA-600. Next base: position 9,364 of record JBKPLI010000126.1, on the reverse strand, counting down.
GGTTGCGCGCGTCCTGCGCCCGGGAGGTGCGTTCGTGTTCGAGAGTTCGTTCCCGAATCCGTACAACCCGCTCAACCTCCCTTCCCGGCTGAAACCTCCGCGCCTGCGCAAGCCGAACGCCATGAAGTACTGGACACGCGGCGAGGTCGAGACGCTGATCCGCGAGAGCGGCCTCGCCGGGCGCACCGGCCCGTTCACGGTCGAGCCGACGCGGTTTGCCATCCTGCCGAAGCGGGTCGGGCCGCTGCGCGTGCCGCTGGCACGACGCGCGAACGACGCGCTGGGGACACCAAGGCGCCTCCACGGCCTGCTCGCCGTCACGTACACCGCCTTCAGCGAGTCCGCGTTCGCATGAGCCGTGTCCTCGTCACGGGCGGCGGGGGCTTCCTCGGCTCGCATCTCGTCGAGCGCCTCGCCGCGGACGGCAACGACGTCTTCACGGCGCGCCGGCGTGACTACGACCTGACGCGGTTCGACGACACGGAGCGCCTGTTCGCCGACGCCAGGCCGCAGGTCGTCTTCCATCTCGCAGCCGAGGTCGGCGGCATCGGCGCGAACCGCGCGAACCCGGGCCGCTACTGGTACGCGAACCTGATGATGGGCGCGCACGTCGTCGAGGCGAGCCGCATCGCCGGCGTGGACAAGCTCGTGCTCGCCGGGACGGTGTGCGCGTACCCGAAGTTCACGCCGGTCCCGTTCAGCGAGGACGAGCTCTGGAACGGCTATCCCGAGGAGACGAACGCGCCGTACGGCGTCGCGAAGAAGTCGGTCCTCGTCGGCGCGCAGGCATACCGCGAGCAGTACGGGCTCAAGTCGATCTTCCTCCTGCCCACGAACCTCTACGGGCCGGGAGACAACTTCGACCTCGAGACGTCGCACGTGATCCCCGCGCTGATCCGCAAGATGACGGAGTCGCCCGAAGAGGTCGTGCTCTGGGGCGACGGCACGCCGACGCGCGAGTACCTCTACGTCGATGACTGCGTCGACGGGCTCGTGCTGGCCGCGGAGCGCTACGACGGCGCCGAGCCGGTCAACCTCGGCACCGGCGTCGAGACGACGATCCGCGAGACGGCCGAGCTCGTGGCAGACGCCGTCGGCTTCGACGGCCGGATCGTGTGGGACGCGTCGATGCCGAACGGTCAGCCTCGCCGCAGTCTCGACGCGACGCGCGCGAGGGAGCTGTTCGGCTTCGAGGCGAGGACGACGCTGCGCGAGGGCATCGAGCGCACGGTCGCGTGGTACCGCGAGCACGCCGAGACGCGTGCGCCCGCATGACGTTGCGGGTCGCGTTCGTCTATCCCAACCCACGCGCCGAGCTGATCCGACGCGTCGCGGCGGGCGACGTGCCCGACACGAACCTGCTCGGCCAGAACCACATGGCGGAGCACGGCATCGACGCGTTCGTCTACGACTCGCGGCTGCGGCGGCGGACGATGGCCGACGGCGTCGTGCACCGCGTGACGTGGTACGGCCGCGAGCTGACGCTGCCGTGGGAGCTGCGCGAGGCGGACGTGATCGTCACGCCGCTCGCGACGTTCCTGCCGCTCGCCGCGCGGGTGCTCCGGCGACCGCGTGTGCTCGTCCTGTCGTACCACCTCGTCTCGGCCTGGGAGCGTGCGGGCGGTGCGCGACGGCGCCTGCTGCAGTCGTCGGTGCGCAGCGCGGCGGGTGTCGCGGCCGTCGCACGCGCGGCGCGCGACCGGATCGTGGAGCGGCTCGGCACCGACCCGCGCCGCACGCACGTCGCGCAGCTCGGCGTCGACGAGACGTGGTGGCAACCGTTGCCCCCCGAGCGGGACGGGCATGTGCTCACGGTCGGCCGCGATCTGGCGCGCGACTACGAGACGTTTGCGCGCGCGCTCGACGGGCTGCCGGTCCGCGGCGTGATCGTCGCGAAGGCCGAGAACGTGCGCGACCTCGACGTGCCCTCGAACGTCGATGTCCGCCTGAACATCACGCCGACCGAGGTGCGCGAGCTGTACGCGCGCGCGAGCTGCGTCGTCGTGCCCACACGGCCGGACACGGACCCGCGCGGCACGGAGAACTCGGGGACGATCTCGCTGCTCGAAGCGATGGCCTGCGCCCGGCCGACGATCACGACGGAGCGGCTGTACCTCCGCGACTACGTCCACGACGACGCGACCGCGACCGTATCGCCGCAGGACCCGGACGCGCTGCGCGCGGCGATCGAGGCCGTGCTCGCCGACGCGGAGCGAGCCGCGGCGATGGGGCGCGCGGCGCGCGAGCACGTGGAGGGGGAGCACACGACGCGCCGGCTCGGTGCGCGTCTTGCCGAGCTGTGCAAGGAGATAGGTGCCGCCGCAGCGTGAGCTCGCGCTCGTCGCCGCCGGGGGGATCGTCCTCGCGCTCGTGGTCGGCGTGCGCGAGGACGCGAGCGCGCTCGGCCTCCTCGCGGCGGTCGTGCTGTGGCCGGTCGCGACCTGGGCCGTGCACGGCGTGGGGCGCGGGCTCGCCGGCGATCGGTTCGCGCTCGCGTGCGCAGCGATGCTCCTCGCCCTGCCCGTGGTCGCGACCGCGTACTTCCTGCCGCCCTACCGCGCGATCTATCGCCACGAGGTCCTGCCGGCGCTGATCGGCGTCGAGCACACCGCGTGGTTCGCGCTCGGCGTCGCGCTCGCGGTCGTCGCCCGGTTCGCGCCGGCGCGCGCATTGGCCGTGGCGGGCGCGGTCGCCGCGGCGGCCGCGCTGATCGTCTGGGGGATCGACCCGTTGCGGGCGCTCAGGAACCCGCTGCACGAGACCGGCTGGAGCATCGCCCTGCTCGAGGCCGTGCCGATCGCCGGCTTCCTCGGCGTCGCGCGGCGGTCGATCTGGCTCGCGGTCGGCCTCGGCGGGTGGCTCGCGTTCTTCGTCCTGCGCGCCGCCGAGGCGCCGTACGACACGGGCGCGTTCTGGCGCGAGCTCGCGCCGGCTATGCCGGCGGCAGCGATCCTCGCGACGTCGCTCGCGCTGCTCGTGCCGAGGCTTCGTCCGGCGCCCGCGCGGGCTCCGGTCGACGCTCCCTGACCTCGACCTCGAGCAGCGCGATCCGCTGCGCGAGGATCACGTTCTGGTCCGTGAGCTTCGAGATCACGGTCGAGTAGTGAAGCAGCACGGCGAGGATGAAGAGCGACGCGACCGCGAACAGCACGGCCGGCGGATAGGTCTCGACGCCGAGCCAGCCGGCGATCGTGTTCAGTCCGCCGCGCCACACCGAGAGGACGAGCAGCACGACGCCGGTCAGCACCCACAGCAGTGCGTAGCGCTCGCGCAGCCGGCGCGAGCGGATGAGCTCGAACACGACGAGCAGGAGCAGGAGCGACGCGATCGACGCCGCGATCGAGACCTTGACGGGGGTCACGACTCCTCCAGCGGCGTCGCGCGCCGCCTGAAGATGCCGACGAGGATCGCGAGCAGCACCTTCGCCATGTAGTAGATCGAGCGCAGCGCGGTGATCGACGAGCGGCCCGCCGCGCGCTCGCGCATCTGCACCGGCGCCTCGCACAGGCGGAGGCGGTGCTTGTGCAGGAGGACGGTCGCCTCGACCTCGGGGTAGTCGTGCGGGTAGTCGACCGCGAACAGGTCGATGGCCTTGCGGTTCAGCGCCTGGAAGCCGCTCGTCGTGTCGGTCACGCGCTGCCGCGTGAGCAGCGAGACCGTGCCGGCGAGGATGCGGATCCCGATGCGGCGCGAGCGCGACGACCGGAAGCCCTCCTCGCCGACGAAGCGCGAGCCGACGCAGATGTCGACCTCGCCCGCGAGCACCGGCCCGACGATGCGGCCGATCTGCGACGGGTCGTGCTGGCCGTCGCCGTCGAGCCGCACGGCGAGGTCGTAGTCGTGCTCGGACGCGTAGCGGAAGCCGGTCTGCACCGAGCCGCCGATGCCGAGGTTGAACGGGAGGCGCACGACACGGGCGCCGTGCGACTCCGCGACGGCGGCCGTCGAGTCGTGCGAGCCGTCGTCGATGACGAGCACGTCGATCTCCGGGTCGTGGGCGTGGATGCCGTCGACGACGCTCCCGATCGAGCGCTCCTCGTTCAGCGCCGGCACGATCGCGATCTTCTTCAAACACTCACCCTGAGGCCGAGGAGTTCGAGCACCTGCCGCGCGCGGTGGCGGTACGTGTGCTCGTCGAGCACGCGCTCGCGCGCGCGGCGGCCGAGCTCTTCCGCCTGCGCCGGGTCGTCGAGCAGCTCGCCGATCGCGGCGGTCGCCTCGTCGGCGTCGTGCACGACGAGCAGCTCGGAGCCGGGGTCGAACCAGCGCTCGATGCCCTCGTACGGGTTCGACACGATCGCCGCGCCGGACGACGCGAGCTCGAAGGGCCGGCACGAGGAGGACGCGTAGACCGTCGCGTGCGAGCGCCGCGTGATGCAGAGGTTCACGCGTGCGGCGGAGATCGCGCGCGCGAAGACGTTGAACTCGATGTCGCCGAGCATGCGCGCGTTGCCCGTGTCGCCGCGGAAGTCGCGGCCGCCGAGCGCGAAGTCGGCGTCCGGCAGGCGGCGCGACGGCTCGCCGACCATCGCGGCCGTCCAGTCGCGCCGGAACTTGTCGCCGTAGCCGTAGAAGAAGACGTCCATCTCCTTCTCGACCGGCTGCGGCGCGAAGAACTCGGGGTCGGCCGCCCAGAAGACGGCCTCCGCGCGGCGAGCGCCGAGCTCGAGCAGCCGTTCGAGCCCGCCCTCGGAGTTCGAGAGCACGAGGTCGTACTCGCCCGGGTCCGCACCGTGGTAGTAGTTGAAGCCCGTATCCATGCCGCCGAACTCGGGCAGGCTCATCGGCACGTCGCCGTCGTAGAAGACGACCGGGATCCCGAAGCGCTCGCGCAGCGCGGTCGGGATGCCGCGGAAGTGCGACATCGGGATCGTGAAGACGACGACCGCGTCGGGCCGCTCGCGCTCGACGAGCGCCTCGAGGTGATGGCGCCAGCGCGGCGTGACCCAGCGCCAGATCAGCTCGCGCGTCATTCGGTCGCCGAGCGAGTCCTCTGGGCTCTCCTCCGCGCGGCGCAGATAGTGGTCGCCCTTCGCGCGGGCGAGGAGGTCGCGCACCCGGGCGAACGACTCGCCCTCGCGGTAGGTCGGGTTGGCCGCCGTCCGCCACCAAGGCGACTCGACCGGCCGACCGCGATACGGCGCGACGACGAGGTCGACACCCTCCTCGTAGAGCCCCTTCCAGAGCTGCCACCAGGCAGGCGTGCACCCGTACCGGAAGTCGAGGTCGACCGCGGAGGCCGCGATCAGCAGCTTGGGGGCGCGCATCGCCCGTAAGTGTCGCAGCAGGCCGTTACGGCGCCGTTAATAGGCTCCGCGCTGCGAGAAGACCGCGGCCGGGGTCTTGAAGAGGATCGAGACGTCGAGCCAGATCGACCAGTTCTCGAGGTAGTAGAAGTCGAGCCGGACGAGGTCGTCGAACGTGAGGTCGCTGCGGCCGGCGATCTGCCACAGGCCCGTGACGCCCGGGAGGATGTGGTAGCGGCGGCGGTGCCAGGCCTCGAGGCGGTGGTAATCGCGCACGGGCAGCGGCCGCGGGCCGACGAGCGACATCTCGCCGCGCAGCACGTTGAGGACGTTCGGCACCTCGTCGAGCGACAGCCGGCGCAGCACCCGGCCGACGCTCGTCACGCGCGGGTCGTCGCGGATCTTGAACAGCGCGCCGGTCGCCTCGTTCTTGCGCTCGAGCCCGGGGACGAGCTGCTCGGCGCCCTGCACCATCGTCCGGAACTTGAGCATCCGGAACGGCCGCTCGCCGAGGCCGATGCGCGTGTCGGCGTAGAACACGGGGCCGCGCGACGTGAGCTTCACCGCCAGCGCGATCAGCACCCACAGCGGCAGGCCGATCACGACGACGAGCGTCGCGACCACGATGTCGAAGGTCCGCTTGAGCATCCAGTCGGTGCCGGCAAAGATCGGTGGCTTGAGCTCGAACAGCGGCACGCCCTGGCCCGGGATGTACTCGCCGCGCTCGATGAGCAGCTCGGTCGTGCGCGGCGCGAGGCGGACGGAGACGCCGTGGCGGTGCGCCTCCTCGACGATCGACAGCAGCCGCTCCTCGTCGAGGCCGGTGTCGGCGACGATGAGCTCGTCGAGCCGTGACTCGGCCGCCATGCGGTGGAGCGCGGCGCGCGAGTCGGTCTCGCCGACGAAGTCGTAGTCGATGCCGCCGCGGCTCGACCCGAGCGTGTCGCGCAGGCGCGCGACCTGCGCCGGCTCGCCGACGAGCAGCGCGTGCCGCCGCACGCCGACCGAACGCAGCAGCAGGCCGGTGATCGTCTCGTAGCTCCAGCGGAAGGCGCTGATCAGCCCGGCGACGAACACCGCGCCGGCGACGTAGAGCCCGAACGTCGTGAACTCCTGGCCCGTGCCGATCGCGAACGCGAGCGCGAGCGCGGCGACGAGCACGACCGACGGCACGATGCGGCCCGGCCCCTCGCGCACCTCGCGCGGCGCGTAGAGCCGGTTGCGCGAGAAGACGAGCACGAGCAGCAGGATCAGGAACGGCAGCCAGTCGGTCTCGTGGTCCCAGAGGAGGCCCCACAGGATCGGCTTCGGGTCGAACACGAGCGCGCGCAGCGCGAGCGCGAGGTAGAGGCCGAGCACGAGGCCGCCGATGTCGATCACCGCGAGGCAGGCGACGCTGCCCGCGCGGCGGACCGCCGAGCGCCACGTCAGGCGCGAGAGCAGGTAGGGACGGGTTGCGCGAACGTCCTCGACCCGAGCGTCGAGGACGGCGGCCGGCTCGTCCGAGGCCGGCACGCCCGTGGCCGGCTTAGCCATGGCGCGATTGTAGTCCGGCCACCGTCCGGATCACCGCGTCGGCCCAGGAGTCGAGCGAGTGCCCTTCGACGACGCGGCGCCTGAGCGCGGCCCCCGTCTCCGCACGGGCGGAGGCCGGCGCGGCCGCGACGTCGAGCAGCGTGCGGGCGAGTGCCTGCGGATCGCGCGGCGGGACGCGCACCGGCAGTGGCAGGTCGTCGAGGAAGCCCTCGAGCGCGGGGTTCGACGACACGACGGGCCTCGCGCAGGCCGCGGCCTCGTAGACGGCCTTGTCGAGCGTCGCCCCGGCCCTGGGCTCGATCGGGCTGACGACGACGTCCGCCGCGCGCAGGAGCGCAGGCACCTCGGCGCGCGGCACCGATGAGGCGAACCGCACGCGTTCGCCCAGCGCACGCGATCCGGCGACGGTCGCCTCGAGCTCGGCGCGGTGCGCGCGCTCGGCGTCGGTGAGCTCGGCGCCGCGCAGCTCGAGCGTCGCGTCGAGGCCGTCCGCGAACGCGAGCTCGAGCGCGGCGAGCAGCGTCGAGACGCCCTTCCACGGCGCGTACCGCCCGACCCACAACAGCCGGAGCGGCCCGTCGTGCGGCGCGGGCGGCTCCCCGTTGAACGTCTCGACGTCGATCGCGTGGCCGATGCCGCGCACCTTCGGCGAGTCGAGCGGGAAGCTCCGCCGGTCGACGCTGAGCGCGACGTCGCACAGCGCGGTCGCGAGCTTCAGCGAGCGGCTCGCGTTCCAGTGCGTGTACCAGAGGAGCAGCGGCGTGCGCCGCACCTTCGCGAGCGGCGCAGCGAGCACCAGGAACGTCGGGACCATGTGCACGAGCACGGCGTCGGCGCGCGCCGACGCGAACGCGCGCTCGAACGCGAGCCCGCGCCCGAGCTTCGAGCGCGACTCGAACGACTTCACCCGCACGTTCGCGGGCAGCCGGTCTGCGCGCGAGCGGCCGCACAGGACGACGAGCTCGTCGGTGCGCTGCGCGAGCGCGTCGACGAGGTCGAGCGTCTGCGCGAGCGCGCCGTGCTCGGGGTCGAGCGCCTGCGTCGCGAATGCGAGCCGCATCAGCGCGCGCCTGCGAGCACGCGGTCGACGAGGTCGCGGTAGGCAGCCGCGAACTGCTCGGGCGTCTGGTGCCAGTCGGCGTACGTCGCGAGCGCGGCGTCGCCGAGCCGCACTGCGAGCTCGCGGTCGAGGAGCACGCGCCGCAGCGCCGCGACGAGCGCGTCCGTGTCGCCCGGCGGGAAGAGCAGGCCCTGCACGCCGTCGTCGACCATGTCCGGGATGCCGCCCGCGTTCGTCGCGACGACGCCGCGCCCGCGCGCGAACGCCTCGAGCACGACGCGCCCGAGCCCTTCCGGATATGACGGCAGCACGAGCGCACGTGCCGCGTCCATCCGCGCGGCGACGTCGTCCGGCGGCAGCTCGAGGTCGTGCGTCACCTGACCGGGTAGGTCGCGCACGAGCGCCTCGACGACATGCCTCCGCGAGCCCTTGCCCACGACGAGCAGGTGCGCGTCGGGCAGCTCGTGCGCAACGCGCCGCCACGCGGCCGCGAGCCCGTCGATGTTCTTGTAGACCTCGAGCGAGCCGACGAAGACGATCGTCTGCGCCTCCGGCACCGGCGTGCGCGGCGCGTCGGCGAACGCGGAGAGGTCGCTGTAGGCGAGGAACGACACCGTCGGCGGGATGCCGCGCGCCTGCTCCACGATCTGCGACGTGAACGTCGAGACGGCGCGCGTCGCGTCGGCGCGGCGATACACGAGCCGTGTCACGGCGTCCGCGAGCGGCGAGACGACGCGGCGCGCCGGTGAGCCGTAGCCGCGCGTGAACGTGCGCGGATCGCCGTGCGCCTCGACCACGACCTTCGCGCGGCTACGTGCGAGACCGCGGCCGAGGAGCACGCCCGCGCCGACGTACGGATCCGACGCGACGACGACGTCCGGCCGGAACGCGCGCAGCGCGCGCGCGATGCGCACCGGCAGCGTCGGGAAGAAGACGAACGACGATTCGGGCAGGAGCTCGAAGCGGGCATCGCCGGCGCCCGTGCCCGCGTTGAGGCCGCGAACGTCGAGCACGGCCTCGAGCGCGTCCCACTTGCGCGCGAGCCACGGCGCGAGCGGGAGCGCGATGCGGCCGCGGCTGACGAAGAGCACGCGCGGCCGGCTCACCGCGCCGCCTCGACGAGGATCTCCTCGAGCCGGCCGTACACCGCGTCACGCGACAGCGCGGCGACCGATTGCCTCGCCGAGGCCGCGAGCCGGTCGCGCAGCTCGGTTTCCTCGAGAATCCGCCGGAGCGCCTCGGCGAGCGCCTCGGGGTCGTTCGGCGGAACGAGCAGGCCGTTCTCCTGGTCGCGCACGACCTCCGGCACGCCGCCGACCGAGGTCGCGACGACGGGGACGCCGACCGACAGCGACTCGACGGCGGCGTGCGGCAGGTTCTCCCACGCGCTCGACAAGACCGCGGCGCGCGCGCCGGCGAGCACGCGCAGCGCCTCCTCGCGCGCCAGCGAGCCGCGGAACTCGACGCGGTCGGCGACGCCGAGCTGCCTCGCGCGCCGCTCGAGCGCGCCGCGCTCCGGCCC
>JBKPLI010000125.1:0-7858 GCA_046731555.1 Actinomycetota bacterium | reverse complement strand
GCCCTGGAGGGTGCGCCTGTAGTTGCGCAGCACCTCGCGGAGGCGCTCCTCGAGCTCGGCGGCCTCGATCCCGTCGGCGAGGTCGCGGATCGGGACGACGAGCGGCGGGCTCGGCGCGATCCTCAGCTCGCCGTCGACGCGCTGCGTCAGCTTCGTGAACGCGCGGATGCTGTTCTTCGTGCGCGCCTTCGCGACGGCGCGCTCGAACGTCTTCACCGCCGCGCGCACGCCCTCGTCGCGCAGCCGCTGCCCGAGGCGGCCGGCGTCGAGGCGCGCGTACCAGACCGCGAGGTTCGGCATCGACGCGAACTCCCGCATCGCCTCGCGGTAGCCCTGGACCGACGAGAGCACGGCGCTGCGGCGGACGTCCCGCTTGAAGCTGCGCTCGCGCGCGGCGACCTCGATGCTCGCGGCCAGCCGCTTCAGGTCCCACTCGAACGGGCCCCGAAGCGTCTCGTCGAAGTCGTTCAGGTCGAAGACGAGCGTCCGCTCCGGCGAGGCGAAGCCGCCGAAGTTCGAGAGGTGCGCGTCGCCGCACAGCTGGGCCGTCAGCGGCGTGCGCGGCGCCGGCGCGAGATCGTGCGCCATGATCGCCGCCGCGCCGCGGAGGAAGGCGAAGGGCGAGGCGGCCATCCGCGCGTAGCGGATCGGGAGAAGCTCGGGCACGCGCGTCTTGCCCTGCTCCTCGAGGATCGCGACGGGGTCGCGCTCGACGTCGGGCAGCTCGGCGTGCGCTCCGCGCGGCGACGCGGCGCGAGCGTCCTTGCCGCTGGCAGCGCGCTCCTCGACGGACGGGTGAGAGACGCGCTTCGCGGGCGCGGGCGCGGGTTCGGTGTCGACTGCGGTCACCAGCCCGTAACATTCGCGTCCCCGCAGGGGTCGCCGCATCCCCCACTGCGGGTGATGCGCTCCGGGCCGCCCGGGCGATTTGGTCCCGGGGCGACAGCCCTGGAACGGAAGGAGAACTCGATGCCGTTGCTGCTCGGACTGGGCGCGGGCGCGCTCGCATTCGTCGTGGGCGGCGTGCTGCTCGCCCTCGACCACTTCTTCCTCGGGATCGTGGTCGCGCTTTGCGGCCTGCCGATCGCAATCGTCGTCTGGATGGCCGCCGGCGACCGCGCCTGAGCCGGTTCACCCCGCATGGGCGATGCCCGGCACACCCGCCACCGGCTAGAACAAGGCCGTGACCGACCTGCAGATCCTGAGCGTCCTCGCCGGCGGGGCATTCCTGCTGATGACGCGGCTCGGGCTGACGGCCAAGATGCTGACGCTGAAGCACCCGCCTCGCCGCTGCGGCGCGTGCGGGCGCCTGCGCCGAGACGAGGTGTGTCCATGGTGCTCGCGGCGGTGAGACGCGCATGATCACCGTCGTCGTCCTGCTCGCGATCCTCTTCGTCGCGTGGCTCGTGGCGCTCTTCATGATCATCGTCGACTCGATCTCCGTCGTCGCGAAGATCGTCTGGCTCGTCGCCGTGACCGTGCTGGCACCGTTCGCGATCCCCGTGTACTTCATCCTCCGCCACCGGCGGACGACGCACGAGACCGCGGCCGCGTCGTCGACGCGCCCCGCCTGAGCGGCTACGCGAGCAACGGCACGCGGCCGTAGTCCGCGATCGCGAGCAGCGGGATCGTCGCGTGCTCGTCGATGCGCGCGAGCAGCTGCGCGAGCTGCGGGTCGTACGGCTCGCCCGCGCCCTCGGCCGCCGCGTAGTAGCGCCGGACGAAGCGGCTCACGACGTCGGAGCGGATCGACGACGCGCCGTCCGCGTGCACCTCGGCCGCGGGGTCGACGTGGAACGCGAGCAGCAGGAAGCCCTCGATGCGCTCGCGATCGGCGTCGAGCGCCGGCTGCACGAACGGCACGCCGAGCACGCGAGCGCCGATGCGGTCGTAGAACCGGAGCCGGCTCACGGGATCCTCGTCCGCCGCGTTCGGCCACCGTCGCGGGTCGTGCACCTCACCGACGACGAGCCGCACCTGCGGGTACCACCGCGGCGCGACGTGCGCGATCAGCGCCGACCCGATGCCGCGGCCGCGCACGCCCGGCCGGGCCGCGAGGTACGCGAGCAGCATCACGTCCTCCGCCTCGTAGACCTCCCCGACGACGCCGCCGACGAGCTCGTCCGCCTCGAGCGCGACGGACGCGAGCGTGCGCGCCGGGCCGTCGCCGCGCAGACCGCGCGTCATCGCCTCGACGTCGTCGAGCTCGTCCTCGGAGAACGAGGGCACGAGCACGTCGCGGTGGAAGCGCGCGAGCAGCTCTGCGTCGAAGTCGACGTCGAGATCGTGGAAGGCGAGCGGCGCCGCGCTCACGTCGACCGGCGCGAGCGCCAGATGATCGCGAGCGCACCGGCCGCGACCACGACGAGCGCGGCGAGCTCGCACCACCTCCACGCCGCCCATCGGACCGTGTACGTGGCGTCGACCCACTGCAGCACGCCGGCGATCGAGGCCGCCGCGAGGACGCCGAGCACGATCTCCACGCGAATGCCGCGCCGCTCGCGGTTCCGCTCGTCCATCGACGATAGCCGCGTCGCGATCCGCGCCTGCCGGTCCGCGAGCATCGTCAGCCGCCGCTCGAGCTCGGCCTCGAGCTCGGGGAGCCCCGCGGCCGTCCACAGCGCGTCGAGGAACTGCCGGTGCCCGAGCGTGCGGCAGAGGGCAGGCGAGCGCAGGAACGCGAGCTGCGCGCGGATGTCCTGCTCGAGCTCGAGGATCTTGCGCGCGTCGTCGTGCAGCTTCTCGATCGACCCTCCCTCCTCGAGCTCGTCCGCAAGGTCGAGCGCCTTCCGCTCCCAGAGCGTCAGGAGCGGCGGGATCGACGCGACGAACTCGATCATCTCCTCGTACTCGTCGATGAGCCACTCGGGCGACGACTGCATGAACGTGACGGTCGTGTTGTCGGTGCGCGCCACGAGGTCGCCGGTGTAGCCCTGGCGCCCGAGCACGTTCTCGACCTCGGGCGCGGGATAGCGGATCCACTCCTCGAGCGAGGTCGTGAGGTGGCGGACCGGATGGAAGAGAAGCGAGGCGCCGACGGACTCCCGCAGCAGCTCCGGCGTGGCCGGCACGGTCGTGCCGTCGGGGAGGCGCGCCGAGACCAAGCGTGCGGCGAGCACGACATGGAACCGCGCGTTCGGGTTCAGGACCCGCTCCGCGCCGAGCGCGACGGCGATCGCGCCGATCACCTCCTCCGCGTACTCGGTGACCGTCGCCCACTGCGCCGTGCCCGAGGACACCTGCTCCTCGCCCATCGCATGCGAGCCGCGACGCAGCGCCTGGTTCACCTCGTGGAGCCCGGCGTTCTCGAGGCGTGAGCGGACGCGCAGGTAGTGGTTGCCGAGCCGGCTCAGCCGCGCTTCGGCCGTGAACTCGAGCGGGACGTCGTCGCCGGTCGTCAGCACGCTGACCGGCGGCAGGTCGATCGCCGCGCCCGCATAGCCGGCCTCGACGACGTCGACGCGCTCCCAGACGTCGTTGATGTCGAGCTCGTGCGCGACCGCCGGAGTGATCCCCTCCTGCGCGAGCGCCTGCACCACCGCGTCGTCGGCGACCGTCCGCGCGACCGCCTCGTCGTGGCGCGGAGAATCCGCGCCGGGCCACCGGAGCGCGAACGGATAGACGTACACGACCTCCGCCGCGTCGACGCGGAGGTGCGGCCGCTGCGCCGACTCCTGGAGCGCGAGGAGCGCGGCCCGGTGGGCGCGGAGCTCGCTCTCGTACACGTCGCCGTCGAGCGCGCCGTCGAGTGTCTGCAGCACGTCGTCGAAGTAGCCGGCCGGGCCGGGACCGTCCTGGTCGACCCACTCGCCGACCGCCAGCGCGACGTCGGCGATCGCGCCGAAGTACTTCAGGCTCGTGAGCGCGTCGGCGCGCACGACCTCGCGCGGCTCGTCGAGGCCGTCGCCGAGCGCCTTCTCGCGGTCGAGGACGTGGAGCAGGTCGGCGACGAGCCGCCGCGAGCGCCCCTCGAGCGCGACTGGGCACGAGCAGCTCAGGGCGTCCTCGACGCTCATCGCGCCGTCGATCGCCGTCGCCTGCCGCACGACGAGCGCGACGAGCTCCTCCTCGGTCGGCGCTCCGGGCGGCGCCGAGCCGCCGGCGACTGCGTCGAGCCCGGCCAGAACGTTGCGGATCCGCTCGTAGTCCTCGGACTGCTCCCACTTGTCGAGGCAGCGGCCGTGCACGTAGAGCGCGAGCAGCAGCCGCCCGCCGTGCGGCACCTCGGACGCGGCCTCGAACGCATCCCGCAGCACGCGTTCCGACTTCGCCTGCGTGGTCGTGCCGGTGCCGAACAGGAGCTCGTCGACGGCGCGGATCGTGCGCGCATCGAAGTCCCTCAGCTCGAAGCGCAGCGCGTCGTACTCGCGCTCGCGCCACTGACGCCGAATCTCGTCCCACGCGACGCGCCCGCTGTCCTCGACGCCGCTGGTGAGAGTCGTACTGGCCACGATCCGCCACCGACGATTGCGCGTCCCCGTCCGGCCGTCAAGAGTCTGCTAAGAACCGGCCGACGTGTTCGAGACCGAGGACGAGATCCGCGAGCTGCAGGCGCTGATCGACCTGACGATCGCGCGCGGGAACCCGCACCTCCTCTCGATCGTCAAGCCGTCACGGCAGCTGAACGCGCGCCAGGTCGTCCGCTACCTGCAGGACACGAAGCACGTGTCGTTCGCAACCGTGAACGAGCGCGGCGAGCCGCGCGTCGCGCCGCTCGACGGCGTCTTCATCCACGGGCGCTTCACCCTCTCGACCGGCGGGCAGGCCGCGCGCCTCCGGCATCTGCGCGCGAACCCTGCGTGCAGCGCGGCGCATGTCGACGGCGACCGGATCGGCATCGTCGTGCACGGCCACGCGACGATCATGGCCGCCGGCGACGAGGGAGTCGACGAGATCGAGCCCGTGTGGCGCGGGATCTACGAGTCGAGCCCGTTCGACTGGGGCGAAGGCGTCGTCCTCATGTGCATCGAGCCCACGTCCATGTGGGCCTACGCGTTCCATCCGGAAGAGTTTCCCGAGTAGCGCCGCCTAGCCGACCTCGAACCCGACCCAGTCGGAGACGACCGGCTCCTGCGCCGAGGGCCGGTATCGCAGCCGGACGCGGTAGCCGCCGGGCTCGAGCCAGGCCGGGGCGAACGACGCGAAGACGACGCGATGCTCCTCGCCCGCCGCCAGCCGGATGTTCGCCTCCTCGAGCCCCGGGACCGGCGGCGGCGGTAGCGGAACGGGTGCGCCGCTCCGGCCCGTGATCTCCAGCGCGAGCGAGGGCGAGGCGAGCAGCGCCGGCCGGACCTCCTCGGGCTCGTCGCCGACGTTCGTCAGCGTGCCCTCGGCGCGCAGCTCCTCGGGGCGAGCGGAGCGCGACGGCTCGACCGTCAGCCGGGCCTGCAGCATCTCAGCACGGATCGGCCGCCGCCTTCGTCGTGCACGCCGCACCCATCAACGCCTGCGATTGCGTCCGAACGAGCTCGTAGTGACGCGCGACCGGCGCGTTCGCCGGGTTGTTCATGATCGCGCCGGTCGCCTGCCGGCCGGGGCCGAAGTCGGTGCCGTTCACGGTGAAGTACTCGTCGAGCGCGCCGAGCATGTGTCCGAACTCGTGGCGCACGTCGACGGCGTCGGCTGCACCCCAGTTGCCCATGTTCACCGTGCTCGCCCCTGCGACCACGACCTGGTGCTCGCCGCTCGAGACGAACTGGACGTCGGCGACGATCGCGTAGCCGTTCCCGCAGCACCGCGACGCTGCGCAGAGCTTGAAGATGTTGCTCCAGGCACCCTCGATCGCAGTTTCCCACGCGGTCTGCTGTGCAGGCGTGACCGCACCCGTGACGCGGATGCGGACGGTGACGATGACGCGGCAGGTCGACTGCTCGATCCGAAGGTGGAACCGGGCGCGCCAGCCGTACGTCCCGTTCCATGCCTCGGATCCGGGCGGTGCGTTGGTGATCGTCTCGGACACCGCCTCGTCGACCTCCGCTTCCCAGACGCGCCGGCACTTGCGCCAGAAGAGGACGATGTCGATGTACCGGCGCAGACGGTCGAAGGCGTAGCGCCACGGATACGGCCACCACGGCTTCGGCCACGGGGGCGGCGGCGGCACCTCGAAATCGACCCAGTCGCTGACAAGCGGGTCGTCCGGAGTGCCGCCGAGCGCGGGGACGCGCCCGACGTACCGGGCTCGGAACGTGCCCGGTCCCAGCGCCGGGTCGAGGAAGGCGCGGTACTCGAGCGTCACCGACGATCCCGGCTCGATCGGCTCGCCGCGGCCCAACTCCGCCTCGCTCGGCGCGGACGGCGGCGGGAGCAGCACGCGCATGCCGGACGGCCCTTCGACCTCGAGCGCGAGCGACGGATGCTGCGCCTGCAGGACGTTGAACGGGACGGACCGGTCGCTCGGGTTCGCGATCGAGACGTGGACCGCGAGCTCCTCCGGAGGCACCGGCTTGCGGCCTGCCCGCGCGGCCTCGCGGGCCTTCGGAACCGCGACGGTGACAGCGAGCTCGGGCATCGCCCTCTCCTTCCGTTGACCTCTCAGCCGCAGCCGAGTACGAGGATAGGGCCGTCCCCGCGCCGATTCAACGCACGGCGAGCGCGACCGCGACGGCGTCGTCCGACCCGAGCGCGCGGCCCTTGCGGCGCACACGCTCGAAGTCCGCGCCCATCGCGTCCGCGAGACGCCCGACGGTCGCCTCGTAGTGCGGGCGCTCGTCGGGCGGCCACGCCGCGCCCTGCGCTTCCATCATCGACTCGGCGGCGCCGACGAGGGTCGCCGCGCGCTCGTGCTCGCCGCGCTCTGCCGCGACTGCCGCGAGCGAGCTCAGCGTGTACGGGACCATCCACTCGTCCTCGCGTTGCCGCGCGATGCGCAGCGACTCGCGCGCGAGGTCTTCGGCACGGTCGAGGTCGCCGAGCTGCCGCTCGACCATGCTGAGGTTGCACGCCTCGCTCGCGACGCCGAGGTAGCTCCCCATTTCACGCGCCAGCTCCATCCGCTCGGTCATGAGGACGCGCGCCTCCTCGAGGTCACCGGCCATCTGCGCCGCAACGGCCAGCACGTGCAGCGCGCTCGAGCGTCCGAGGATGTCATCCGTACCCTCGACCGCATCGCGTGCCTCCACGCAGAGGCGGCGGGCCTCCTCGACGTCCGTGCGCAGGGCGATCCGCGCGAGCCCCGTCAGGCCGAGCGCGACGGCGGTCGGATCCCCGCACGCGATCGCGCCGCGGTGGTACGCGGCGGCGCGGTCGTCGTCGCCGGTCCAGAAGACGACGAGGCCGACCTCGAAGCAGGCGCGGCCGCGCGTCGCGCCGTCGCCGCCGGGCACGGCGAGCACGCGGTCGAACCATGCGACGCCTTCGTCGAGCCGCTTCGTCGCCGTCCAGAAGGGCGCGAGCGCGGTCGCGATGCGCAGCGCCTCGTCCGTGCGTTCCTCGTCGATGAACCGCTGCAGCGCGGCGAGCAGGTCGTCGTAACGTGCCTCGAGCTCCGCGAACAGCGGCTTCGGGTCGAGGCCCCGCAGCTGCGGGCCTGCACGCTCGGCGAGCTCGAGCATCGCGTCGGCGTCCATGGCGGCATCCTGCGCTGCCGGACGGCGCGCCGTCATCGGCGGGCGCTACCCATCTGCGCGCGCGGCCGTACCTACGTAGCGCGCGCCGAGCGTGTTCGCGAGCGTGCGATGCGCCGGCGACGTGCCGACCACGACCGAGCGTGCCGGGTCGATGCCGTGCCTCCGCGCGAACGCGAGCGGCAGGCCCGGCAGCGGCGGCCGGCACCAGCACGTCGGCGGGCCGCCGCGATGCGGGCAGAGCGCCGTCGCGACGGGCCCGGTGATTGCCGCTTCGAGCGCCTCCGCGAGCGGTG
>JBKPLI010000124.1:0-27164 GCA_046731555.1 Actinomycetota bacterium | reverse complement strand
GTCGCCGTGACGCACGGGATCCCGTCGCCGAGCGCGGTGCGCGGCTCTACGACGACAAACGGGTAGCCGTGGTTCAGCAGCGTGCGCAGCTCGTCCTCCGACTCGGACGGGTTGAGGAGCAGCGCGCCGTCGGTCGTGCCGTGCATCAGCCGGTCGAGGAGGACGACCTCCCGCTCGTGCTCGTGGAGCGTGGGGCAGAGGACGACGCGCATGTCCTGCTCGTGCAGCGCCTCGGAGGCACCCGACAGGATCTCGGCGAAGTAGCTCGAGTCGACCTCGGGAACGGTGACGCCGATCAGGCTCGTGCGGCCGCCCGTCAGGGCACGGGCCGCGCGGTTCTTGCTGAAGCCGTGCTCGCGGACGACGCGCAGCACGGCGTCGCGCGTCGAGTCGGAGACGTCCGGGTGCCCGTTCAGGACGCGCGACACGGTGGCGAGCGAGACGCCGGCCAGCGTCGCGACGTCCTGGAGGGTGCGCGGGCGGGAGGGGGTCGCCTGCGACATGGCTCAAAGTTACCGAAAACTTTTCGGAAAACCAGCCTTCGCTCGGCTATCGGGCGTCGCCGACTCCGACAGCCAGACCAGGTTGAACCCCTGAAAGAAACCTGGTAAGCGTTACCGACGCAAATTTCGGCCGGGTGGCGTGGGGCAAGTCCCCAGCAACCGCCCCATCCCGGCCGGAGACGGGCCGACGACCGACGACGGACGGAGGGACCACCGACGCAACGCTGCGCACCGCAGGATCGGCCCGGGCTCGT
Organism: Actinomycetota bacterium; assembly: GCA_046731555.1. Lineage (GTDB taxonomy): Bacteria > Actinomycetota > Thermoleophilia > Gaiellales > Gaiellaceae > PALSA-600. The sequence goes on along the minus strand of JBKPLI010000124.1, from coordinate 26,407 downwards.
CGACCAGCCATCTCAGAGAGGGGCGTGCGCCCCTGGAAAGGACTGCAGCCGATGACCAGGCTTGCGCAACGGCGTACCGCAGTCGCGGCGGCCGCCGCCCTCGTGCTGCTCGCCGTCGCCGCGACCGCTTTCGCCGCGAGCAAGGCGACGGTGCTCGTCTGGACGATCCAGCGCACCGAGAACGCGGTCGAGACGAAAGCGGCGAAGAACTACGCCGCCTCGAACGTCAAGGTCCAGATCTTCGCCAACGACCCCTACAAGCAGAAGATCCGCGTCGCGCTCGGCGCCGGCAGCCCGCCCGACGTGTTCATGAACTGGGGCGGAGGCGGACTGAAGCAGTACGTCGACGCCGGCAAGGTCGTCGACCTGACGCCGTACTTCAACGCGGACAAGGCGTGGAAGAACCGCTTCTTCGCGAACGTCCTCCAGACCGCCGCGTTCAACGGCAAGTACTACGGCGTGCCGAACGTCGGCATGCAGCCCGTCGTCCTCTTCTACAACAAGAAGGTCTTCGCGGACCACGGCGTGACCGCGCCGAAGACGTGGGGGCAGCTGCTCGCCGCCGTGAAGAAGCTGAAGGACGCGGGCGTCGTCCCGATCGTCCTCGGCGGGCAGAGCAAGTGGCCCGACCTGATGTGGGAGGAGTACCTCGTCGACCGCGTAGCCGGCCCGGGCGCCTTCGATGCGATCGCCGCCGGCAAGAAGAACGCGTGGTCGAACCCGGGGATCGTCCGGGCGAACACGCTCCTGCAGCAGCTCGTCGACGCGGGCGCCTTCGGATCGAGCTTCTCGTCGACCACGTACGACGGCACCGTCACCTCGACGCTCCTCGGCACCGGCAAGGGCGCCATGGAGCTGATGGGCAACTGGGAGTACGGCGCCGTGCTCGCCAACAGCCCGGACACGATCAAGAACAAGGAGCTCGGCTGGATCCCGTTCCCGTCGATCCCGGGCGGCAAGGGCGACCCGCGCAACATCGCGGGCAACACGAGCAACTACTACTCGGTGGCCGCGAAGTCGAAGAACAAGGACGCGGCGGTCGAGTTCCTCAAGAAGCAGGTCATGTCGCCCGCGTACGTGAAGGGCCTGATCGCGCTCGGCAATATCCCGCCGGTGCGCGGCATCGCACCGCAGCTCGCGAAGGGTGCGAACGCGACCTTCACGACGTGGTGCTACAAGCTCGTGCAGGGCGCGCCGCACTTCCAGCACTCGTGGGACCAGGTGCTCTCGCCCTCGCAGGCGGACGCCCTGCTCACGAACCTCGACCGACTGTTCCTCAAGCAGATCACGCCGCAGCAGTTCTCGGCGAACATGAACAAGGCGAAGTAGGAGCCGTCCTCAGTTGACCCCCGCATGAGAGCCGGTAGCAGGACGACGGGCGCGAGTCCGCTGCTCATGCTGCCGGCTCTCGGCCTCTTCGGCGTGTTCGCGCTGGCGCCGATGGTCGTCGTCGTCGCGCTGAGCTTCACGCACTACGACGGCGTCGCCGCGCCCGTCTCTGCCGGCCTGGCGAACTGGAGCCGGTTCCTGCACGACTCGACGACCCACCACGCGATCTGGCTCTCGCTCGAGGTCATGGTGCTGAGCTGGGTCGTCCAGACGCCGATCTCGCTCCTCCTCGGCGTGTTCGTCTCCGGCCGCCAGCGTTACCGCGGTTTCCTCGCGGCCGTGTTCTTCACACCGCTGCTCTTCTCGGCCGCGGCGATCGCGGTGACGTGGAAGAACCTGCTCGACCCGAACTTCGGGCTGGTCGCGAACCTCACGCACCGGCTCGGGCTCGACTGGGTGCCGACCGACTGGCTGGGCAATCCCGACCGCGCGCTCTACACGGTAGTCGCGATCATCTCGTGGCAGTTCATCCCGTTCCACACGCTGCTCTACCAGGCGGGTGCGCGGCAGATCCCGGAAACCGTCTACGAGGCGGCCCGGATCGACGGCGCGGGGCGGGTCGCGCAGTTCTTCTGGATCACGCTGCCGCTGCTGCGCAACACGATCGTGACGTCGTCGACGCTGATCCTCGTCGGGTCGCTGACGTACTTCGACCTGATCTTCATCGTCACCGGCGGCGGCCCCGGATTCGCGACGCGGATCCTGCCGCTCGACATGTACATCAACGGCTTCGAGCGAACAGACATGGGCTACGCGAGCGCGATCTCCGCCGTGCTCGTCGCCGCCGGGCTCGCGCTGTCGCTCCTCGTCATCCGCCTCACCGGCTTCGGGCGCTTTCGCAGCGCGCACGAGGGCGCATGACTCGGGTCAAGCGCCTCGCCCACCTGAACTACCTGGCCGCCGCGGTCGGGATCGTCTGGCTCGCGGTCGTCGCCGTACCGGTCTACTGGATGGTCGTCACGAGCTTCCGCGAGCAGGCCGGCTACCTGACGGCCGACCCGCTGAAGCCGGGGCAACCGACGCTCGACCAGTACCGCAGCGTTGTCGACGTCGGCTTCCTGACGTACCTGCGAAACAGCGCGGTCGTGACCTTCGCGGTCGTCGTGCTCGTCGTCGTGTCGGCGCTGATGGCCGCGTACGCGATCGTGCGCGGGCGCGGCTGGGTCTCGTCGAGCACGTTCAGGCTCTTCCTGCTCGGCCTCGCGATCCCGCTGCAGGCGACGATCATCCCGATCTACTTCGTCGTCGCGAAGCTGCACCTCTACGACACGCTCGGCGCTCTGATCCTGCCGACGGCCGCGTTCGCGCTGCCGATCTCCGTGCTGATCCTCGTCAACTTCCTGCGCGACGTGCCGACCGAGCTCTTCGACGCGATGCGAATCGACGGCGCGACGGAGTGGCAGATGCTGTGGCGGCTCGCGACGCCGCTGAGCAAGCCGGCGCTGCTGACGGTGGGCATCTTCGCCGCGCTGCAGGCCTGGAACGGCTTTCTCTTCCCGCTCGTCCTGACGCAGAGCGACGACACGCGCGTCGTCCCGTTCGCGCTCTACGACTTCCAGACCCAGTTCGGCATCAACGTCCCTGCGCTGCTCGCCGCCGTCGTGCTCTCGACGCTGCCCGTGTTCGCGCTCTACCTCGTCGGCCGCCGTCAGCTGCTCGGCGGGCTGACGGCCGGCTTCAACCGCTGACGAAAGGACCCGCCTCGTGGACAACGACGTCCTGCTCCAGACCTCCGGCCCGCACCTCGCGACGGCCTCCGGGCGCACCGTGACCCTCTGCGGCGTCGGGCTCGGCGGCTGGATGAACATGGAAAACTTCATCACGGGCTATCCGGCGACCGAGTCGCTCCAGCGGAAGGCGCTCCGCAACGCGCTCGGCGAGGAGGGCTATCGCGCGTTCTTCGACCGCTTCCTCGACGTGTTCTTCGGCGAGGGGGATGCGGCGTTCCTCGAGTCGATCGGCGTCAACCTCGTCCGGCTGGCCGTCAACTACCGACACTTCGAGGACGACATGCGTCCGTTCGAGCTGAAGGAGGAGGGCTTCCGCCTACTCGACCGCGCGATCGACCGCTGCGCGCGGCACGGCATCTACACGATCGTCGACCTGCACGCGCTGCCCGGGTTCCAGAACCAGCACTGGCACTCCGACAACCCGACGCACTGGTCGTTCTTCTGGACGCACAAGCACTTCCAGGACCGCGTCGTGCACCTGTGGGAGGCGATCGCGCAGCGGTACCGCGACAACCCGTGGGTGGCGGGCTACAACCCGATCAACGAGCCGGCCGACGTCACGGGCGAGGTGATCGCGCCGTTCTACACACGCCTGCACGAAGCCGTGCGCGCGGTCGACCCGGACCACATCCTCTTCTTCGACGGCAACCGCTACTCGCTCGACTTCGACATGTTCGACGAGCCGTGGCCGAACACGGTCTTCACCGCGCACGACTACGCGCTGCCCGGTTTCGTCGACGGCGGCGACTACCCCGGCTACACCCGCGGCGAGTTCGTCGATCGCGACGTGCTCGAGCAGACGTTCCTCGAGCGGACGGAGTTCATGCGCCGCACGGACACGCCGATCTGGATCGGCGAGCATGGGCCGGTGTACACCGGCGACGAGGAGCGCGACGAGGTCCGCCTCCGAATCCTCGCCGACCAGTTCGACATCTACCGCCGTCACAACGCGAGCTGGACGCTGTGGACGTACAAGGACATCGGGCTGCAGGGGCTCGTGTATGCCGCGCCCGACTCGCCGTACGTGCGCCGCATCCGGCCGGTGCTCGACAAGAAGGCTCGCCTCGGCGGCGACGCGTGGGGCGCGACCGACGCCGGCGTGCGGCACATCGTCGAGCCGATCGAAGAGACGTTCCGCCGCGAGTTCCCGGACTACGACCCGTTCCCGTTCGGGCAGCACGGGTGGATCCACCGCCTCGTGCGGCACATCCTGCTTTCGGAGCCGCTCGTGGGCGAGTTCGGGCGCTGCTTCGAGGGCGTCGGCCCCGACGAGGCGGCCGAGCTCGCAGACTCGTTCCGGTTCGACGCCTGTGTGCGGCGCGGCCGGCTCGTGGACGTCGTGCGCGAGGCTGCGGCGCGCGCGGAGCCTGCCACCGCCTAGCGCGCTAGCGTCTCCCGTGTCCCACGACGCGTTCGCGCACGCCGTCCTCGACCGCGACAGCGAGGCGCTGGCGCGAGCGGCCGACGCGGAGCCGGCGCAGACGCTGTTCCGCCTCGACGCCGCGATGCGCGGGCTCGTGTTCGGCGTGCCGCCGTGGGTCTTCATGTCGATGCTGGACGAGCGGCCCGCATTGCGCGGGTGGGTCGAGTGGGCGGCCGAGCAGGATCGGGCGATTCGCGCGCAGGTCGGGGACGCGGGGCGAGACGCGGACCTGCTCGTGCTCCAGTCCGCGTACGGCGTGGGCGACCTCTCGCTCGTCGTCGGAGCGGGGGTGAGCATGTCGGCGGGTCTGCCGTCGTGGAACGCGCTCGTGGTCGAGATGATCGACCTCGCGCTCGCGGAGTCGCCGGACGCGGACCTCGAGCGGTCCCGCGCCCAGTTGACCCAGTCTGCGTCGCAGCGCGCAGACGCGCTCCGCGCCGCGACCGAGGTGGTGCACCGAACGCTCGGCGACGCGTTCGGCGATCGGCTGAGCCACGCGCTCTACACGCGCAGCCCGACGCCGTCCGCGCTCCACGCGGCGATCGGCGGGATGCTCCGGCCGCTCGTCGTGCCGCGCACTCCGCGCGTGCACACGATCCTCACCTACAACTTCGACGACCTCCTCGAGCAGGCGGCGCTCGACCGCGGCCACGAGCCGACCGTGCACGTGTCGGTTGCCGGCGTGGCGGACGAGCTGCGCGCAGGCCCGCCGGGCGCGGTCGCGGTCTACCACGTGCACGGCTTCCGCCCCTCACCGGGTGGCCCGTACGCGGACTCGGAAGTCGACGACGTCGACCTCGTCTTCTCCGAGTCCGGCTACCGCGCGGCGTACGGCGAGGACGAGACCTGGACGAGGCGCGCGCAGGCGGGCGTCGTCGGCAACTCGCCGTCGGTCTTTCTCGGCTGCTCGCTCGGTGACGACGATTCGGTCACCCAGCTGTCGGTCGCGCACGGCCGGCATCCGGGCTGGTTCAACTACGCGGTGCTGGCGCGCTCGGACGACTCCGGCCGCGACTACCGCGAGCTCGGCCTCCACGTACTGTGGGCGCGCGACCACGACGAGATCCCGGAGATCGTCGAGGCGATGACGGCGGGCGTCGAGCAGCCGCTCGTGCCGCGCCTGCCGCTCGCGGAGCTCAGCGCCTGAGCAGGTACGTCGCCGTCACGACGACCCACACCATGAAGCCGAGCGACGACGCCCACAGCGTCTCGTCGGCCAGCGTCCAGCCGGCCGCGGCCTCGACGACGCCGACGGCCAGCACGGCGACGCCGCCCGCGATCCCGAGGCGGCCGAACCACTTGGGCACCTTGCGCGCGCGGAGCGCGGCGAGCGAGGAGCCGATCACGACCGTTGCGGCGCAGCCGGCACCGGGCGCCGCGAGCTCGACGTCCTGCGCGGCGAGCCCCGCCGCCTGCAGCGCGATGAAGGACGCGCCGCCCATCACGACGACGCTCGCGAAGAAGCCGTCGGGGTCGAAGCGGATGATGCGCGCGCGCAGGCTGCCGAGGAACCACAGGTACGCGAACGCGGCGAGCGTGAAGAGCGCCGTCGCCGCGCGGGCATGGTCGCTCCCCAACGCGAGCGCGACGACGCCGAGGACGGCGTAGGCGTAGCCGAGTGCGGCGACACGCGCGCGCGTCACGCGGCGACGGTACAACATCGATCGTGACGCCGAAGCTCGTGCTGTACGAGGCTCCGGGCTGGGGCGTGGGGGAGCTGTGGCTCGACGGCGACCGCGTCCTCCTCTCGGAGCATCCACGTCCCGGCCGCGACGGGCCGGCCCGTCGAGGCGGCCACCCGCTCGCGCGGCGGCTCGCCGCGTTCTTCGCCGGGGAGCCCGACGACTTCCTCGACGTCGAGCTCGACCTCGACGACGGCTTCCACGCCGACTGTGCCCGCGCGCTGCGTGCGGTGCCGCGTGGGAACGTCGTCACCTACGGCGAGCTCGCGGCGCTCGCGGGCCGTCCGGGCGCGGCGCGCGCGGCTGGGACGTTCTGCGCCCGCAACCGCTTCGGCGTCATCGTTCCCTGCCACCGCGTCGTCAGCTCGGACGGGGTCGGCTCGTTCGGGGATCTCGGCGTCGACTACAAGCGGCGCATGCTCGCCCTCGAAGATGTCCGTCTCTGAGTCGCTGCGCGACGAGCTCGCCGCGATCGCGCCGGTGCGGCGCTGCTGCCGGCTCGCGGAGCTGTCGGCGCTGTTCCACGCGGCGGGCGCCTGGCACCTGCGCGGCCGGGCGGTCGCCGTGAACCTCGATCTCGCGACGGCCTCCGCGGCACGGCGCGCGTTCGCCCTCCTGCGCGGGCTCGGCGTGCGCTCGGAGATCCGCACGTACCGCCGCCGCGCGTTCGACCGGGCGACGCGCTACCAGCTCCACGTCGACGTGGACGCCCTCGCGCTCGCGGTGCTGCGCGAGGCGGGCGTGCTCTCGGCGGGCGGGGCGCCGCTGGAGCATCCGCCGAAACGCGTCGTCGGCCGCTCCTGCTGCCGCGGCGCGTACCTGCGGGGTGCGCTGCTCGGCGCCGGGTCGCTCTCCGGCCCGCGGGCGCCGCACCTCGAGCTGCGCGCAAGCGGCGTCGAGGGTGCGCGGTTCATCGCCGACGTCGCCGCGCGCGAGGACGTCGAGCTGCGCGTGGCCGAGCGCCGCTCGCACGCGATCGCGTACGCCAAGGGCGGCGAGGCGATCGCCGACCTCCTCGCCGTCGCGGGCGCGAGCGACGCGTCGCTGCGGCTCGATGAGCACGCGGTGATGGCCGCCACGCGCGGACGCGCGAACCGGCTTGCGAACGCCGACGAGGCGAACCTCGTCCGCACTGCGCGCGCGGCGCACGAGCAGCTCGAGGCCATCCGGCACCTCGGCCTCGACGACCTCCCGCCGAAGCTGCAGGAGATCGCCGAGCTGCGCATGCGGCACCCGACGCTGCCGCTCGCGGAGCTCGCGCGGAAGTGCCGTCCGCCGATCACGAAGACCGCCGCGCATCGGCGCCTGCGCGCGATCGTCGAGCGTGCGCAAGGCTGAGCCAATACGACTTACGAATCCTCTAGCGGGCTATACGGATGCGTCGCCATACTCCCAGAGGCGGGTCCACGCTCGTCCGGCGGTGGATTCAGACCCCGTCCGCCGCCAACGGTCCGGAGTGTGGTTCAACCGGAGGGGAAGGTCGTCCTCGGAGCTTCCCCTCCGGCCCGCCACTTGCCCCTGCGCCCGCTCGCTAGGGTTCGGCCCATGAGTCAAGAGCGCTTCGACGACCTCAAAGCGCGGCTGTCCGAGATCTTCGACCTCGGCAAGGCCGCAGCCGTTCTGGGTTGGGACCAGCAGACGAAGATGCCGCCGCGCGGGGCACCGGCGCGCGCCGAGCAGCTCGCCACCATCGGCCGCATCGCGCACGAGAAGTTCATCTCGGAGGACGTCGGGAAGCTGCTCGACGACCTCGCAGACTTCGAGCAGGAGCACGAGTACGACTCGTTCGAGGCGAGCCTCGTCCGCGTCACGCGGCGCGACTGGGAGAAGGCGCGCAAGGTGCCGTCCGACCTCCGCGCCGAGATCACGCGCGCGGCGTCGCTCGGGATCCCCGTGTGGATCGAGGCGCGCAAGAACAACGACTTCCAGAGCTTCCTGCCCGTGCTGCAGAAGAACCTCGACCTGCGGAAGCAGATCGTCGAAATCTTCATCGACGACTACGACGAGCCGTACGACGTGCTCCTCGACGACTTCGAGCGCGACATGAAGAGCGCCGAGGTCCGCGAGCTCTTCGACTACGTGAAGGAGCACCAGGCACCGCTCGTCAAGGAGATCGCGAGCCGCAACGGCAACCAGCCGGCGGCGGCGCGCGTGTTCCCGCGCGACGCGCAGCAGGAGTTCGAGCTCGAGATCGTGAAGCGGTTCGGCTACACGGACGACGCGTGGCGCCTCGACCCGACGGTGCATCCGTTCGCATCGGGCGGCGGCATCAACGACATCCGCATCACCACGCGGTACTTCGACGACAACCTCGACGGCCTCTTCGCGACGATGCACGAGTGCGGCCACGGGCTGTACGAGCACCAGATCGGCGCGGAGCTCGACCGCACGCCGCTCGCGCGCGGCACGTCGCTCGGCATGCACGAGTCCCAGAGCCGCATGTGGGAGAACCTCGTCGGCCGCTCGCTCCCGTTCTGGCGCCACTTCTTCCCGCGCGCGCAGGAAGTGTTCCCCGACGCGCTCGGCGACTACGACGTCGAGCGGTGGTACCGCGAGGTCAACGCGGTCGAGCCGTCGCTGATCCGCGTGGAGGCCGACGAGGCCACGTACAACCTGCACATCATCCTGCGCTTCGAGCTCGAGCAGGAGCTGCTCGCAGGCTCGTTCCCGCTCGAGCAGCTGCCGGAGGAGTGGAACCGCCGCGTCTGGGAGTACCTCGGGATCGAGGTGCCCGACGACACGCGCGGCGTACTCCAGGACACGCACTGGGCGGGCGGCGCGATCGGCTACTTTCCGACGTACGCGCTCGGGAACCTCATCTCCGCGCAGATCTGGGAGCGCGTCACCGCGGAGATCCCCGACCTCTATGAGCAGTTCGAGCAGGGCGAGTTCTCGGCGCTGCGCGACTGGCTCCGCGAGAACCTCCACCGGCACGGCCGCAAGTTCACGCCGCGCGAGACGCTCGAGCGCGTCGCCGGCACGGGCAGCATCGACCCGGCCCCGTACGTCCGCTACCTGCGCACGAAGCTCGGCGAGATCTACGGCCTGCCTGTCGCCGCGACCTGACCCTTTGTTGAGCGCACGTTGAGGAACCTCGTCCGGGACGAGGTTCCTCAACAGTCGCCTAACGTGGCGCACGTGCGTGCGGGATCCCCGCAGGGCGCTCGGTGAGATCTACGCGCGTCCCGCCGGCACCGCGTGGTTAGAGTCCGCCGTATGGCGAAGACACGTGTGGGAATCAACGGTTTCGGGCGCATCGGGCGCAACTTCTTCCGGGCCGCGCAGAAGCGCGGAGCCGACTTCGAGATCGTCGCGGCGAACGACCTGGGCGACGCGGCGACGATGGCGCACCTCCTGAAGTACGACTCGAACCTCGGCCCGCTCGAGGGCGACGTGATGGTCGAGGGCGGCATCCTGAAAGCTGCCGACAGCGAGATCACGCTCCTCTCGGAGAAGGACCCGGGGCAGATGCCGTGGCGCGACCTCGAGGTCGACGTCGTGATCGAGTCGACAGGCTTCTTCACGAAGCGCGACGCCGCGCAGAAGCACCTCGACGCCGGCGCGCGCAAGGTGATCATCTCCGCGCCCGCGACCGACCCGGACCTCACCGTCGTCCTCGGCGTGAACGACGACCTCTACGACGCAGAGCAGCACAACATCATCTCGAACGCCTCGTGCACGACGAACTGCGTCGCACCGATGGCGAAGGTGCTCCACGACGCGTTCACGATCGAGGCCGGGTTCATGACGACGATCCACGCGTACACGAACGACCAGCGCATCCTCGACCTCCCGCACGAGGACCTGCGCCGCGCGCGGGCGGCCGCCATCAACCTGATCCCGACCTCGACCGGCGCCGCGCGCGCGATCGGCCTGGTGCTGCCCGATCTGAAGGGGAAGGTCGACGGCGTGTCCGTGCGCGCGCCCGTCCCGACCGGCTCGATCACGGACTTCGTCGTGCACCTCGCGCGCGAGGTCACGGTCGACGAGGTGAACGGCGCCTTCGAAGCGGCGGCGTCGCGCGGCCCGCTCGAGCCGTACCTCCAGTACTCGACCGACGCCCTCGTCTCGCGCGACATCACCGAGAACCCGTACTCGTGCATCTTCGACAGCGAGCTGACGATGGGCGGCGGGCACATGGTGAAGGTGTTCGGCTGGTACGACAACGAGTGGGGCTACTCGTGTCGGCTCGTGGACCTCGTGCACAAGATCGCCGCGTGAGGAAGCCGCGCTCGGTCCGTGACGCGGACGTCGCGGGCCGGGTCGTTCTCGTCCGCGCGGACCTGAACGTCCCACTCGAGGACGGCCGGGTCGCCGACGACACCCGCATCCGCGCGTCGCTCCCGACGCTGCGGCTGCTGCTCGAGCGCGACGCGAAGGCGGTCCGCGTCTGCTCGCACCTCGGCCGGCCGAAGACGGAGGAGGACCGCGCGAAGTACTCGATGGAACCCGTGCGCGCGCGGCTCGGCCAGCTGGTCGCCGACGAGCGCGTGACCGTGCTCGAGAACACGCGGTTCAACCCCGGTGAGACGAAGAACGACGAGGGGTTCGCCCGCGAGCTCGCCGACGGATGCGACCTGTACGTGAACGACGCGTTCGGCTCGGCGCACCGCGCACATTCGTCGACGGAAGCCGTCGCACACCTGCTCCCCGCGTACGCCGGCCTGCTGCTGGACGAGGAGCTCGAGCACCTCGGCCGCCTGCTCGGCGACGTCGAGCGGCCGTTCGTGCTCGTCTCCGGCGGCGCGAAGGTCGACGACAAGATCGGCGTGCTCGAGAACCTCGGCTCGCGGGCCGACGCGGTGCTGATCGGCGGGAAGATGGCCGAGGACGTGCGCGCCGAGAACCCGTTCTCGTTCCGCGCGACGCTGCCGCGCGACGTCGTCGCCGCGAACGCGTTCGAGGCGGACGCGGAGGCGAAGGTCGTCCCGTACGACGCGCTCCCGAACGGCTGGCTCGGGCTCGACGTCGGCCCGGAGACGCGCGAGGAGTTCGCGCGCGTCATCCGGGACGCGCGCACCGTGTTCTGGAACGGGCCGATGGGCGTCTTCGAGTGGCCGCGCTTCGCGGAGGGGACGGTCGCGGTCGCGGAGGCCGTCGCCGAGTGTCCCGGCTACACGGTCGTCGGCGGAGGCGACTCGGTGCGCGCGGTGCAGGAGGCCGGCATCGCGGACCGCGTGTCGTGGATCTCGACAGGCGGCGGCGCGTCGCTCGAGCTGCTCGAGGGGAAAGACCTGCCCGGCGTCGCTGCGATTCCCGAGGCATGAGCGAGCTAATCGCGGCGATGCCGTTCGCCGCGCGGCTCGGCGTCGAGATCGAGGCCGCCGGCCCGGAGGAGGTGCGCGGCGGGCTCGCGTGGAGCGACGACCTGTGCACGGCGGGCGGCGTCCTGCACGGCGGCGCGCTGATGACGCTGGCCGACAGCCTCGGCGCCCTGTGCGCGTTCCTCAACCTGCCCGCCGGCGCGACGACGGCGACGATCGAGTCGAAGACGAACTTCTTCCGCGCGGTGCGCGAGGGGCGCGTGACCGGGGTGGCGCGGCCGCTGCACGTGGGGCGGAGCTTCGTGGTCGTTCAGACCGACCTGCGCGACGCGGCCGACAAACCGCTCGCGCTCGTCACGCAGACGCAGGCTGTCCTCGGTCCGTAGGATCCGCGGGTGCTCGTCGCCGGGAACTGGAAGCTCTTCAAAGGCCCCGCCGAGACGGCCGCCTTCTGCGAGGAGCTGCGCGGGGCCGACCTGCCGGCGGACTTGGACGTCGTCGTCTGCCCGCCGTACGTCTCGCTCGCGACCGCGGTGCAGCTGCTCGCCGACACGGAGGTCGCCGTCGCGGCGCAGAACGTCGCCTGGGCACAGGAAGGCGCGTACACCGGCGAGATCTCGCCCGGGATGCTGCGCGAGCTCGGCGTGTACGGCGTGATCGTCGGGCACTCCGAGCGGCGGCAGTACTTCGGCGAGACGGACGAGACGGTCGCGCGGCGCGTGTACGCGGCGCTCCATGCGGGCCTGTTCGTGATCGCGTGCGTCGGCGAGTCGGAGGAGGAGCGCGACAGCGGGCAGACCGAGCTCGTGCTCCGCGTGCAGACGGAGGCGATCGCGGACGTGGCCGGCGACGATGCGAACCTCGTGATCGCCTACGAGCCCATCTGGGCGATCGGCACGGGCAAGACGGCGACGCCCGAGCTCGCGCAGGAGGCGCACGCATTCGTCAAGTCGCTCCTCGACGTCCCGGTGCTCTACGGCGGGTCGGTGAAGCCGGAGAACGCGGCCGAGCTGATGGCGCAGCCGGACGTCGACGGCGCGCTCGTCGGCGGTGCGTCGCTCGAGGTCGACTCGTTCGTCGCGATCTGCGCCGCCGCGGCCGGCTAACCCTCCCCGAACGGGGGACGCGACGCGTTTGACCGGCTGGGAAGCTGGGCCGGCGGCCATGCGAGACGCTCACGACCTTCCACCGACGCCGGTCGGCGGCCCGGGTGCGCTCGCCGACGAGCTCTCGGCGCTGTCCGCGGCGACCGAGGACCTCGCGCGCCAGCCGACCCGCCGCACGATGCTCGCGCGTGCCGCGAGGCACCTGACCGTGCGCGTCGGCGCGACCGCGACGCTCGTGTCGCGGCTCGAGGGGAACATGCTCCGTCCCGCGGCTGTGTACTCGCCGGTCCCGTTCGCGCCGGTCGACACGTGGGACTACCTCGTCGACGACTTCCCGATCACGCGCGACATCCTCGAGACGGGCGTCCCCCGTGCGGTCACGCTGCACGACGAGCGCGTCGACCCCAGCGAGGCGTTCGTGCTGCGCGAGGTCGGGATGGAGGCGGTGCTCATCCACCGGATCGCGGTCGGCGGCCGTCCGTGGGGCCTCGTCGAGATCTACGACGCGCGCCCGCGCTTCTACGGCCGCGCGGAGATCGCGATCACCGAGCTCGTCGTCGCCCAGACGGCCGCGCTGCTGGCGCAGTTCGAGCACGCGGACGCGACCGAGCGGGTCTACCGCGAGACGCTCGCGTCGCTCGCCGACGCGCTCGAGGCGAAGGACGCGTGGACGAGCCACCACACGAACGAGGTCGCGCGCCTCGCGGTCGATGTCGGCCGCGTGCTCGGCGTGGATGACGACGACCTGCGCACGGTCGAGCTCTGCGCGCTCCTGCACGACATCGGGAAGATCGCCGTCCCCGAGTCGATCCTGCGCAAGCCTGGCCCGCTGACGGACGAGGAGTGGGAGATCATGCGGCGGCACCCCGAGGCGGGCGAGCGGGTGCTCGCGCCGATCTCGTCGCTGCGCGAGGTGCTGCCGGTGGTGCGCGGGAGCCACGAGCGGTGGGACGGGCAGGGGTACCCCGACGGGCTCGCCGGCGACGCGATCCCTCTCGGCGCGAGGATCGTCGCCGTGTGCGACGCTTACTGCGCCATGACCGAGCAACGTCCGTACCGCTCGAGCCTGTCCCCCGTGGAGGCGGCGTCGGAGCTGCGTGCGAACGCGGCGACGCAGTTCGACCCGGACTGCGTGGACGCGTTCCTGCGCGTGATCGCGGGCGGCGGCGCGAACGAGGTCAGGCTGCACCGGCCGAGCCACGTCGTCGCGTCCTGACCGCCGAGCCCGCCCAGCCCACAGGCGTCCCGCTCGTCGTCCTCGTCGTGCTCGACGGCTGGGGCTGCGCGCCGCCCGGGCCCGGGAACGCGGTGTCGCTCGCCGAGACGCCCGTGTTCGACCGGCTGTGGCGCAAGTTCCCGCACACGACGCTCGAGGCGTCCGGCGAGGCGGCCGGCCTGCCGCCGGGGCAGATGGGCAACTCGGAGGTCGGTCACCTGACGATCGGGTCCGGACGGCGCCTCTACCAGGACCTGATGCGCGTGAACAAGGCGATCGAGGACGGGTCGTTCTTCGAGAACCCGGCGCTGCTCAGCGCGTTCGAGCGCGGGAAGCGGGTGCACCTGATCGGCCTCGTCTCGTACGGCGGCGTCCACTCGCACATCGACCACCTGCGCGCGCTGCTGCGGTTCGCACCCGAGAAGACGTGGATCCACGCGTTCACCGACGGACGCGACGTGTCGCCGACCTCGGCCGTGCGCGACCTGGCCGAGCTGCCGCAGGACCGGATCGCGACCGTGGTTGGGCGCTACTACGCGATGGATCGCGACGGGCGGTGGGAACGGACTCGGCGCGCTTTCGACGCACTCACGCGTGAGGTAGAGGTAATGGGAGGTAACTCCGGCGCAAGTGTCCCGAAGGCACTAGAGGCGAGCTACGAAGCCGGAATTACCGACGAATTCGTCGAGCCGATCGTCGTCCCGGGCACGCCGCGCATCGAGCCGGGCGACAGCGTCATCTTCTTCAACTTCCGGCCGGACCGGGCGCGCCAGCTCTCGCGGCTCATGCTCGACGCGGGCTTCGACGTCACGACCATGACCCGCTACGCCGAGGACCTCGACACGCCGGTCGTCTTCGGCGAGCAGCAGGTTCCGAACACGATGGCGGAGGTGCTCTCGCGCCACGAGCTCAAGCAGCTCCACGCGGCCGAGACGGAGAAGTACGCCCACGTCACGTACTTCTTCAACGGCGGCGTCGAGGACCCGTGGGAGGGGGAGGAGCGGATCCTCGTGCCGAGCCCGCGCGACGTCCCGAGCTACGACCACAAGCCGGAGATGTCGGCGGTGGAGCTCACCGACCGCTTCTGCGCGGAGATCGGGAACGGCTACCGCTTCGCCATCCTCAACTACGCGAACCCGGACATGGTCGGCCACACGGGCGTGATCCCCGCCGTCGTGAAGGCGGTCGAGACCGCCGACACCTGTCTCGGCTGGCTCGTCGAGCGCGTGACGGAGCTCGGCGGGGTCTGCCTCGTCACGGCCGACCACGGCAACGCCGAAGAGGAGCTGCAGCCCGACGGGTCGCCGCACACCGCGCACACGACGAACCGCGTTCCGCTCGTCGTGACGACGTCACTCGTAGGGGGGTTGCGCGAGGGCGGCGAGCTGGCCGATCTTGTGCCCACTGCCCTGCGGCTCCTGGGTTTCAATCCGCCGGCCGATATGACGGGTAAAGATTTGATGAACCCTGATCCGGCCTCTTAATCAAGACTCGTAACGGGTTACACTACGGCCCCTTGTCGCTCCCTCAGCCCGAGTTCGGCGTCCTCCGCAAGGCCCAGCAGGGAGACGAGCGCGCGTTTTCCATCATCGTCCGCACGTACGAGACGCCGGTCTACAACTACGTCCTCCGGCTGACGGGCGACAAGGCACTCGCCGAGGATCTGACGCAGGAGGTCTTCCTCCGCGTCTTCCAGGGGCTCCCGCGCTTCTCGCTCCGCTGCAAGTTCACGACCTGGCTCTTCCAGGTGACGAAGAACCGCGTCCTCGACGAGCTGCGCGCGAAGGAGCGCCGGCCGCTCGCGTCGGTGAACATCGACGACGTGCCGCCGCTCGAGGTCGTCGACCAGCCGGTCGAGCGGGTCGAGGCGATCGACGCCCTCTGGCGCGCCGTGAACGACCTCTCGGTCGACCTGAAGATGGCGCTGCTGCTCCGCGACGTCGTCGGGCTCTCCTACAACGAGATCGCCGACTCGCTCGAGATCACGCTCGCCACGGTGAAATGGCGGATCTTCAAGGCGCGCGAAGAGGTCCAGGTCGCACTCGCCCGCGAGGGCATCACGTTCGGCACGACGGCGAAGCCGAAGCCCGCGCCGGCCGTCGAAGCCGTCTAGCCCGAGTACGCGCGCAGCCACGCCGCGAGGTTCCGCGCCTGCTGTGCGGTGTCGCCGCTGTGCGGGACCGGTTCGACGTCTTCACCGACCCTGACCGAGACGTCTGCGAGCTCGACGACGCGGCGGCCGCAGCGCACGCGCCGCGTCGTCAGGTCGTTCACGCCCGACAGGAACGGCTCCTGCAGCTCGGCCGGCACACGATGGAGCCGCACGAGCCGGAGCGCCTCCGCCTCGAGCCGCGCCATCGCCGTCCGAGCACGGCAGTCGCCCCTCGCCGCCCGGAGCTCGACCCCATCGGCGAGCGCGGCGAGCCGCGCACCGTCCGCGCGCTCCAGGCGAGGCCGGTCGCCGCCGCCGCAGCCCGCGAGCACGACGGCTGCGGCAACCGCGCAGGCCCGTCTCACAGGCCGACCGTCAGCCGCTCCGCGAGCGTCTCCGGCAGTCCGCGCTCCCGCATCGCCGCCTGCGTCTCGGTGACCGGGTACGCGACGCGCCGGAACGTCGCGCGGCCCGCGTCACGGTCGAGGAGCAGCCACGCGGCCCGCGGGTCGCCGTCGCGCGGCTGCCCCACCGAGCCCGGGTTGAGGAGGCGGCGCGACGGGCTCAGGTCGACGACCGTTCCGGCCGGCGCGACCCCGCCGTCGACCTGGTCGCCGTCGAACGAGAGGTCGAGCGCGACGTGGCTGTGGCCGACGAGCACGAGCGGCGCCGTCGTCGCGCGGAAGCTCAGGTACGCGGTCTGCCCGTCGAGCACGTACGACCAGATCGCGTCGAGCGGCGAGCCGTGGAAGAGCGAGACGTCCGACCGCTCGGCGGTCGGCGACAGACCGGCGAGGAACGAGCGCGACTCGCCGTCGAGGACCGTCTGGGTCCAGCGCGCCGCGGCGGCCGCGTCGCCGCTGAACTCCTCGACCGAGATCGTCCCGACCACGGCGAGGTCGTGGTTCCCGCACAGGCTCAGGTCGGCGCGCTCGCGCACGACCGCGCAGCACTCGTTCGGGTGCGGCCCGTAGCCCACGACGTCGCCGAGGCACCACAGCTCGTCGGGCCGCTCGGCGTCGACCTCCGAGAGGACGGCCTGCAGGGCGGGTAGGTTCGCGTGGATGTCGGAGACGACGGCGATGCGCATGAGGCCACTCTGGCGGGCGGTAACGCTAGTCGCCTTCGCGTCTGCGTGGCTGGTTGCAGCCGTCGCCCTCTGGCGCACGTCCGTGCCGTCGCTCGACCTCGACGGCCTCGACGAGCACCGCTACTTCACCGCGCGCGAGCTGCAGCGGGCGCACGACTTCTCGCAGGGCAGCCGCGTCATCTGGCTGCTCTCGACGATCGCGACGATCGTCGCGCTCGTCGTGCTCGTGCGGCGGCTGCCGCGCCACGTGCAGGGGATCGGGCTCGGCCGGATCGGGAGCGCGGTGATCGTCGGGATGATCATGCTCGTCACCCTCTGGTTCGTCTCGCTGCCCTTCGGCCTCGTGTCGCTGTGGTGGGACCACCACTGGGGGCTCGGGCCGTTCAACGTGCTCGCCTGGCTCGACGCGCAGCGCTACTCGCTCGGCGCGAGCGCGATCTTCGGGCTCGTGACGATCGTGGTCGTGGTCGGCCTGGCCGGCCGCTTCGGGAGGCGTTGGTGGATCCCCGCCGCGCCGTTCTTCGTCCTCATCGCGACGCTGTTCGCGTTCGTGTCCGGCTGGCTGCTCGCGCTCGACACGCACGCGCTTCCGCGCAACTCCGAGCTACGCCGCGACGTCGCGCGGCTCGAGCGGGTCGAGGGCGTGGAGGGGACGCCCGTGCACATCCAGAAGGTGAGCGACTGGACCGACCAGGCGAACGCCTACGCGGTCGGCTTCGGGCCGTCGACGAACGTCGTGCTGTGGGACACGCTCGTCGACGACCGCTTCTCGCGCGGCGAGGTCAACGTCGTCATCGCGCACGAGCTCGGCCACGTGAAGAGCCACCACATCCCGAAGGCGCTTCTGTGGTTCGCGCTCATCGCGTTCCCGGCAGCGTTCCTCGTCGCCGAGCTCACGCAGCGCCGCGGCGGGCTGCAGGATCCCGCGAACCTGCCGTACGCGTTCCTCGTACTCACGGTCGCCGGTCTGCTCGCGGCGCCGCTCGAGAACTACGTGTCGCGGCGCTACGAGGCGGAGGCCGACTGGCGCGCGTTGCGCGCGACCGACGACCCGCGCTCGATGCGACGCCTCTTCCAGCGCTTCGAAGAGACGAGCCTGCAGGAGCCGAACCCGCCGACGTGGGAGTACCTCTGGCAGGAGAACCATCCCACGCTCATGCAGCGGATTGCCATGGCGGAGCGTTACCGCGAACGCAACCGCTAGGGCCGAAGCGGCGGAGCGTCGAGGTTCGCGGCGCAGACGGGCGTGCGGGCGAAGCCCTCACGCCCTGAGACGGCGCCGACGAGCGGCGCCTCGGGGCAGGAGAACCATCCCACGCTCATGCAGCGGATTGCGATGGCGGAGCGCTACCGGCAGGAGAAGCGCTAGCTCAGCGGTCGGTCTCGGGCAGGTTCTGGATGCCCGTGACCGTCTGGTACTTCGACCACGCGTCCTGGAGCGCCTCGAGCAGCTCCTTCGTGAACTGCTGCGACATGTTGATGCGCGCGACCACGACGCCCGGCACGTCGCCCTCCTCGACCTCGTGGTCGACCCGCGCGAACGTCAGGGTGAACTCGTACGGCGAGAACGTGATGTTCGCGAAGTTGGCGTAGACCCCGCCGATGTGCTGTGGATCGAGGTGGATGTTGAGCTGGCGCTCGGAGTTCTCGTCCATCGGCGGTCCACGATACTAGAGGGGTCGATGCCGGGCTCATCACGGTCTGCCCGGTGGGCGTGACTATCGTTGGCGGCGGAGATGATCGACGCGCGCAGAGACCACTTCATCGGCCGCGGCCACCGCCGTGCCGGCGGCCCCGACGCGCCGCAGCGGGCCGTTGCGCGCTGATCCCGTCGAGCGCCTGGCGGCGCGCATCGCGGAGCTCGCCGGTCACGACGTCGAGCTCGAGCGTCCGAAGGTCGCCGAGCACGGCGACTTCGCGACGAACGTCGCGCTGCGGACCGCGCCGATCCTGCGCCGGCCGCCGCGGGAGCTCGCGCAGGAGCTCGCCGACCGCGTCGTCGACCTCGGCTCCGTCGAGCGCGCGGAGGTCGCGGGGCCCGGCTTCGTCAACCTCTGGCTCGCGGACGAGTGGTACGTCGACGCCGTCGCGTCGATCGACGAGGGCTACGGCGGCGGTTGGGCCGCGTCGCCCGAGCGCGTGCAGGTCGAGATGGTCTCCGCGAACCCGACGGGCCCGATCGTCGTGTCCGCCGCGCGCAACGGCGCCTACGGCGACTGCGTCGCGCGCCTGCTCGCATTCGCCGGGCACACGGTCGAGCGCGAGTACTACTACAACGACGCCGGCACGCAGATGGAGCGCTTCCGCGCGTCCGTCGAGGCGGTGCGCCGCGGCGAGCCCGTGCCCGAGGACGGCTACCACGGGGACTACATCGAGGAGCTCGCGGAGCTCGACGGCGATCCCGTTCCGGTGATGCTCGAGCGCACCGAGCAGACGCTCGAGCGCTTTCGCATCCACTTCGACTCGTTCGCCCTCCAGAGCAAGCTGGAGCAGCGGCTGCCCGAGTTCCTGCCGCGGCTCGACACGTACGAGAAGGACGGCGCGGTGTGGGCGCGGTCGTCCGCGTACGGCGACACGCAGGACTGGGTGCTGATCCGGTCGGCGGACAGGGGCGGCGTGCCGACCTACCGCGCCGCCGACGTCGTGTACCTCGTCGACAAGCTCGAGCGCGGCTTCGACCGCGCGATCTACGTGCTCGGCGCCGACCACCACGCGACGGCGCGCTGGTACGGCGCGGTCGCGCGCATGCTCGGCTACGACGAGAGCCGCGTCGAGGTGCTGCTCTACCAGTTCGTCCACCTCACGCGGGGCGGCGCCGCGACGAAGATGTCGAAGCGGAGCGGCGACGTGGTCGCGCTCGACGAGCTGATCGAGTGGGTGGGCGTCGACGCGGCGCGCTGGTACCTCGCCGACCGCGGCCCCGACCGGACGATCGAGCTCGACGTCGACGCGGCCGCGGACCCGTCGGAGAAGAACCCGGTGCACTACGTCCGCTACGCGCACGCGCGCATCGCGAGCATCCTGCGCAAAGCGGGCGACGCCGAGATCGGCGGGCGACCGCCAGGCCCGCTCGCGAAGGAGGAACGCGAGCTCGTCAAGCGACTCACGGACTTCCCGGCGATCGTCCGCGACGCGGCCGAGCATCGCGCGCCGCAGGGCATCCCCTCCTACGCGATCCAGCTCGCCGATGCCTACCACCGCTTCTACCACGAGTGCCGCGTGCTCGGCTCCGACGCGCAGGCGTTCCGCCTCGGCCTCTGCCGCGCCACGCAGATCGTGATCCGCCGCGCCCTCGACCTGGTGGGCGTCGAGGCGCCCGAACGTATGTGACAGTTCGTTACGAAGTGGACGTCCGACCGCTTCGTCTCGTAGCATCGGGCACATGAAGCGTCTAGCCGCAGCGCTCTTCATCGCGGTGGTCGCTGCCGTAGGAGCTGCGCCCGCCCTCTCGAGCGGCTCCGCCACCATCAAGCAGCGGCCCGTGAAGAAGCAGCCAATGCAGCAGTTCCGGGCCCACGACGGTCCCTGCCCGTTCGCGTCGATCAACGCGGACGTCTAGGCACCCGAGTAGATCCGGCGGACGATCTCTTCGATGTCCGGTTCGGCGACCTGGAGGTCGACGAGCCGGGCATGCTCGGCGACGCGCGCCGTCAGCTCGGCGGCCGAGCCCCGGAAGCGCAGCCACTGCCGTGGGCCGTCGACGCGCTCGACGCGTGCGCCCTCGACCTCGAGCGGCGGCGCCGGCTCCTCGAGGTCGACGATCAGCGTGCGCTCCTCGCCGTAGCGCGCCTTCAGCTCGTCGATGCCGCCGTCCCAGATCAGTCGGCCGTGGTCGATGACGAGGAGGCGCGAGCAGAGGCGCTCGATGTCGCCGAGGTCATGGGTCGTGAGCAGGATCGTCACGTCGCGCTCACGGTTCAGCTCCGCGAGGAACTCGCGGACGCGCTGCTTCGCGACGACGTCGAGGCCGATCGTCGGCTCGTCGAGGAAGAGCAGCTCGGGGCCGTGGAGCATCGCCGCGGTGAGCTCGCCGCGGATGCGCTGGCCGAGCGAGAGCTGGCGCACGGGCGTCTGCAGGAACGGGTCGAGGTCGAGCACCTCGCGGAACCGGTCGAGGCTCTCGCGGTAACGGTCGGCCGGCACGCGGTAGATGTGGCGCAGGAGCTCGAACGAGTCGAGGAGCGGCAGGTCCCACCAGAGCTGTACGCGCTGGCCGAACATCGCGCCGATCCGCTGTGCGAGCTGGATGCGCTGCCGCGACGGCTCGAGCCCCGCGACGCGCACGTGCCCTGACGACGGAACGAGGATCCCCGTCAGCATCTTCACGGTCGTCGACTTGCCGGCGCCGTTGGGGCCGAGGTAGCCGAGCAGCTCGCCGCGCTTGACGCGGAACGAGATCTCGCTCACCGCGTCGACGGTGCGGCGCCGGCGGCGAAAACGGCCCTCGCGGACGACGAACCGCTTCGAGAGGCGCTCGACCTCGATCATCCGCCCGCGCTCCGGTAGTGGCGTACGGCCGTGCGCCACGTGACCGCGGCGACGAGGCAGATGCCGGCGGCGGCCGCCGGGGCGGCGAAGCGCAGCCAGTGCGGGAGCCCGAGCGGATCCGGCTTGTCGAGGACGTAGAGCGAGGGGTAGTACGAGACGAACGCCATCGGGATCGCGTACGCGAAGAGTCGCCGCAGCCAACGGCCGTAGACGTCGACCGGGTACTGCGTCAGCCACCGGCCCCCGTACGTGAACGCGTTCGCCGCCTCGCGGCCCTCGACCGCCCAGAAGACGACGCTGATCGTCAGGACCCAGACGCCGCAAAAGATCGCCGCCCCGCACACGACCATGAGCCCGGTCGCCGCCACGCGTCCCGCGTCCCAGTCGATGTCGAGGCGCGCGATCGCCCAGCCGAGGACGACGAACGACTGCAGCGCGAGCCCGAGCCGCCGCAGCTGGAAGTCCGCGGAGACGACCTGGAACAGCGTGCCGCGCGGTCGGAGCAGTACGACGTCGAACGAGCCGTCGCGGATCAGCTGCGGGAAGCCGTCGAGGTGGCCGACGACGAGCTCGGCCATCGCGAACGAGAGCCCGGAGGTGGCGTAGAGGAATGCGACCTCCTCGACCGAGAACGCGCCGAGGCTCGGCGTCGCGTGGAAGATCAGCAGCACGCCGAGGAAGTCGAGGAACGAGACGAGGAACATCGCGAGCGTGTCGAGCGCGAACGAGACGCGGTACTGCAGCTGCGACCGGACCCGCGCGAGCACGAGCCGCCCGTAGAGAACGACCGGCTCAGCCACCCTGCACGACCACCTTGCGGGTGCCCGCCGCGAAGACCGCACGGCACGCCGCGAGCAACACGACGGCCCAGGCGAGCTGCACGAGCAGTGCCGTCGCGTCGGCCTGCCCGACGAAGACGTCGATCGGCGTCTGGATCATCGACGGGAACGGCGTCGCGTTCGCGATCGTCCGGAGCCAGTCCGGGAAGAAAGCGAGCGGCACGATGAACCCCGACAGGAGGTTCGCGACGATCATCGCGATCGTCGCCGGGCCGCGGTAGTCGACGGTCCAGAAGGCGGCCGCGTTGTAGAGGAAGCGGAAGCCGAAGCTGACCGTCACCGCGAGCGCGACGCTCGCGACGAACGCGAGCCACCGCCACACCTCGTCGGGCAGCGTCAGGTCGTAGACGAGCGCGCCGAGGAGGAACGGCGGGATGCCGCGGAAGATCGCGTGGTAGAAGGCGCGGCCGAGGTCGAACGCGAGCCCGTACCGGACCGGGTGCACCGGCCGTACGAGGTCGGTCGCCACGTCGCCGGTCCGAATGCGCAGCGCGAAATCGAACCAGCCCCAGATGAAGACGGTCGCGATCAGGCCCTGGCCGAGCCAGACGTACGTGATCGTCGCGGCCGCGTCGTACCCGCCGACGACCTCCCGGTGGTCGAAGACGGCGAGGAGGACGTAGCCGCGGAGGAAGCCGAAGACGACGTTCGTGAAGACGCCCGCCCAGGTCGCGGCGGGGTAGGCGGCGTACCGGCGGTAGCCGCGCTTCGCGATCTCCCAGTCCAAGCGCAAACGGCCGATTCTAGAATCGTGACCCGTGGCCGCACACGCCCCCGACCGGAACCTCGCGCTCGAGCTCGCGCGCGTCACCGAGGCCGCCGCCATGGGCGCGGGGCGGTGGATCGGCCGCGGCGACAAGAACGCCGCCGACCAGGCCGCCGTCGACGGCATGCGGGCGATGCTCGACACGGTGTCGATGGCCGGCCGCGTGGTGATCGGCGAGGGCGAAAAGGACGAGGCGCCGATGCTCTTCAACGGCGAGGAGGTCGGCGACGGCAGCGGGCCCGAGGTCGACGTCGCCGTCGACCCGCTCGAGGGCACGCGGCTCACGGCGTTCGGCCAGCCGAACGCGATCGCCGTGATCGCGGTCGCCGAGCGCGGCTCGATGTTCTTCCCGGGCGCCGCGGTCTACATGAACAAGATCGCCGCCGGCGCCGACGCGATCGACGCCATCGACATCGACGCGACGCCGACGGAGAACGTGAACGCGGTCGCGAAGGCGAAAGGCTTGAGCCCGCGCGACATCCGCGTCGTCGTGCTCGAGCGCGACCGCCACGACGATCTGATCGGCGAGCTGCGCGAGGCGGGCGCGCACGTGATCCTCATCCGCGACGGCGACGTCGCGCCGGCGATCGCGGCCGCGCGGCCCGAGTCGAGCGTCGACCTGCTCATGGGTATCGGCGGCACACCCGAGGGCGTCATCTCCGCGGCGGCGCTGAAGGCGCTCGGCGGCGGCATGCAGGGCAAGCTCTGGCCGCGCGACGACGGCGAGCGGCAGAAGCTCGTCGACGCGGGCTACGACATCGACCGCGTGCTCAGGACGGACGACCTCGTCTCCGGCGACGACGTGTTCGTCGCGGCGACCGGTGTCACCGACGGCGCCCTGCTGCGCGGCGTCCGCTACGTTCGCACCGGCGCGGTCACCGATTCGCTCGTGATGCGCTCGCGCTCCGGCACGGTGCGACGCATCGAGGCGCGGCACAGTTTCGAGAAGCTGACCCAGTTCACCGGAAGGGAGTACAGATGACCCCGATCGGGATCGACGATCTCGGCTACGACCAGAAGCTCTACATCCTCGCCTTCGACCATCGTGGCTCGTTCGAGAAGATGGTCGGCGACCCTGCGCGCGTGCCCGACGCGAAGCGGCTGATCTGGGAGGGCTTCCAGCGCGCGGTCGAGCAAGGAGCGCCGAAGGAGTACGCGGGCGTGCTCGTCGACGGGCAGTACGGCCCGGACGTGGCGCGCGAGGCGAAGGCCGGCGGGTACGTCCTCGCCATGCCGGTCGAGAAGTCCGGGCAGAACGAGTTCGACTTCGAGTACGGCGAGCAGTTCGGCGAGAAGATCGAGGAGTTCGACCCGACGTTCTCCAAGGTGCTCGTCCGCTACAACCCGGAGGGCGACAGGGAGATGAACGAGCGGCAGTCGGCGCGGCTGCGCCGCCTCTCCGAGTGGCTGCACGAGCATCGCCGCAAGTACCTCTTCGAGCTGCTCGTCCCGGCCGAGCCGGCGCAGCTCGAGCGCTTCGAGGGCGACGAGGACCGCTACGACACCGAGCTCCGGCCCGAGCTGATGATGGAGGCGATCCTCCAGCTGCAGAACGCGGGCGTCGAGCCGGACATCTGGAAGATCGAGGGGATCGAGGACCGCGAGGCGTGCCGCGAGATCGCGCAGCTCGTGCGCCGCGAAGGCCGCGACCGCGTCTCGTGTGTCGTCCTCGGTCGCGGCGCCTCCGACGAGAAGGTCGACGCCTGGTTGCGCGCCGGCGCCGGCCTCGAGGGCTACATCGGCTTCGCGATCGGCCGCTCGATCTTCGGCGAGGCCGTCAAGGCGTTCGCCGCGGGCGAGGGCTTCGACCACGACGGCGCGGTCGACTCGATCGCCTCGAAGTACCGGCGATTCATCGACGTCTACGAGGGGGCGCACGCGCCCGCCTGAGCTAGCTCAGGCGGCCCTCGGCGACGGCCGCGCACGCCTGGCAGACCGGCAGGCCCTGATCCCAGGGCACGTCGGTCTGGTCGATACCGCAGAGCGCCGTATCGGGGTCGTCGTCGCGCACGAGGTGCTCGACCTCGTCGAACGCCCGGCCGTCGAGGCCGCGGACGGGACGGGGCAGAAGCGTGCGCGTCGGTGTTGTCATGCCGCAGCCGAATGGTATGCGCGTGGTGAGACGCGCGCCGCACCTCGTGCGACGCGCGTCCCGTGCCCTTGTCCCGCACCTGCGCCCGCCCGACGCCGGGGAGAAGCCGAGCGCCGCGCCTCCGTGCGTGTCCTGCGCAGAAGAGGACCCGCAGACGCCCGAAAACTTGCGGGCTACAATGCGGATCCCACGCGGGCGTAGCTCAGTTGGTAGAGCATCAGCTTCCCAAGCTGAGGGTCGTGGGTTCGAGCCCCATCGCCCGCTTGACGAAAGCCCGGAACTCCGGCTGGAACAGAACGTCGGAAGGCCGACGACGACGGCGCACCTCGCGTACGCGCGAGCCGTACCACTCGTAGCGTTTACGCCAGACTCCCGGGGATATCATGCGGGCCGGTGATCGTCGCCGCGTCCACGGTCGCAATCGTCGCCATCGCTGCGGTGATCATCGTCGCCCTCCTCGCGCTCATCTACATCGTGCCGCGCGGAGGCAGAAGGCGCAGGTAGGCAGAGCCCGCGGCGACGCCGTCGCGGTACGGAGCAGATCGTTCGCCCAGGATCGGCCCGGCCGGATGTTGCGTCTCGGGTCGGGTCGTGGGATCGTTGCCAGGCGTCCAGAGAAAGGGGGTCTCTGTGGCTCTACATCCCGTCGACTCGGCGAACGAGCATCTCCGTGCGTTCGGCTACTCGGCGGCAGATGTCCAGGTGTACAGCGTGTTCGACCAGGGAGGCGAATGCGCGCTCGTGCGCGGGGCCGCAGTGGGGGAGCGCTTCGTCCAGCTGAGCGAGCTGCCGGGGGTCGTCGAGGCACTCGCGCAGGCGACGCGTCTTGACGATCCCGCGCTCCAGGGCTAGCTTCGAAACGTCTCTTTCCAGGACTCGACATCCGATCCCGGCGCACTTCGGCTGACCGACCCCCGCGCGATGCGGGCGCTCGCGCACCCGACGCGGCTCGCGCTCCTCGACCATCTGCACAGCGTCGACCAGGCGACCGCGACCGAATGCGGGGCGGTCGTGGGCGAGAGCCCGTCCTCGTGCAGCTACCACCTGCGGGCCCTCGCGCGCTGGGGCTTCGTCGAGGAGGGCGAGGGCGGCGTCGGCCGCGAGCGGCCGTGGCGGGCGACCGCGGCGCGCGTCGAGTTCGAGGCCGAGGGGCGCGACGCGGCCGTGCTC
>JBKPLI010000123.1:0-6203 GCA_046731555.1 Actinomycetota bacterium | reverse complement strand
CAACGGCGCGCTGCTGCTCGGCGAGGCGCGCCGCCAGCTCGGGGGAGGCGGCGACCTGCGCCTCGACATCGGCGCGGCGGTCGTCCGCGATCGAGCCGTCGGCGAGCGCCGCCAGCTCGGCGGGCTCGCGGTCGTCCTCGTCGCTGCGCGGGATCAGCGGCACGGCAACCCGAACGGTACTGGCTTCCCCATGCCTCTAGAGACCCCGCGCGGCGATTTTCATTCCCTCGGGAATACGCGCGACCGGCCGGTGTCCTCGCTGTGCGAGCACGTCAATCACTCCGAAAGGACGCCATGAGAAACCTCACACGCACCACGGCAGCCGCGCTGGCGGCGATCGCCGCCGGCACGCTCGCCGGCCAGGCCTACGGGAAGCCCGGCTCGCCGAAGTTCAAGCAGCCGAAGCTGAAGCACGGGACGCTGATCGTCGAGGGCTCGAGCGCCGACGACCGCATCGCCCTTCGCCTCCAGGCGGGTAATCCGAACTACCTGCAGGTCGACTTCGGCGACGACGGCTCGGCGGAGTTCAGCGTGCGCCGCTCGCAGGTCTCGCGCATCGAGGTGGACGCCGGTAACGGCGACGACCAGGTGCGCATCGACGACGCGAACGGTGCGTTCACGGACACGATCCCGACGGTGCTGCGCGGCGAGCAGGGCGACGACACGCTGCTCGGCGGCGCCGGGGCGGAGACGATGCGCGGCGGTCGCGGAAACGACACGATCGACGGCAACCGCGGCAACGACTCGGCGTTCATGGGCGCCGGCGACGACACGTTCATCTGGGATCCCGGCGACGGCAGCGACACGATCGACGGCCGGGACGGCAACGACACGATGCGGTTCAACGGCGCGAACATCGCCGAGCGCTTCGACATGTCGGCCAACGGCGGGCGCCTGCGGTTCTTCCGCGACATCGGGAACATCACGATGGACACCGACGACGTCGAGCAGGTCGACGTCAACGCGCTCGGCGGCGCCGACTCGATCAACGTCGGCGACCTGACGGGCACTGACGTCACGAAGGCGAACCTCGAGCTGCAGGGCGCTCCCGGCGCGGGTGACGGCGCGCTCGACCGCGTCACCGTGAACGGGACGGACGCGAACGACTCGATCAATGTCGCGGGCGACGCGACTGCAGGCGTGACGGTTTCCGGCCTGCAGGCATCCGTGTCGATCGCGCATCCGGATGCGACTGACGCGCTCGTCGTGAACGGGCTCGGCGGGAACGACTCGCTGTCGGCGGCGGGCCTCGCGGCCGGCGCGATGGCGCTGACGCTCGACGGCGGCGCGGCCGACGACACGATCGCCGGTGCGCAGGGCACTGAGGTCGCGCTCGGCGGCGACGGCAACGACACGATCGACGGCAACCGCGGCAACGACACCGCGTTCATGGGCGCCGGCGACGACACGTTCATCTGGGACCCCGGCGACGGAAGCGACACCATCGAGGGCCAGGACGGGCGCGACACGATGCGCTTCAACGGCGCGAACGTCGCCGAGCGCTTCGACCTGTCGGCCAACGGCGGTCGCCTGCGGTTCTTCCGCGACATCGCGAACATCACGATGGACACCGACGACGTCGAACAGGTCGACGTCAACGCGCTCGGCGGCGTCGACACCGTGACGGTCAACGACCTCCGCGGCACCGACGTCGACCATGTGAACGCAGAGCTGCAGGGCGCACCGGGTGCGGGCGACGGCGCAGCCGACCGCGTGATCGTGAACGCGACGTCCGGCGACGACGTCGTCTCCGCGGCGGGCAGCGCGGGCGCGGCGAGCGTCCTCGGCCTCGCGGCGCGGGTCGACGTGTTCCATGGCGAGGCGGCGAGCGACGCGCTCGAGGTGAACCTGCTCGCCGGTGACGACGTGCTCGAAGCGTCGGGCCTCGCGGCGGACACCCTCCCGCTGACCGGCAACGGCGGCGACGGCAACGACGTCCTCATCGGCGGGGCCGGTGCGGACACGCTCCTCGGCCAGGCCGGCGACGACGTCCTCCTCGGCGGCCCGGGGCTGGACGTGCTCGACGGCGGCCCGGGCAACAACGTCGTCATCCAGGGCTAGGGCACGCACGGTCGGGGCCTCTCCGGAGGCCCCGACCCCTGGTCCCGCCAGATCGTTCTCGCGGACGACGCGGCGCCAAGGCTCCCGGCGATAACCTCGGGCCGCGGGCCGTCTCGGCCCGAAGCGACCAGAGGGGGGAGCCCATGGCCCCGGATCCACGCCGTTGGAAGGCCCTCGCGCTCGTCTGCGCGGCCTTCTTCATGACCGTCCTCGACGTCTCGATCGTGAACGTCGCGCTGCCGTCGATCGGCGAGGCGCTCGACTTCTCACGAGAGAGCCTGCAGTGGGTGATCACCGCGTACGCGATCACCTTCGGCGGCTTCCTGCTGCTCGGCGGCCGATCCGCCGACCTGCTGGGACGGCGACGGGTGTTCATGGTCGGCGTGGCCGTCTTCACGATTGCCTCGTTCCTCTGCGGCCTCGCGTGGAGCGAGGGCGTGCTTATCGGCGCGCGCGCGCTCCAGGGCTTCGGCGCCGCGATCCTCGCACCCGCCGCGCTCTCGATCATCACGACGACGTTCGAGGAAGGGCCGGAGCGGAACAAGGCGCTCGGGATCTGGGGCGCGATCGGCGGCTCGGGCGCGGCCGTCGGCGTGCTCGCCGGCGGTGTCCTCACGAAGTCGTTCGGCTGGGAGTGGATCTTCTTCGTGAACGTGCCCGTCGGCATCGCGGCGTTCGCACTGTGTCGGCGCTTCGTGCGCGAGAGCCGCTCCGAGCGCGAGCGCAGCCAGGACTGGGCGGGCGCGGTCACGGTCACGGCCGGCCTCGCGCTGCTCGTGTACGCGGTCTCACAGGCACCCGATCACGGCTGGGGCTCTGCGTGGACGATCACGCGACTCGTCGCTGCCGCCGTCCTCCTGCTCGCGTTCGTCGCGATCGAGACCCGGACGAAGGACCCGCTGATGCCGTTCCGCATCTTCCGCGTGCGCACGGTCGCCGGCGCGAACGTCGCAGGCTTCCTGCTCGGCGCCGTCGTGTTCGCGAACTTCTTCATCCTCACGCTCTACGTGCAGCAGGTGCTCGGCTGGTCCGCGCTCCGCACGGGCGTCACGTTCATCGCAACGGCGGGAAGCGCGGTCGTGTGGGCCGGGCTCGCCCAGGCGCTCGTGACGAAGGTCGGGCCGAAGCCGATCATGGCCATCGGGTTCGTCGCGATGACGCTCGGGATGCTCTGGTACACGCAGATCCCGGTCGACGGGTCGTACTGGTCCGACCTGCTGCCCGGCTACCTGCTCGTCGGCTTCGCGCTGCCGTTCTCGTTCATCCCCGTGTCGATCGCCGCGCTCGCCGGCGTCGAGCACGACGAGGCGGGCCTCGCCTCGGGGCTGATCAACACGGCGCAGCAGGTCGGCGGTGCGATCGGCGTCGCGGTCTGCTCGTCGGTCTCCCTCAGCCACTTCAATCACCTCGTGCAGACGGGTCAAAGCGTCCCGGAGGCGTTCACGTCCGGGTCGCAGTGGGCGTTCTGGGTCTGCGTCGGGCTGGCGATCGTCGGCCTGCTCGCGACGATCCTGCTCATCCGCCGCGAGGAGATTGCGGAGACGGACGCGGTCGGCGTCACGGTCTAGCCGACAACCGAGAGCCCGGCGCTAGGCTTCCGCGCGCATGGCCCGCGAGTATCCGACCCTGCTCGACCTCGTCGGCAACACGCCGATCGTGCGTCTCGACCGGATCTCCGCGGACGTGCCGGGCACGATCCTCGCGAAGCTCGAGCAGTTGAACCCCGGCGGGTCGAACAAGGACCGCATCGGCATCGCGATGATCGAGGCCGCCGAGCGCGAGGGGAAGCTGCGGCCGGGCGGGACAATCGTCGAGCCGACCTCCGGCAACACCGGCGTCGGGCTCGCCATCGCCGCGGCGCTCAAGGGTTACAGGTGCATCTTCGTCATGCCCGACAAGATGAGCCAGGAGAAGATCTCGATGCTGCGCGCGTACGGCGCCGAGGTGGTGATCACGCCGACCGCGGTCGAGCCCGACTCGCCCGAGTCGTACTACTCGGTGTCGTCGCGGCTCGCCGAGGAGATCCCGGGCGGCTTCAAGCCCGACCAGTACGCGAACCTCGCGAACCCGCAGGCGCACTACGACACGACCGCGCCCGAGATCTGGGAGCAGACCGGCGGCGAGCTCGACGCGATCGTCATCTCGGCCGGCACGGGCGGGACGATCAGCGGCGTCGGCCGCTGGTTCCACGAGCACGCGCCCGACGTGAGGATCGTCGCCGTCGACCCCGAGGGCTCGATCTACACCGCCGACGCGCAGCACGACATGCACCCGTACCTCGTCGAGGGGATCGGCAAGGACACGTGGCCGAAGACGATCGACCTCACCGTCGTCGACGAGTGGATCCGCGTGTCGGACCGCGACTCGTTCCTCACCGCGCGGCGGCTCGCGCGCGAGGAAGGGCTGCTCGTCGGCGGCTCCGCGGGCTCGACGGTGTGGGGGGCGCTCGAGTACGCGAGGCGGCTCGGCCCGGAGGCACAGGTACTCACCGTGATCCCGGACTCGGGTCGCTCGTACCTCTCGAAGTTCCTCGACGACAACTGGATGCTCGAGCACGGCTTCCTCGAGCGCGCGGCGCCGGTGACGACGGTGCGCGAGTTGCTGCGCGCGAAGCACGGCGACACGCCGCCGCTCGTCACGATCGCGGCGCACCAGAAGGTGGCCGAGGCGATCAACGTGATGGAGCGCTACTCGATCTCGCAGCTGCCCGTCGTTCGCGACGGCGAGGTCGACTCGCTCGCCGACGTGATCGGCTCGCTGCAGGACCGCGCGCTGCTCGACCGTGTCTTCAAAAACGCGGACGCACTGCACGAGGACGTCGCGAGCGCGATGCAGGGCCCGCTCGCGACGATCGAAGCCGACGCCGGCGTAGACGAGATCGTCACCGCGCTGACGGGCGGGTCGAACGCGGTCGTCGTCGCCGAGGACGGCCGGCCGGTCGGCGTCGTCACGCGCTCCGACCTGCTCGACTTCCTCGCCCACGGGCATTGAGCCGCTAGCGTGCGGGGCGGCGATGGGGCCCGCCTTCGACCGCCGCCACGGCTGATGGCTCCTGCGACCCGAAGGAGCCACCCATGCCCGTCTCACTCGCAGTTGCGTTCGGCGGCGCGCTCGGCGCGTCGGCCCGCTACGGCCTCGACCGCGTGATCGAGCGCCGGAGCGACTCGCTCTTCCCCTGGAGCACGTTCACGATCAACCTCACCGGCTGCCTGCTGATCGGCCTCGTCGTCGGCGCGCTCGTCGACCGGCACGAGACACCGGCCTGGCTGCGCGTCGGGCTCGTGATGGGCGTGCTCGGCGGTTACACGACGTTCTCGACGTACGCGCAGGAGACGCTGGGGCTGCTCGACGCGCACGACTTCGCGGTCGGCGTCGCGTACGCGGCGGGTAGCTTGGTGCTGGGCGTGATCGCCGTGTGGATCGGCTCGAACGTCGGGCACGCGCTCTAGTTCGTCCGCTCTTTGCGAGGTCTTCGTGCGGCCACTGTCCGTTGCGGAGGGTTGCGCCCGAGTTACCTCCCATTACCTCTACCTCATCAGGGAGCGCGCCCAAGCGTGAGCGCGTAGACCCCCTTCACGACCTCCGTCGCGAGGTCGAGCGGCAGCCGCCACCGCCACGACGGCGCGCCGACCATCTGCACCTCGCCGTCGAACGCGCGGCGCACGATCAGTCCTGCGCGCGGCACGTGGTACCCGGACGTCACTACGACGACCGACCGCCAGCCGTGTTCGACCGCGAGCCGCGCGATGGCGCGCGCCTCGCCGCGCGTCGTGTACGGGTCGGGCCGCTCGTAGAGGTGCCCGGCGTCCCCCGACCCCGACGCGTTGAAGACGAGCAGCACCGGCGCCACGCCCTCCTCGTGCAGGCGCAGGCCCACCGGGAGCCGGTTGGAGCGGCCTCCGAGCACCACGATCGCATCGGCCTTCACAGCCGATAGCGTCGCAGCATGCACCTCGGCATGAAAGACGCGCGCCGCCTCGCCGTCGAGGGCGCGTACCTGTCCGCGCCGCGGCCGGCGGGCATCCTCGAGGTCGCCGAGCGGCTCGGCGGCCTGCAGATCGACCCGACGGCCGTCGTCGCGCGCTCGGAGCAACTCGTCCTCTGGTCGCGCCTCGGCCCATACGACACGGCCGAGCTCGACC
>JBKPLI010000122.1:0-5048 GCA_046731555.1 Actinomycetota bacterium | reverse complement strand
ACGCCCAGGGCGGCCTCGACCAGCTCGGCGTCGTGGCCGCCGCCGAGGCGGGCCGCGACCTCGACGACCGCCGGCGCAGAGGTACCTGTGCGCACCTGTGTGTAAGACGGCCCGTTGCCGATTTGCAGGGCTTTCACGGCTTGCTCCGCCGCGGACGCCACCGCGTGCTCGTTCGCGTGCGACGGCCAGACGTGTGCGAGCGCGACGCCGAAGGCCGGCGGCTCGGCCGTCAGCCTGTCCGTCACGGCCACGGCCGAGAACGCCCCGTCGACCGAGAAGCCGATCACCGTCACCTCGGGGCCGTCGACGAATTCCTCGACGAGCGCGAGCCCGTTCCGCGAGGCCTCGCACGCATTCGAGACGGCGGCGGGCAGCTCGTCGCGGGAGCGCACGAGCGTCAGTCCCTTCTGCCCCTGGCGGTCCGGCGCCTTGACGACGACCGGCAGCTCGAGCTCGATCTCCGAGGCGTCCGTCACCGCCTGCCACCGCGGCTGCGGCACGCCGGCCGCGCCGAGCGTCTCCCGCTGTCGGAGCTTGTTCGTGGCGATCGCGGCCGTCTGCGGCGAGATCGGATGCGGCAGCCCCGCCTTCGCGGCGACCCGCGCCGCGACCGCGACGGGCCAGTCGGTCCCCGGCGCGATGATCCCGTCGAGGTCGAGCGCGCCGGCGAGCCGCTCGATCGCCGGCTCGTCCTCCGTCGAGACGATGCAGCGCCGGTCTGCGAGGGCGAACCCGGGCGCGCGGGGATCGCGGTCCGCCACCGCCGTCCAGACGCCGCGCTCCCTCGCCGCTTCGAGCAGCCCGAGCTGTGCAGGCCCGGCGCCTAGGACGAGAAGGCGCGGGATTCTCTCGCGAGGATGCCCCGCCACCAGGCCTCATTGTCGCGATACCAGGCGACGGTGCGTTCGAGGCCGTCCTCGAAGGAGGTACGGGCGCGCCAGCCGAGCAGTCGCTCCGCCTTGTCGGTCGAGCCGATGTGGCGGTCGACCTGGCCGGGCCGCTCGTCGACGAAGAGCTTTAGGTCGGTGGGCTTGCCGAGCATCTCCAGCACGAGGTCGGCGATCGCCTCGACGGCGAGGTCGACCCCCGTTGCGACGTTCACGACCTCGCCGGCGACCGCCTCGAGCGGCGCCGCGATCACGGCCTCGATCGCCTCGGCGTCGTCGAAGACGTAGAGCCAGTCGCGCGAGGCGTGCCCGTCGCCGTGGATCGTCAGCGGCTCGTCGCAGAGCGCCTGTGTGATGAAGCGCGGGATCACCTTCTCGGGGTGCTGCCGCGGGCCGTAGTTGTTGAACGGCCGCACGATCGTGACCGGCAGCCCGTACGTGACGAAGTACGAGTACGCGAGCCGGTCGCCCGCGGCCTTCGTGCCCGCATACGGCGAGCGCGGGTTCAGCGCATGCGACTCGTCCATCGGCGCCGCCTCGGCGGTCCCGTACACCTCGGACGACGAGATGAGCACGAAGCGCTCGACCGGCGTCTCGCGGATCGCGTCGAGGAGGATCTGGGTCCCCTCGACGTTCGTGCGCACGAACTCGCCCGCGCCGTCGGCGATCGACTTCTCGACGTGCGACTCGGCCGCCGCGTTCACGATCACGTCGACGCCCTCGACGAGCTCGCACACGAGCCCGTGGTCGCGGATGTCGCCGTGCACGAACGCGAGCCGGGGATGGGACATCACGTCGGCGAGGTTCTCGAGGTTGCCGGCGTACGTGAGCGCGTCGAGCGAGACGACGTCGTGGTCGGTCTCCGCGAGCAGGTGGCGGATGAGGTTCGACGGGATGAAGCCGGCGCCCCCAGTGACGAGCACCCTCATCCGAGCTCCCTGTCCACGGTGTACAGCGGCCTGCCCTCCACGTCGCGTTGGATCCTCCCCAGGTACTCGCCGATCAGCGCGAGGATGAATCCCTGCACGCCGAGGACGAAGATGATGCCGACTCCGCCGAACAGGGGCCCGGGGAAGTTCGACTCGGTGATCCAGTACACGACGCCGTAGATCCCGAGCGCGGCCGCCGCGAGCGAGCACACGATCCCGAGCGTGACGCCGATCCACTGCACGGGCTGCGGCCAGAACCCGGCCATCACGTGCAGCGCGAGCCGCACGAGGCGCAGCGGCGAGTAGCGCGAGCCCGAGCGCGCCGGCGCGTGCGAGACGTCGACCTCGACGACGGACGCGCCCGACGACAGCACGAGCGCCTTCGTAAACTTCTGCTTGCCGATCGTGCCGAAGAGCGGCTCGATCACCGAGCGGCGGTAGCCGTTGAACGCGCAGCCGAAGTCCGAGATCGGCACGCCGGTGAAGCGGCGCAGCATCCCGTTGATGAAGCGCGAGGGGACGGTGCGCGCGGCCGCGTCGCGGCGACCGACGCGGCGACCCGACGCAACGTCCGCGTCCGAGAGCGCGGCGACGAGCTTCGGGATGTCCTCCGGCTCGTTCTGCAGGTCGCCGTCCATCGTCACGATCTCGTCGCCGCGCGCGCGCACGAGCCCCGCATGCATCGCCGGGTGCTGGCCGAAGTTGCGCTTCAGCCGCACGGCGCGTACCCGCGGGTCGGCGTCGTGCAGCCGCTCGAGCGCGGCGAACGTCCCATCCGTCGAGCCGTCGTCGACGAACACGAGCTCGAACGGCGTGCCGTCGAGCGCGTCGACCGTCCGCCGGTAGAGCTCGTCGACAGCGCGCTCCTCGTTCAGGATCGTGACGACGACGGACAGCATTTACAGGACACTAACCCCGCGACCTTAGAGTCGCGCCTCGTGCAACCGGGCGACCCTGTGCTCCTCCGCTCGATCTACCGCGACCGCGTCCGCTGGGCTTGGCCGCACCACTTCGTCGGCGAGCACGACGGCCGCTTCGGCATGTACTGCCGGCCCGGGAATCATGGCAAGCTCATGCCCCGCGACGCCGACCGCGGCTACCTCGAGGCGTGGGTGCGCGGCGATCCGCCGCACGACCACATCTGGGAGCGCACACACGTCCTCCGCTTCATGCGCGAAGGCGACTCGCACACGATCGAGGTGACCTGGGACGAGGAGTGGTCGTTCCTCGGCTGGTACGTGAACCTCCAGTCGCCGCTGCGCGTGCACGGCACGCGCTTCGACACGACCGACTGGGCGCTCGACGTCGTGGTCGACCGCGACGGCACGTGGCACTGGAAGGACGAGGACGATTTCGCGCAGGCGACCGCGCTCGGCGTCTTCGACGACGTCGGCCCGGACGCCGTGCGCGCCGCGGGCGAGCGCGCGATCGCCGAGCGCCCGTGGCCGACCGGCTGGGAGGACTGGCGCCCGCCGGCTGGGTGGGAGCCCTTGCCCTTGCCCGACGACTGGCACGTCGTGTGAACGTCGCGCGGCGCGAGCTGTGGCGGGGGTGCGTGTGGCGGATCGCACCGGCCCGTCTCGTCGCCCGCTCGGCCGAGACGCTCGTCCTGTGGCACCCGCCCGGGATCGTCGCCAAGGTTCCGTTCGAGGGCGACCGGCAAGTGCGCATCCCGGGCGACGGAGGCTGGGAGCTGCGCGACGTTCGCGCGGTGCACGAGGCGGTCGGCGTCGTCCGCCTCGGCGGCCGCTGGTCGACGTGGGCTCTCCGCCGCGAGGGCGCGTTCGAGAGCTGGTACGTCAACTTCGAACGCGACGTCGTGCTGAACGGCGCGTTCGTCGACCATGTCGACGAGAAACTCGACCTCGTCGTCGCCCCGGACGGCACGCCTCGCCTGAAGGACGAGGACGAGCTCGCCGAGGCCGCACGAGCCGGCTACCTCGACGAGGCGGACGTCCGCACGCAGCTCGCGCGCGTGCTGGCGGATCCACCGTGGCCCACGACGTGGGACGACTTCCGCGCCGATCCGGCATGGCCGGTGCCGGAGCTCCCCGAGGACTGGGATGTGGTCTAGCGGCGACGTCGTCGTCCTGCGCTACCGGTCCATCGACGGTCGCTTCCGCTCGGGACGGCCGCTGCGCGTCGTGGACGACGCAGGCGACTGGCTCGTGACGTACCTCGCCGAGAGCACGCCGGTCGCGATGCCCGTTCTGGCCGACGGACGTGGCCTGCGCGACGTGCCGCTCGACGAGCGCTGGCTGCACCCGCGCGCCACGCAGATCCGGCCGTGGCACGGCACCGACCTCGTGCTGCTCTTCCCGCGCGGCCGCGCGTACTCGCTGTGGCTCTTCCGCGAGGCCGGCACGTTTCTCGGGTGGTACGTGAACCTCGAGGACCGCCACGTCTTCGGCGAGGGCACGATCGACACGCGTGACGGCATCCTCGACATCTGGGTGCCGGCCGACACGGGCGAGCCGCACTGGAAGGACGAGGACGAGCTCGAGGCGGCGACGCGACAGGGCCGCGTCACGGCCGACGAGGCGCGCGCGATCCGCGCCGAAGGGGAGCGCGTCGTCGCCGAGCGTCCGTGGCCGACGGGGTGGGAGGACTTCCGCCCCGACCCGGCGTGGACGAGGCCGGCGCTGCCGGACGGCTGGGACGACGCCGCCGGGTAGCGTCCCCGCTGTGGAGTTCCCGCGGCTCGAGCATCCGATCGTGCAGGCGCCGATGGCGGCCGGGCCGTCGACGCCCGAGCTCGCGGCCGCGGTCTCGACTGCCGGCGGGCTCGGGTTCGTCGCCGGAGGCTACAAGCCGGTCGGCGTGGTGCGCGACGACCTCGCCGCCACGCGCGCCCTCACCGACGCGCCCTTCGGCGTCAACCTCTTCGTCCTGACGGAGACGGAGGTCGACACGGCCGCGCTCGAGCGGTACGCGCAGCGGCTCGGCGTCGACCCCGCCGCCGCGCGCTTCGACGACGACGCGTTCGCTGCGAAGCTCGAGCTCCTGCTCGACGACCCGCCGGCCGTCGTCTCGACCACCTTCGGCCTGCCGCCGGGCGACACCGTCGAACGGCTGCACGAGCGCGGGGTCGCCGTGTGGATCACGGTCACCGAGCTCGACGAGGCGCGAGACGCACGCGACGCGGGCGCCGACGCGCTCGTCGTGCAGGGCTTCGAGGCCGGCGGCCACCGCGGGTCGTACGCCGACGAGGACGGCCGCGGCGAGGTCGGCC
>JBKPLI010000121.1:0-15740 GCA_046731555.1 Actinomycetota bacterium | reverse complement strand
GCTTCACGCATCGTCGTGCACGTCGTCGGTGCGGTTCAGCGGCCGGGTGTCTACCGGCTCGAGGAGGGCGACCGCGTCGGCGACGCCGTCGCGCGCGCCGGCGGGCTCGCGCGCCGTGCCGACGGGTCGGCGGTGAACCTCGCCGCGCCGCTCGCCGACGGCCAGCAGGTCGTGGTCCCCGGGCGTGGGCGCGGGGCCGTGGGCGCCGGAGTGGGTTCCTCGGCGGCCGCGTCGGGGCCGGTGCACCTGAACACGGCGAGCGTCGAGGAGCTCGACGAGCTACCGGGCGTCGGCCCGGTGACGGCCCAGAAGATCGTCGACTTCCGCGAGCAGCACGGCCCGTTCGCGTCCGCGGACGAGCTCGACGCCGTGCCGGGCATCGGGCCGGCCCGCCTCGACGACCTGCGGAAGCTGGTGGCGCCATGAGCCCGCTCGTCCGCTACCCGGCGCACCTGCTCGCGGGCGCGATGTGCGTCGGGCTCGCGCTCGCGAACGCGTGGCGACCCGGGAGCGCCGCGCTCGTCGGCGCCGGTCTCGCCGCCTGCGCGATCGCCGCTGCGGACACGGCGCTCGCGCGTTTCCTGCTCGTCGCGCTTGCGCTCTGCCTGCTCGGATGGTGGTGGGGGAGCGGCCGCCTCGCCGTCCTCGACCGCAGCCCGCTGCAGCCCCAACTCGGACGCGCCGGTCGCGCGCTCGTGACCGTGACCGCCCCGCCTCGACGGAGCCGCTTCGCGATCCGCGCTCAAGGGCGCGTAACCTGGTTTCGCGACCGGCGCGTGGACGAGGCGGTCCAGCTCGAGC
Source organism: Actinomycetota bacterium (assembly GCA_046731555.1). Taxonomy (GTDB): domain Bacteria; phylum Actinomycetota; class Thermoleophilia; order Gaiellales; family Gaiellaceae; genus PALSA-600. The sequence continues at coordinate 14,939 of JBKPLI010000121.1, read as the reverse complement.
TCCCCGTCGGCCGCTCGCCGCCGCAGGGCGGGATCCTGGAGGCGCTCGTGGTCGTCGAGGCCCCGCGCGGGCCTGAGGACGGCTTCGACGAGCGCACCTGGCTGCGCCGGCACGGCATCCACGTCGTGCTGCACGCGGACGAGTGGCGTCTCGTGGGCCGCCGCGGCGGTCTCGGCGGCGTCGCGGACCGCCTCCGCCGACAACTCAGTCGCTCGATCGCACCCGGGCTCGCGGGAGAACGCCGCGCGGTCCTCGAGGGCATCGTGCTCGGCGACGACGAGGCGCTGACGGACGAGACCCGCGGAGACTTCCGCCGCTCGGGGCTCTACCACCTGTTGGCGGTCTCGGGTCAGAACGTCGTGCTCGTCGCCGGCGGCGTGCTGCTGCTCGCATGGCTGCTCGGGATCCCGCGGGTGTTCGCGGAGCTCGGAGCGCTGGCGGCGATTGCGGGCTACGTCCTGGCGGTCGGCGCGCAGCCCTCGGTCGTGCGCGCGGGGATCGCGGGCGCGGTCGCCTCGCTCGCTTGGCTGTCGGGCCGCATCCGCGACGCGTGGTACGTCCTCGAGCTCGGCGCGATCGCGTTGCTCGCGTGGAACCCCTACCTCGTCTTCGACGCCGGCTTCCAGCTCTCGTTCGCGGCGGTCGGAGCGATCTTCATGCTCGCGCCGCGGATCGTGCGCCGGCTCGAGGGCTACCCGCTCCCGCAGAAGGTGCGCGAGGGCATCGGCATCTCCGCCGCATGCGGTATCGCCACCGCACCGATCCTCTGGCTGCAGTTCGGAGCGCTCCCGGTGCTCGCGATCGCTGCGAACCTGCTCGCCGAGCCGGCGATCGCGCCGCTCCTCGCGCTGGCGTTCGTCACGGCCGGGCTCGCCGCGCTGAGCGCGCCGTCAGCGGCGCTCCTGGCCACGGTCAACGGCTGGATCGCGGCCTACGTCGCCGCGTGCGCACATGCGGTCGGCGCGCTTCCCTTCGCGCAGGTGCGGACTGGCCGGGCGCTCGCCGCGGTCTTCGCCCTCGGAGCCGCCGCCTATGCTTGGCGTCGATGGCGGACGCCCTCAAACCGGCCTACCTGATCGCCGGCACGGATCGCCCGAAGATCGATCGCGCCCTGCAGCGGCTCCGCGCCCGTTTCGACGCCGGCGCGGTCGACGTCCACCAGGCGGCGGACACGAGCGGCGAAGACGCCGTCGCGGCGTGCAACGCGCTCGGCCTGTTCGCCGGCGACGGACGGCTCGTCATCGTCGAGGGCGTCGAGGCGTGGAAGGCGGCCGACGCGAAGTTGATCGCCGGGTATCTCCAGGCGCCGGCGCCCGCCACGACGCTCGCGCTCGTCGGCGAGGCGATGAAGAAGGACGCGCCCGTCGCGAAGGCGGTCGCCGCCACCGGCGAGGTGCTCCTGTGGGACGTCCCGCAGCGAGGTTTGCCGGGGTGGGTCGCCGAGCAGTTCAAGACGCGCGGCCTCGCGGCCGACCCCGAGGCGTGCCGCGCGCTGATCGAGCTCGTCGGCGACGATCTCTACGAGCTCGCGACCGAGGTCGACAAGCTCGCCACGTGGTCGGCGGGCAGCACGATCACCGAGGCCGACGTGCAGGCGCTCGTCCCGCCGCGCGCGGAGGCCTCCAACTTCGCGCTCACCGACGCCTGGGGAAGCCGTGACGTCGCGGCCGTGCTCCGCGCATCCGAGACGCTCCTCGAGCGCACGGGCGACCCGCGCTCGCGCACGATCCCGCGCGTCGTCGGCGTGCTCACGAATCATGTCTCGCGCATCCGCGCCTGCCAGGCGCTCGAGGCCGAGGGGCTGACGGCGAAGGACGCGGCGGTACGGCTCAAGCAGCACCCGTTCTACGTCCAGAAGCTCTACGCGCAGTCGCGCAACTTCAGCCGCGAGGAGCTGCAGGACGTGACCGTCCGCCTCGCGCAGCTCGATCACGCGCTCAAGGGGGGCTCGCGGCTCGCCCCGGACCTCGAGCTCGAGCGCGCGCTCGTCGAGATCACGAGCGCGCGCGGCGCCGCCCACGCTTGACGGCATACGACGCGACTTGCGTCTTTTGCGCCTCGCGGCCCGAGAGCTACCGGCGCGGGTCGTGTACGACGACTCGCGTGTCCTCGCGTTCCTCTACGCCGCGCCCGCGACACCGGGTCACACGCTCGTCGTCCCGCGCGCGCACCGGCGCGACCTCTTCGACATCGGACGACGAGCTCGCGCAGGTCGTCCTGGCGGCTCGGCCTCGCCGTCGCGATCCGCGAAGCGCTGGGCGTCCCAGGCATGAAGCTGCACCAGGTCTCCGGCGCCGACGCGGGCCAGGACGTCTTCCACTACCACCTGCACGTGATCCCGCGCACGCGCGGCGACGGCGTGCAGCCGGCCTGGGGTTCGCCGCCCTGGCGGGCGCCTGACCTCGACGACGCGCGGCGCGACGAGATCGCGGCCGCAATCCGGCTCGGATCGAGGCGTAGCTAGGAGTCCGAGCCGCCGGAGGCGATCCGCGCGGCCTGGGACTTCTTGCGCGCGCCGGCGTTCCGGTGCAGCGCCCCGCGTGCGACGGCGCGGTCGATGAGCTTCACGAGATTGCGGTGCTCAGCGTCGACCGTCGAGGCGTCCCCGTCGGCCGCCGCGTTCGTGAGCCGCTTCGAGAGCGTCTTGATCGTCGAGCGGTACCGCAGGTTCTCGAGCCGCTGCTCGGCGGCGAGGCGGACGCGCTTCTTCTGCTGCTTGATGTTCGGCATACCGTAAGAAATGCCCGCTCCTGCGGGCGCGCGGATGGTACCAGACCCGTCGCGCTCCCAGGCGGCGCGCGGCCTACTGCGGCTGTGGACGAAACGTCACGCTTTCGTCCCACTCGCGACACGGACACGTGACGCGGCCGCGGCTATCGTGACCGCAGGGGGATGCGAATCCCCCTAGGGGGAGGAGGACCCGGGACGCGCGACGACCGGCCGCGCAGGCAGGTTCCGGCCCGAGCGCCGCGTAAGGTGCTCGACGGGTGACCGCGTGACGACACCGGGCACAGGCGAGGCGGCGGACACTGGCGCGACGCAGGCCGGCGGGCGCAGGAAGCCGAGGCGCCTCGCCGTCTCCACGCTCATCTTCTCGCTCGCCACCGGGCTCTCGCGCGTGCTCGGCCTCGTGCGCGAGATCGTCGCGAAGAACTACTTCGGCGTCGCCGGGCCGATCAACGCGTTCCAGATCGCGTTCCTGGTCCCGAACACGGTCCGCGCGCTCGTCGCCGACGCGGCGCTGTCGTCCGCCTTCGTGCCCGTCTTCAGCGACCTGCTCGACCGCGGCGAGCGCAAGCGCGCGTGGCGCGTCGCGTCGAGCCTCCTCTGGCTGATGCTGCTCGGCCTCGGCGCGGTCACCGCGTTCTTCATCCTCGTCGCGCCGTGGATCATGCGGCCGCTGTACCCGCACGACCACGACCTCGTCGTCGGCCTCTCGCGCATCCTGTTCCCGATCGTGACGCTGCTCGGGGCGTCGGGGATCATCGTCGGGATCCTCAATTCCTACGACGAGTTCAGCGTCCCCGCGCTGACGCCCGTCGCGTGGAACCTCGCGATCATCGCCGGGCTCGTCATCGGCGTCCCGAACGCGGAGACGACCGACGGCAAGCTCTACGTCTACGCCGGCTCGATCCTCGTCGCGACGCTGATCCAGGTCCTGCTGCCGCTGCCATGGTTGCGTGGGCGCGACGGGAAGCTCGAGCTCGTCATCGACTGGCGCGACCCGGCCGTGCGCCAGGTCTTCAAGCTGATGGTTCCCGTCACGCTCGGGCTCGGGCTGATCAACATCAACGCGCTGATCGACGGTGTCATCGCGGCGCATCTGATCGACGCCGATCTCGCCCCGGCCGCGATCGACGCCGCGTTCCGCATCTACATGCTCCCGCAGGGGATGTTCTCGGTCGCGGTCGCGACAGTGCTGTTCCCGTCGCTCGCGCGGTTCGCGTCGCGGCGCGACATGAGCGGCTTCCGCTCGACCGTGTCGCTCGGCCTCCGTCAGATCGCGTTCATGCTCGTGCCGGCGAGCGTCGTCACCGCCGTGCTCGCAGAGCCGATCACGCGCCTCGTGTACCAGCGCGGCGCGTTCACGCCCGACCAGACGCCCGTCGTCGCCGGTGCGCTCGCCGCGTTCTGCCTCGGGCTGACGTTCAACGGGACGATGCTGATGCTGAACCGCGGCTTCTTCAGTCTGCAGTCGAACTGGGTGCCGACGCTCGTCGCGCTCGGCAACCTCGTGCTCAACGCGATCCTCGACGTCGCCTTCGCGCCCGTCGGCGTGTGGGGGATCCCGCTCGCGACGTCGATCGTGAACATCGTCGGCACCGCCGCGCTGCTCGTCCTGCTGCGGTCGCGGCTGCACCGGATCGATTTCGGCGAGGTGATGCACTCCTTCTGGCGCGTCGCCGTCGCCTCCGCCGTCGCGGGCGCCGTTGCGTTCGCCGTCTGGTACCCGCTCGACGACGCGCTGGGCCGCTCGACGGGCGGCCAGCTGCTCTCGCTGCTGCCGGCGCTCACCGCGTCCGTGCTCGTGTACCTGACGCTCGCCCGGCTGCTCCGGGTGCGCGAGATCGAGGCGCTACTCTCCTTGCGCCGCCGCTTCCGCGGCTAGAGCGCCATGGACCAGAGCCAGATCCGCAACTTCTCGATCATCGCGCACATCGACCACGGCAAGTCGACGCTCGCGGATCGCATCCTCCAGCTGACGGAGACGGTCTCGGCGCGGGAGATGCGCGACCAGCTGCTCGACTCCATGGACCTCGAGCGCGAGCGCGGCATCACGATCAAGGCGCAGGCCGTCCGCGTCAACTGGAAGGGCCACGAGCTCAACCTCATCGACACACCCGGCCACGTGGACTTCACGTACGAGGTGTCCCGCAGCCTCCAGGCCTGCGAGGGCGCGCTGCTCGTCGTCGATGCCGCGCAAGGCATCGAGGCACAGACGCTCGCGAACGCCTACCTCGCGATCGAGAACGACCTCGAGATCGTCCCGCTCGTGAACAAGATCGACCTGCCGCAGGCAAACCCCGACGCCGCCGCGGCCGAGGTCGCCGACCTGATCGGCGAGGACGCGGATCGCGTCCTTCGCATCTCGGCCAAGACGGGGCAGGGCGTGGAGGCTGTGCTCGACGCGATCGTCGAGCGCATCCGGGCGCCGGCCGGCGAGCCCGACGCGCCGCCGCGCGCGCTCATCTTCGACTCGTCGTACGACCAGTACCGCGGCGTCGTTGCGTTCGTGCGCGTCGTCGACGGCCAGTTCCACCCGCGCGAGCAGTTGCGCGCGATGGCGCTCGGCACGCGCTTCGAGGCGCAGGAGATCGGCTTCATGTCGCCGGCGATGCGCCCGGTGCAGACGCTCGGCGCCGGCGAGGTCGGCTACGTCATCACCGGCCTCAAGGACGTGAGCGAGCTGCGCGTCGGCGACACGCTCACCTCCGAGCGCCGGCCCGCCGCCGGGCCGCTGCCGGGCTACAAGGACGTCAAGCCGATGGTCTTCGCCGGGCTCTTCCCGACCGACTCCGACGAGTACCCGGAGCTTCGCGACGCGCTCGAGAAGCTGAAGCTCAACGACGCCGCGCTCTTCTACGAGCCCGAGACGTCGCAGGCGCTCGGCTTCGGGTTCCGCTGCGGCTTCCTCGGCCTGCTGCACATGGAGATCGTGCGCGAGCGGCTCGAGCGCGAGTTCGACCTCGACCTCCTCGTCACCGCGCCGAACGTCGCCTACCGCGTCAAGCCCATGGGCGGCGAATGGGTGGAGGTGCACACGCCGTCGGATCTGCCCGACGCGTTCGACGAGGTCGAGGAGCCGTACATCAAGGCGTCGATCATCGTCCCGAAGGAGTTCGTCGGTGCGGTCATGGAGCTGAACAACGACCGGCGCGGCCGCTTCGACCACATGGAGTACCTCTCGCCCGAACGCGTGCACCTCACGTACGAGCTGCCGCTCGCCGAGATCGTGCTCGACTACTACGACCAGCTGAAGTCCCGCACGCGCGGGTACGCGAGCTTCGACTACGACCTTGCCGGCTTCCGGCCCGGCAATCTCGCGCGCGTGGACATCCTCGTCGGCGGCGAGCCGGTCGACGCGCTGTCGCTGATCGTCCACCGCGACTTCGCGTACGAGCGCGGGAAGATGCTCGTCGAGAAGCTGCGCGAGGAGATCCCGCGCCAGATGTTCGACGTCGCGATCCAGGCCGCGATCGGCGCGCGCATCATCGCGCGCGAGACCGTCAAGGCGCGCCGCAAGGACGTACTCGCGAAGTGCTACGGCGGCGACATCACGCGGAAGCGCAAGCTGATCGAGAAGCAGAAGGCGGGCAAGAAGCGCATGAAGCAGGTCGGGGCGGTCGAGGTGCCGCAGGAGGCGTTCCTCGCCGTCCTGAACCTCGGCGACGGGTCGAGGCGCTAGCGATGGCGCTCGAGATGCGTGCAGCGTGCGAGCGGTGTGGGGCGGCGTTGCAGCCGGACGGCGCGGCCGTGGTCTGCTCGTACGAGTGCACGTTCTGCGCCGCGTGCGCGGAGTCGCTGTCGCAGGTCTGCCCGAACTGCGGCGGCGAGCTCGTCGCCCGGCCGCGTCGGGGGCCGGCATGAGCGGCGCGCGTCACCTCTACGTGCACCTGCCGTTCTGCTCGCACCGCTGCGGCTACTGCGACTTCGTGACCGCTGTCGGTCGGCGCGACGACCACGGACGCTACGTCGACGCGCTCCTCCGCGAGCTCGCGCTGGAGCGCAACCTGCTCGCGCCGCACGTCGAGACGATCTTCGTCGGCGGCGGGACGCCGACCTTCACCGAGCCGGGCGCGTTCGAGCGCCTGCTCGCCGCGCTTCCCGACGCGAGGGAGGTGACCGTCGAGGCCAATCCCGAGACCGTGACGCCCGAGCTTGCGGCGCTTCTGTCACGGAACCGTGTCAACCGTGTGTCGATTGGCGCACAAAGCTTCCACAGGCACCTTCTGGACGTGCTGGAACGCACTGCCAGGCCCGAGGACGTCCGTCGAGCGGTCTACGTTCTCCGTGATGCCGGATTCGGCAACATCTCGCTCGACCTCATCTACGGGATCCCGGGCCAGAGCGCCGCCGACCTCGAGCGCGACCTCGCCGAGGCTCTGGCGCTCGAGCCCGAGCACGTGTCCGCGTACGAGCTGGAAGCGAAGCCGGGCACCCGTTTCACGCACGCGCACGGCGCGGAGCTCGAGCGGCAGGGCGAGTCGATGGAGACCTACTTCGAGCACGTCGTCTCGACGCTGACCGGCGCCGGGTACCGCTGGTACGAGACGGCGAACTTCTGCCGCGCGGATGCCGCCGCGGGCGGGCGTGACCTACGCGCGCACCACAACCTCGCGTACTGGCTCGGACGGGACTATCTCGGCGTCGGCGTGGGCGCTGTCTCGACAATCGAGCATCGCCGCTGGCGGAACACGCCGGGCCTCGCGCGCTACCTCGCGGCGCTCGAGCGCGGCGACCGGCCGGCCCGCGAGACCGAGCAGCTGTCGGACGAGGTGCGCGCGGGCGAGCGCGTCATGCTCGGTCTCCGGCTCGACGAGCCGCTGCCGCTCGCAGGGATCGAGCACGCGATCGACGCGAGCGGCCTCGCGCGGATGGAGCGGCTCGGCCTCGCCGAGCGCCGCCCCGGCACCCTCGCGCTCACGACACGCGGCCGGTTCGTGGGCGGCGGCGTGACCGCGACGCTCCTCGCGTAGCCGCCTGGCTTCGGTGCCGCTGGCCTACCATGGCCGTGACGTGGCCTCGACGCTGACGATCCGGCAACGCGCGATCCTCCGGTACGTGGTGGAGGAGTACGTCGCGACAGGCCAGCCGGTCGGCTCGAAGACGCTCGTCGAACGGAGCGGCCTGGCCGTCTCTTCGTCGACGGTGCGATCCGAGTTCGCCGAGCTGGAGCGCGGCGGGTACCTGATGCACCCGCACACGTCGGCCGGCCGCGTTCCGACCGAGGCGGGCTACCGGCTCTACGCCGACGATCTGCTCGCCGAGCCGGAGCCGAGGCCGGGGCCGCTCGGCCTCGAGCTGGGCGCCGCCCGCGCCGAGGTGGAGGACGCGCTCCAGGCGACGACCGAGATGCTCGCGCAGGTGTCGCGCCTGCTCGCGCTCGTGTCGGCGCCGCCGCTCGAGAGCGCGACCGTGCGCCACGTCGAGGTGCTCCCGCTGCAGCCGAACGTCGTCGTGGTCGTGGTGATCACCTCGACCGGCTCGGTCTCGAAGCTCCGGCACGTCTTCCCGGACCCGGTCGACATCGGGCTCGTCACGTGGGCAGGCGAGTACCTGAACGAGCGGCTCACCGGCGTCCGCCTCGGTTCGCGCGCCCTCCGGCAGGCGTTCGACGAGCCGAGCCTCTCCGCGCGCGAGCGGCTCTTCCTCGCGACTGTCCGCGGGACGTTCGAACACGCGGCCGACGACGCGCGCCAGCTCTTCGTCGGAGGTGCGGCCGGCCTGCTCGACGAGCTGCGGTCGGAGGAGATCGGTGCGTACCGCAGCCTCATCGACGCGCTCGAGAAGCGCGCCGCGCTCCTCGACGTCCTCGCCCAGTCGCTCGACCCGCGGCGGCCGTTCGTCCGCGTGGGCGACGAGCTCGAGACGTCGGGTCTGCGCGAGCTCGCGCTCGTCGGAGCGACGTACGGCCTTTCGCACCAGTCGCTCGGGGCGGTCAGCCTGCTCGGCCCGCTCCGGATGGACTACGAGAAGGCGCTCCGCTCGGTCCGCTCGGCCGCGCACGAGCTGTCGCGCTTCGTCGAGGACGTGTACGCGGACGACTGAGCCGGCCCGCGCCGCTGGCACGATGTAGACGATGGCAACCGCCGAGCACGACTACTACGAGCTGCTCGGCGTCCCCCGGGACGCCGACGACGCCGAGATCAAGAAGGCGTTCCGCCGCCTCGCGCGCCGACTGCATCCGGACGTGTCCGAGGAGCCCGACGCCGAGGCGCGGTTCCGCGAGATCTCCGAGGCGTACGAGGTGCTCTCGAACGCGGAGACGCGGCAGCTCTATGACCGCTTCGGCCATGCCGGCCTCCGCTCGGGCGGGTTCACACCAACGCACTTCGACATGGGCAACCTCGGCGACCTGTTCGCGGCCTTCTTCGGCGACGACCTCTTCGGCGTCGGCACGCGCGGCGGCCGTGCGCGCGGCGCGGACATCGCCGCCGAGATCGCGATCGACCTCGTCGACGCGGCGCGCGGGACGAAGGTGACCGTGCCGCTCCAGATCGCCGTGTCCTGTGCGGCGTGCGGCGGCGACGGCGTGAAGCCGGGCACGCAGCCGATCGCCTGCAACCGCTGCGGCGGCAGCGGCCGGCTGCAACAGGTCTCGCGCAGCCTGTTCGGCGAGTTCATCCGCACGTCGGCGTGCCCGCAGTGCGGCGGGCGCGGCCAGGTGATCGAGCATCCGTGCCAGACCTGCAACGGCGCGGGGCGGACGCTCGAGGAGCGGCGGCTCGACGTCGACGTTCCGGCCGGTATCCACGACGGCCAGCGCATCCGCCTGTCCGGCGAGGGCCATGCCGGCGCGCTCGGCGGTCGTGCCGGCGACGCGTACGTCCTCGTGCGCGTGCGCCCCGACGAGCGGTTCGTGCGCGAGGGCAACGACATCTTCTCGCAGGTCGACCTCACGATCGTCGAGGCGGCCCTCGGCGCGACCGTCGGCGTCGAGACGCTCGACGGCTCGGTCGAGCTGACGTTCGACCCCGGTACGCAGCCGGGCGACGTACGCGTCCTTCGCGGCAAGGGGATGCCCGTGCTACAGGGCTTCGGCCGCGGCGACCAGCGCGTGCTCGTGAACGTGAGCGTTCCGCGCCGGCTGACCGACGAGCAGCGCCGCCTGCTCGAGGAGTTCGATCGCGCGAGCGACGACGACACGTATCGCCGCGATGAAGGGTTCTTCGACAAGCTGAAGAGCGCCTTCCGCTGACCGGCCTACGCCGCGTCAGCGTCGAGGTCGGCGCCGAGCGCGCGGAGCAGGCGCGCGCCGTCATGCTCGAGCTGTTCCCGACCGGGTTCGAGGAGATCGACCGCACGGGCGGCGTCGAGCTCGTCGCGTACACGGACGCCTCGGGGGAGGAGCGCCTGTGGCAGGCCTTCGGCGGCGCGAGGGGGAGCGACGTCGACGACGGGTGGGAGGATCGCTGGCGCGACTTCCACCGGCCGGTGCGCGTCGGCGAGCTCTGGGTCGGACCGCCGTGGGAGCCGCCGCCGCCGGACACGACGGCGGTCGTGATCGACCCCGGCCGCGCGTTCGGCACCGGCGCGCACGCGACGACGCGCCTCTGCCTCGGCCTCCTGCTCGAGCTGCCGCGCGGGAGTCTGCTCGACGTCGGCTGCGGCTCGGGCGTGCTGTCGATCGCGGCGGCTCGCCTCGGCTACGCGCCCGTCGTCGGTGTGGACGTCGAGCAGGCGGCCGTCGACGCGACCCGGGCGAACGCCACCGCGAACGGCGTCGAGCTCGACGTGCGCTTCGTCGACCCCGGCGCGCGGCTGCCCGCCGCGGACCTCGTCGTCGCGAACATTTCGCGCGAGGCGATCGTCGCGCTGCCGTCGCTCCTCGACACCGACCGCCTCGTCGCCTCCGGGTTCCTCGCGAGCGAAGCGCCGACGCTCGACGGCTTTCGCCGCGTCGAGCGCCGCGAGGTCGACGGGTGGGCCGCCGACGTCTACGAGCGCGTGCACATTCGTGACGAAGCCGGCACAGACACGTCACACGATCCCGGCTAGCGTTCGTGTAGGGAGACGGGAGTCCCCAGGGGTGCGAGCGCCGCGACTCGCGGAAACGGCCGTGTCCGCAGTGGACGAGGCGCACGCCGCGACGACGCGCGTTCGGCGTCACGAGCGCGACGGAAGTAGCATCCGCGGCGCATGGCGACCTTCCGCGTCGACTTCCTGGGCTGCAAGGTCTCGCATGTGGATGCGCACGCGATCCGCGAGCGGCTCGTTCGCGACGGCCACACCGAAGCCGACGCCAACGGATCGTCCGCAGACGTAGCTGTGATCAGCACGTGCTGCGTCACGAACGAGGCCGTCGCGAAGAGCCGCAAGGCCGCCGCGCGCGCCGCGCGCACGCACGCACGCGTGTACGTCACCGGCTGCGGCGCGAACCTCTCGCAGAACGCCTTCGCGCAGTTGCCCGAGAACGTGGTCGTGGTCGCGAAGCGCGCGGAGGAGACCGTCGACGCGGTCGCGACCGATGTCGGCGCGATCGGCTGCGTGAACGACGACGTGCGCGTCGACCGCGTTCGGGCGTTCGTGAAGATCCAGGACGGCTGCTCGTTCTCGTGCAACTTCTGCGTGATCCCGCTCGTCCGCGGCGCGTCCCGCAGCCGCAGCGCCGATGCGGTGCTGCGCGAGGTCGCGCGCCGCGTCGCGCAGGGGCACCGAGAGGTCGTCCTCACGGGCATCAACCTCGGCTGCTTCCGCGACCGCGAGGCGCGGCGCACGCTCGCCGGCCTCGTCCGCCAGGTCGGCGCCACGCCCGGCCTCGAGCGACTGCGGCTCAGCTCGATCGAGATCAACCACGTGAACGACGAGCTCGTCGCGGCGTTGCGCGATACGCCGACCGCCGCGAGGCACCTCCACGTGCCGTTGCAGTCCGGTGACGACGGCGTGCTCCACGCGATGCGCCGGCGCTACACGACCGACACATACCTCAGGCGCCTCGAGCCGCTCGCCGGCGAGTTCAACCTCACGAGCGACGTGATCGTGGGCTTCCCGGCCGAGGACGACGCGGCGTTCGCGAACACCCTGCGCGCCGTCGAGCGCGCGGGGCTGACGAAGGTGCACGTCTTCCCGTACTCGCCGCGCCCCGGCACGGTCACCGAGCGCGACGACCCGGTGCCGCCGCAGGCCAAGCGCGAACGCGGCGCACGCCTGCGCGCGCTCTCGCACGAGCTCGAGGTGCGCCGCTGGCGGACGAAGGTCGGCCGCGAGGACGTCGTGCTCGTCGACCGGCCGGGCCGCGGCTACGGCGACGACTACTCGCCGTTCCTCGTCGACGCGCCGGTCGGCGAGCTCGTGCGCGTGCGTGCGGAATCCGTCACCGACGAGGGGATCCATGCCGTCGCAGCGTGACGACTGCCTGTTCTGCGACATCGTTCGTGCAGGCGCTTACGTCAACAAGGCGAAAGGGTTCGTCGCGATCAACGACATCAACCCCCAGGCCAAGGTGCATCTCCTGATCATCCCCGAGCGTCACGTCGACACGTTCCGCGACGTCTCCGAGTTCCCGGCGAAGGAGTCGAAGCGCATGCTCGACTTCGTCGCGGAGACCGCGCGCGAGGTCGGGCTCACCGACTACCGCGTCGTCGTCAACGTGGGGCCGAGCGCCGGCCAGACCGTGTTCCACCTGCACTGGCACGTGCTCGGCGGCGACGAGATGCCCGAGCGCATGCCGGCCGGCGCCGCCACCGCGGAGGCCGAGCTGTGAGCCTCATCCAGCGGCTCGAGGAGGAGGTGAAGCAGGCGATGCTCGCGCGCGAGAACGATCGCCGTGACGCGCTGCGCCTCATCCTCTCGAGCTTGAAGTCCGCCGAGAAGGAGCTGCAGCGGCCGCTCTCCGACGAGGAGGAGCTGCAGGTGCTGCAGCGCGAGCGGAAGAAGCGCAACGAGGCGGCCGAGGCGTTCCGCGACGGCGGGCGCGAGGAGCAGGCGGAGAAGGAGGAGGCCGAGCTCGCCGTCCTCCAGGAGTTCATGCCGGAGCCGCTGTCGGAGGAGGAGCTCGAGCAGATCGTCGACGACGCGATCGCCGAGAACGGCGCGACGAGCATGGGCGACATGCGGCGCGTGATGGCGGACGTGATGCCGCAGGTCGCGGGGCGAGCAGACGGCTCGGCCGTCAGCCAGCTCGTGCGCGAAAAGCTCGCGTGATCGACCCGATCGACCTCGGCGTCTGCCGGGGCTATCGGTGGCAGGGCGACCCGAAGCGCGTCGCAGTTGTGCTGCCGGGCGCGATGCTCGGCGGCATGCCGGCAGTCGCGGCGCCGCTCTACGCGCTCCGCGACCGCGGCTGGAGCGTCGTGCAGGTGTGGGACGAATTCCGAGACCGCTCGCTCGACGCGACCGCATGGACGCGCGAGCGGGCCGACGCCGCGCTCGCAGCCGCCGGCCACGCCGACGAGCTCGTGCTCGTCGCGAAGTCGCTGACGACGCGCGCCGCCGGGCTCGCCGCGGAACGGTCGCTGAAGGCGATCTGGCTGACGCCGCTCCTGAACGACCCGCAGTGCGTCGAGATGCTGCGCCGCCGCACCGCGCCCGCGCTCCTCGTCGGCGGCACGGCCGACCCGTCGTGGGACGGCGCCCTCGCGCGCGAGCTCTCCGACGACGTGCTCGAGCTGCCCCACGCGGACCACGGCTTCGGCGGGCCGGGCGGCGTAGGCACGCTGCTCGCGAACCTCGGCCGCGTCGCCGAGGCGACCGCGGCCTTCGCCTGAGCTCCACCTGCCCCCAGGGGGAGCGACGTCCCCCTACAGACACGGTACCGAGGCAGGTGTGACGTGTTCGTGCCGTCTCTGTGCCGTCTTCGAGCCGAATGTGTGACGCCGGGCGAGGCGCCTACACTGAGGCGCGATGCAGCAGGTTCTGGACGTGTCCAATGCGGTCGCCGCTGAGCTGGCGGGGGTGAGTGACGGCGTGCTCGAGGCGCTGCGCGACCGGCTCCACTGCACCGTTCGGCTGCGCGGCAACCAGCTGACCCTCGAGGGCGACGACGCGCAGGTGGCGGAGGCGCGCGAGGTGATCGACGAGCTCGTCGAGCTCGTCGAGGGCGGCCACCAGATCGGGGCGCACACGGTCGACGCCGTGCTCGGCGCGCTCGAGGCCGAGGCCGATGTGCGGGACGTCTTCGACGATGTCGTCTGGCGCCACCGCGGCAAGAAGATCGCGCCGAAGACCGTCACGCAGAAGCGCTACGTCGACGCGATCCGCCGCTCGACCGTCACGTTCGGGATCGGCCCGGCCGGCACGGGCAAGACGTACCTCGCGATGGCGCTCGCCGTCGCGGCGCTGCACGAGCGGCAGGTTGCGCGCATCATCCTCACGCGGCCGGCGGTCGAGGCCGGCGAGCGGCTCGGGTTCCTCCCCGGCGACCTGCTCGCGAAGGTCGACCCCTACCTGCGCCCGCTGTTCGACGCCCTCTACGACATGATGGAGCCGGACAAGGCGAACAACCTCATGGACCGCGGCACGATCGAGGTCGCACCGCTCGCGTTCATGCGGGGCCGTACGCTGAACGACAGCTTCATCATCCTCGACGAGGCGCAGAACACCTCGCCGGAGCAGATGCAGATGTTCCTAACCCGACTCGGCTTCGGGTCGAAGGTCGTCGTCACCGGCGACCAGACGCAGATCGACCTGCCGCGCGAGCAGCGCTCGGGCCTGATCCACGTGCAGGACGTGCTGAGCGAGATCAGCGGCATCGCGTTCGTCCGTTTCGGGCACCAGGATGTCGTGCGGCACAAGCTCGTCCAGCGGATCGTCGAGGCCTACAAACAGCACGCGGAGGAGAGCGGAACCGACCGCCGATGATCGCCGTCGAGATCGAGAACCGCAGCGGCGTCGAAGTCGACGAGCAGGCGGCCGTCGACCTCGCCGGTCGGGTGCTTCGAGCAGAGGGGATCGAGGAGGGCGAGCTCGGCATTGCCTTCGTCGGCGCCGACGAGATGCGCGAGCTGAAGCGCGAGCATCTCGGCATCGACGAGGAGACCGACGTCCTGTCGTTCCCGATCGACGGCCGCGACGATCTGCCCGCAGGTGTCCCGCGCGCGCTCGGCGACGTCGTGATCTGCCCGCAGGTCGTCGGCGACGAGTGGCGGTGGCCGCTGGCGCACGGGCTTCTGCACCTCCTCGGGTACGAGCACGGGCTCGAGATGGAAGCGCGCGAACGCGCGCACCTCGCATGAGCACCTGGCGCCCGCCCACCGTCCTCGACTCGTTCAACTACGCGT